>CAZCTS010000156.1:0-1522 GCA_964501635.1 uncultured Oscillospiraceae bacterium | reverse complement strand
GCTGGCAGGCAAGACGGTTGCCGTCTCCGGCTCGGGCAACGTCGCCATCTACGCGCTCGAGAAGATCATCCAGCTCGGCGGCAAGGTCATCGCGATGAGCGACAGCAACGGCTACGTGGTCGACGAGAAGGGGTTCAACCTCGAGACGATCCGGACGCTCAAGGAAGTGGAGCGCCGCCGGATCAAGGACTACTGCGATTACCACAAGCACGCCAAGTACGTCCAGGGCGGCAGCATCTGGGACGTTCCGTGCGACGTCGCGATGCCTTCGGCCACCCAGAACGAGCTCACGGGCAAGGACGCCCGGAAGCTGGTGAAGAACGGCTGCGTGGCCGTCGGGGAAGGCGCGAACATGCCGACCACGCCGGAAGGGATCCAGGTGTTCCAGAGCGCGGGCGTGCTCTTCGGGCCGGCCAAGGCGGCCAACGCCGGCGGCGTGGCCTGCTCCGCCATCGAAATGAGCCAGAATGCCCGCAAAATGCCCATGAACCGCGAAGAAGTCTACGTGCAGCTGGAAAGCATCATGAAAAACATCCACGACAGCGCTGCAGCGGCTTCCAAGGAATATGGCTTTGGATACAACCTGGTGGCAGGCGCCAACATCGCCGGCTTCCTGAAAGTGGCCGAAGCGATGACCGCGCAAGGCTACGTCTAAACACAAACATCGATCGAGTCGGGGCGGCGGGAGTTCACATCCTGCCGCTCTGCTTTTGGGGGAATGTTCCATGAAATTGACCGTGCTGATCGAAAACACGGCGCCGCCTCATCTGATCGCCGAATGGGGCCTAAGCCTTCATATCGAATTCCGGGGCCGAAACTACCTGCTGGACAGCGGAGCCTCTGGAAATTTTGCGGAGAATGCGCAGCGGCTGGGCATCGATCTGGCGAAGGTGGACGCAGCCGTCCTCTCCCACGCCCACAACGATCACTCCGACGGAATGGATGTGTTCTGCGAAATCAACCGCGACGCGCCTGTTTATATCCGGGAGGGCGTTTCGGAAAACTGTTACGGCCTCCAGGACAGGGAATGGGTCTACGAGGGGATCCGGAAGGGATTGCTGGATTCCCTGCAGCAGCGGATCCGAACCGTTCGCGGCAGGGAAAAGCTGGCCCAGGGGGTCTATCTGATCCCCCACAGCATGCCGGGTCTGGCTTCTGCAGGCCTCAAAGCGCATATGTTCGTCGAAGCGGGCGGTATCATGAGACCCGACGACCTGTCCCACGAACAGAGCCTGGTCTTCGACACTTCCGACGGACTGGTGATTTTCAACTCCTGCTCCCACGCCGGGGCCGACGGGATCGTTCGGGAAGCCACGGCGGCTTTTCCCGGCAGACCGGTGCTGGCCATGATCGGGGGCTTCCATCTCTTTGATTCCCCTGCCGCCGAGGTCCGGGCATTGGCGGAAAGACTGAAGGATACAGGGGTCCGAAGGGTGATCACCGGGCACTGTACGGGGGAAGAAGCCTTTAAAATTCTTAAGGAAGTGATGGGCGAAGCGGTGGAAGCGATGGAGACGGGGGC
>CAZCTS010000155.1:0-1604 GCA_964501635.1 uncultured Oscillospiraceae bacterium | reverse complement strand
TTCGTCTTTGTTCTCGTCGTCGACCACTTCGAAGTCTGCGTCCACCACATTGTCGGAAGCGTCTCCCGACGGGGCCTGGCCGAAGCCGGACTGGGCCGAATCTGCGCCTGCTCCTGCCCCTGCGGCCTGAGCCTGCTCGTAGAGCTTCGTGGACATGATATGGAATTCGTTGGTGAGCGCCTCGATTTTAGCCTTTAGTTCCTCCACCGTGCCGTTCTCCAAAACCCTGGCCAGTTCTTCCTTCGCGGTGGTGATCTTGCTCACCTCGTCCCCGGAGAGCTTGCCTTCCAGTTGCTTGAGATTCTTTTCCGTTTCGTAGATCAGGGTCTCGGCCTGGTTGCGCGTCTCGATTTCTTCCTTCTTCCGCTTGTCCGCGTCGGCAAACTCTTCGGCCTCCTTGATCTTCTGCTTGATCTCGTCCTCGGAAAGTTTGGAGGAGGAGGTGATCGTAATGCTCTGCTGCCGTCCGGTGCCCAAGTCCTTTGCGCTCACGTTTACGATGCCGTTGGCGTCGATGTCGAAGGTGACTTCGATCTGGGGAACGCCCCGCGGAGCCGCCGGAATGCCGGTCAGCTGGAATCTCCCCAGGGTGATGTTGTCCTGGGCCATCTGCCGTTCGCCCTGCATGACGTGGATGTCCACGGCGCTCTGGTTGTCGGCGGCAGTGGAGAAGATCTGGCTCTTCTTGGTGGGGATGGTGGTGTTGCGCTCGATCAGCCGGGTGGCCACGCCGCCCAGGGTCTCGATGGACAGGGACAGAGGCGTCACGTCCAGAAGCAGCACGTCTTTGACCTCGCCGGTCAGGACCCCTGCCTGGATGGCGGCGCCGATGGCGACGCACTCGTCGGGGTTGATCCCCTTGAAAGGTTCTTTCCCTGTGGTGCTTTTGACCGCTTCCTGAACCGCCGGGATACGGGTGGACCCGCCCACCAGGATCACCTTGTCGATGTCGGCGGTGGTGACGCCGGCGTCAGCCATGGCTTTTTTCATGGGTTCGATGGTCCGCTTAACCAAATGCTCCGTCAGCTGGTCGAACTTCGCCCGGGTCAGGTCCATGCTCAAATGCAGGGGACCTTCGGCGTTGACGGTGATAAAGGGCAGGTTGACGTTGGTGCTCTGGGAGGCTGACAGCTCCTTCTTCGCTTTTTCCGCCGCTTCCTTGAGCCGCTGCAGCGCCATCCTGTCTTTGCGCAGATCCACGCCGTTTTCCTTGGCGAACTGGTCGGCCATAAAATTCATGATGATATTGTCGAAATCGTCACCGCCCAGCTTGGTGTCCCCGTTGGTGGAGAGCACTTCGAAGACACCGTCCCCCAGCTCCAGGATGGACACGTCGAAGGTGCCGCCGCCCAGGTCGTAGACCAGGATCTTGTGATGGCTCGTATCTTTATCCAGCCCGTAGGCCAGCGCTGCCGCCGTGGGTTCGTTGATGATCCGCTTGACATCCAGCCCCGCGATCTTGCCCGCGTCCTTGGTCGCCTGCTTTTGGCTGTCGGAAAAGTAAGCCGGGACGGTGATGACCACTTCCGTGATCTTTTCGCCCAGATAGCTTTCCGCGTCGGTCTTCAGCTTGGTCAGGATCATGGCGGAAATATCCTGAGGCG
>CAZCTS010000154.1:0-1633 GCA_964501635.1 uncultured Oscillospiraceae bacterium | reverse complement strand
GCCCGGATTTCAACGCATCATTAATGGAGGACAAAGCCATGGACAAGATTCAAATGACCACTCCCCTGGTGGAGATGGACGGCGACGAAATGACCCGGATCATCTGGCAGTCGATCAAAGACGAACTGCTGACCCCCTATATCGACCTGAAGACGGAATACTACGACCTGGGCCTTAAAGTGCGGGACCAAACGAAGGATCAGGTCACCCACGACGCAGGCCACGCCATCCGAAAGTACGGCGTCGGGGTCAAGTGCGCCACGATCACCCCCAACGCGCAGAGGGTCAAGGAATATGATTTGACCGAAATGTGGAAAAGCCCCAACGGAACGATCCGTTCCATTCTGGACGGAACGGTCTTCCGGGCCCCCATCGTGATCGATTCCATCAAGCCGGTGGTCAAGAACTGGAAAAAGCCCATCACTGTGGCTCGTCACGCCTACGGCGACGTGTACAAAGGCACGGAATACCGGGTGCCGGAGACGGGAAAAGCCGAGCTGCTCTTTACCGGCGACCACGGCGCCACGTTCCGGGAGACCATTTACGATTTCGAATGCCCCGGCGTCCTGCAGGGCATGTTCAACAAGGACAGCTCCATCCGCTCCTTCGCCCATTCCTGTTTCCAGTATGCGATCAACACGAAGCAGGACCTCTGGTTCTCCACAAAGGACACCATCAGCAAGAAATACGACCAGACCTTTAAGCATATTTTTGAAGAGATTTTCGAAGCCGATTACAAGGCCAAGTTCCAGGAAATGGGGCTTACCTATTTCTACACGCTGATCGACGACGCCGTGGCGCGGGTGATCCGCAGCGAAGGCGGATATATCTGGGCCTGCAAGAACTACGACGGCGATGTGATGAGCGACATGATCTCCACCGCGTTCGGATCCCTGGCCATGATGACCTCGGTCCTCTGCAGCCCCGACGGCAAGTTCGAGTACGAAGCGGCCCACGGAACGGTCACCCAGCACTACTACAAGCATCTGAAGGGCGAGGAGACCTCCACCAACCCCATCGCCACGATCTTCGCCTGGAGCGGCGCCCTGCGCAAGAGAGGGGAAATGGACGGACTGAAAGATCTTTGCGCTTTCGCCGATAAACTGGAAGAGGCCTGTTTCGACACGCTGCATTCCGGCATCATGACCAAGGACCTGATCGGTCTGGTGGAAGAGGGCAAAGCGGTCAGCGTGACCACGAAGGCGTTTATTGCGGAAATCAAAAAACATCTGGATGAAAAAATGTAAGCCGCGCAAGGGAGGCTCGTGATGAAACTTGTAAAGACCGGCACGGCGGGGACCATGGAATCCAACGATATTATGGTGACCGTGGCGCCCAGGGAGACCGGAGGGGTACAGATCGCCCTGTCCAGCAGCGTGATGCAGCAGTTCGGCCGCCAGATCGAAGCGGTGATCCGCCAGACTTTGGCGGAGATGGACGTGGATCACGCGGCTGTGGATGCCGTAGATAAAGGAGCCCTGGACTGCACGGTCCGGGCACGGGTCCACGCGGCCGCCTATCGCGCCGCAGAGGATCAGAATTATGATTGGGGGGCCAAGTGATGGAACGAAAGCGCCTCAGAAGAAGCATGATGTTCGTTCCGGGCAACAACCCCGGCATGATCAAGGATGCG
>CAZCTS010000153.1:0-1683 GCA_964501635.1 uncultured Oscillospiraceae bacterium | reverse complement strand
ACCTTCCCGTACAATTCCGAGGTGGTGTCCACCAGTTGGCCGACCCATTGGTCGTAGGTCGAAGCGACGCCTTGCTTGCCCGCATAGAAAGCCGCGCCCAGGGCCACTGCAAATCGCCCGTATTCCGGAAACACCGCGTCCTGCCCGGACAACTCCAGGCTTTCCTTAAATCGGTCCCGCAGCCCCTGGCAATAATGGAGCGGTCCGCCTAAAAACATTACCCGGCCTGCAATTTTACGCCCTTGAGCCAGACCTGCAATGGTCTGATCCACCACTGCCTGGAAAATGCTGGCCGCCAGATCTTCTTTTCTCGCCCCTTGGTTGAGCAATGGCTGGATATCTGACTTGGCAAACACGCCACAGCGGGATGCGATCGGATACAGGCGCTCATGGCGAAGGCTCAGTTCGTCCAGCTCCTGGATGCTCACGGAAAGCAGCGTGGCCATCTGGTCGATGAAAGCCCCGGTGCCGCCGGCGCAGGTGCCGTTCATCCGCTGGTCCATGCCGCCCCGGAAGAAGATCACCTTCGCGTCTTCCCCGCCCAGCTCGACCACCACATCGGTTTTGGGCTCCAAAGCTTCCACGACTTCTCCGGTGGCAAAAACCTCCTGGACAAAAGGAAGCCCGGCCGCCCGGGCAAGGCCAAGACCGGCCGACCCGGATACGGCCGCACAAAAACGCCGCCCTTCCAGGAAGGGCGCCGCTTCTTTGACTAATTCCACTGCTTTTTGACGGACCTGCGAAAAATGTCTCTCGTACTTTTGCCAGACTATTTTCCCCTGATCCACGATGACGATCTTGGCTGTGGTCGATCCGATATCCATCCCCAAAAGGATCGAATCATAGGCCGAAGCCGCCTGCGCCAATCTGGATTCCCATGACATATTACAACCTGGTTCTCTTTCTCTTTCCCTTTGCCCCTTGCATTAAATGTTCTTATGCCGCTTGATCTTGTGTGTCGTGGTGCGCACAAAATCGTTGGCCCGTATGGAAAAATCTCTGACGCGCTTATAAATGGGCAACTTCTCATTGATCTCGGCGATCGCGTTCTTGATCAGTTTCCTGATCTCCTCTTCGCTCAGATCGTTGCCGAATTCTTCGTAGATCACTTCGTAATCCGGCATGATCTGCGCGGAAACCACCGTGTCATCCTCCCGCTCAACGCCGTGCACCAGGCTTTCATGGATATATTTGCTGCGATTCATGTAGATCTCCACTTCTTCCGGATAAATATTTTTTCCGGTCTTGGTGACGATCACATTCTTCTTTCTGCCTGTAATGTAGACCCACCCTTCCGCGTCCAGAAAGCCCAGATCTCCTGTGTGGAACCATCCGTCGATGATGCATTGGGCCGTCAGATCCGGGCGCTCGTAGTAGCCCAGCATCAGATTGGGGCCCCGGTAGAGGATTTCGCCGATGCCGTCCTCGTCGGGCGCGTCGATGCGGATCTCTCCGGAAGCCACACAAGGACCGGAGGAGCCGGCTTTTTTGTAAGTGTTCCCAAAGTCGGGGGAACCGGCTGCCAGCGGAGAGGTTTCCGTGAGTCCGTAGCCCTGCAGCACCGTAAAACCGAAATCCTGAAAACCTCTGCTAACCGCCGGGTCGATGCCGGCGGCGCCGGTGATGATCATGCGCAGGTTCCCGCCGAAGGTGTCGTAGATCGGTTTGAATATCTTCCGGCTC
>CAZCTS010000152.1:0-1758 GCA_964501635.1 uncultured Oscillospiraceae bacterium | reverse complement strand
TCGGGCTTGGGCGCGTTGGGGTCCTCCTCCCAGACCACAGCTTCCCCCACCTGGAAGGTAAAGGGCTTGACGATGGTCTGCTGGACGCCGGCGGCGTCCTCGAAGGTAAAGGTCACTTTCCCGTTCAGCGGGCCGGGGCCGTTGGGATAGAAGTTTACAGTATAATAGTCGCTCTTGCCCGAGGCCATGTTGCCCACGTACATGGTGGCGGAGCCCTCCACGGTAAAGTCCCCCTCCGCGCTCACCCGCAGGTTGGAGAGCTGGGTCTTGCCCATATTGTAATAGTTCACGTTCAGATAACCCATCTGATCCGCTGTCAGGTAGCCCGGATCCAGGATGTCGTCGATCACCAGCCGGGTCTCCTGGATCACCGGAATGGAGATGACATCGTTGGCCGTATAGGTCGCGCCGGCGGTATCCTCGTAGCTCATGGCGATGGTGACGGTGCTGGTCCGCTGCTCCGCGTCCTTTTTCGCAGCCAGGCGCATCTGATGGCTGACGGAGCTGCCCGCGGCGATGGAGGCCACATAGAAGGCGTTGCTGGTGCCCACGGGCAGGAAGGCGCTGTCGTCGCTGTTGACGGTCACCTTGATGTTCTGCAGGGCGGTGGCCGAGCTGGTGTTGTTCAGGGTCAGGGACAGGAAGAATTCGGCGCCGGCCCGGACGGGCTGGCCGCCGTAGCCGTAGGCCGACACCATCAGCTGGGGATGGCTGCCCGCGCCGCCGGTCCCGCCCTGGACCATGGTGCCGCCGTACTGGGACACGGTCTGGCTGCCGTCGGCGGCCCCCGCCTTGATCTCAAAGAGGGCGTAGGCGCCGCCCTCCCGGGCGTTCAAGGTTACCGTGCAGGTCTGGGACGCCCCCGCCGCCAGGCGGCTGATCAGGAAGACGTTTTTCGTCTTGTTGAACACGCCCTCGGGCACCTTCAGCTCCGCTTTGACGTTCAGGGCCTCGTAGGCCCCCTTGTTGACCACGTCGAAGGAGAAGGAAAAGTCGCTGCCCGCCGAAACGCTTTCCGGCGCTTTGATGTTCGTGATCTCCAGATCCAGCAGGCCCGAGCTCCCTGTGCCCGTCACGGGCACGTAGACGGTCTCCTCCAGGCTGACTTCGCTGTTGGAGGAATTCAGGCCGGCGATCCGTATAATTACCGGATAACTCTTGCTCTCCAGGTCGCTGTCCGCGGCGATGGGATACTCGGCCACATAGGTGCTGCCGATGGAAAGATAGCCGGCGTTGATCGTAGCCGCTCCGCTGGCGATGGTCAGGCCTTCCGGCAGGGTCAGGCTGATCCGGGCGTTCTTGATGGCCGTGTTGCCCCGGTTGAAAAGAGAGAACCGCAGAAGCTGGGTTTGCCCCGCCGCCATGGCATCGCCCCCGGGCACCGAATAGGTCACATCGAAGGCCGCGCCGCCCAGGGAGGAGAAGCTGTCCTGGCTGCGGGCCACATCCAGGGTGATATCCCTGGCGTTGATCACGGTGCCCGCCCCGTCGTCGGCGATGGCCTGGACTTTGAGCGTGTGGTCCCCCACCGAAGCTTTCCTGTCGACTTTTACGGTAAAAGTCGCGGTTTGGTCCGTTCCGCCGGAAAACACGCCGGTGGAGCCGCTAATCACGGTGATGTCGCTGTCGGAGGAGGTGAGCGTCAGGCTGTAGTCGCTGGTCCCGGACAGCACTTTGCTTTCCACCTCGATATAGACGCCGTCCCCCTGGATCGCATCGAACCCGGCCGTGTGGCTCAGGCTGATGGCATCCGCCCCG
>CAZCTS010000151.1:321-1856 GCA_964501635.1 uncultured Oscillospiraceae bacterium | reverse complement strand
TGCCTGTGGCAGCCCGGGAAGCCTCCATATACACCGGCATCACCATCGCCGAGTACTTCCGGGACATGGGCTATTCCGTAGCCCTGATGGCCGACTCCACCTCTCGCTGGGCGGAAGCCCTTCGGGAAATGTCCGGCCGGCTGGAAGAGATGCCCGGTGAAGAGGGCTACCCGGCCTACCTGGCCTCCCGTCTGGCCCAGTTCTACGAAAGAGCCGGCCGCGTGATCGCCCTGGGCTCTGAAGGTCGGGAAGGCGCCCTGACCGCCATCGGCGCCGTGTCGCCTCCGGGCGGAGATATCTCCGAACCGGTTTCCCAGGCCACGCTGCGGATCGTCAAAGTGTTCTGGAACCTGGATTCCTCCCTGGCCTATGCCCGGCATTTCCCGGCCATCAACTGGCTCACCAGCTATTCGCTGTACATCGACCGGCTGATGCCTTGGTATGCGGAGCATGTCAACAAGGATTTCCCGGCCCTGCGGCAAAGCACCATGCGCCTGCTCCAGGAGGAAGCGGAGCTCCAGGAGATCGTCCAGCTGGTGGGACAGGACGCCTTGTCCTACGCCGACCGGCTCAAGCTGGAAGCCTGCAAGTCCATCCGGGAGGACTACCTGCATCAGAACGCCTTCCACGAAATCGACACCTACTCGTCTCTGGAAAAGCAGTACATGCTGCTCAAGCTGATCATGGAATTTTATGACCTGAGCCGGGACGCCATCGAGCAAGGCGCCAGCTACAGCGAGCTGATCCATCTCCCCGTGCGGGAATCCATCGGCCGGTACAAGTATGTCAAGGAAGAAGAAACGGGCGCCTACTACCAGCATATCGCCGAAGAACTGGAAAAGGGTGTCCGGGATCTGATCAGCAAGGGGGGAAGCGCAAATGATTAGAGAATATAAAAGCATTTCAGAAGTTGCAGGCCCCCTGATGCTCGTCAAGGATGTGGAAGGTGTCACCTACGACGAACTGGGCGAGATCATCCTGCCAAGCGGTCAGATCAGACAGTGCAAGGTCCTGGAAGTCAACGGGGCGAACGCCCTGGTCCAACTCTTCGAAAGCGCCGCAGGGATCAACCTGGCGGAGACCAAGGTCCGTTTCCTGGGCAAAGGGATAGAGCTGGGCGTTTCCGAGGATATGCTGGGACGGGTATTCGACGGCCTGGGCCGGCCCAAGGACGGCGGACCGGAGATCATTCCCGAAAAATACCTGGACATCAACGGACTGCCCATGAATCCGGCGGCCAGAGACTATCCCGCAGAGTTCATTCAGACCGGCGTGTCGGCCATCGACGGCCTCAACACCCTGGTCCGGGGCCAGAAGCTCCCCATATTTTCCGGTTCCGGCCTGCCCCACGCCAACCTGGCGGCTCAGATCGCCCGTCAAGCCAAGGTGCTGGGCGGCCAGAGCAATTTCGCCGTCGTGTTCGCCGCCATCGGCATCACCTTCGAGGAAGCGGATTTCTTTATCAGCGACTTCAAAAAAACCGGCGCCATCGACCGGACAGTCCTGTTCACCAACCTGGCCAACGACCCGGCCAT
>CAZCTS010000151.1:0-311 GCA_964501635.1 uncultured Oscillospiraceae bacterium | reverse complement strand
GCGTTCGAGAAGGACATGCACGTGCTGGTCATCCTGACGGACATCACCAACTACGCCGAAGCCCTTCGGGAAGTCTCGGCGGCCAGAAAGGAAGTCCCCGGGCGGCGGGGCTACCCGGGCTACATGTACACGGACCTGGCCACCCTCTACGAGAGAGCCGGCAGAAAAAAACTGCACAAGGGATCCATCACCATGATCCCCATCCTGACCATGCCCGAGGACGACAAGACCCATCCCATCCCCGATCTGACCGGCTACATCACCGAAGGCCAGATCATACTGTCCCGGGACCTGCACCGCAAGGGCATCGT
>CAZCTS010000150.1:0-1861 GCA_964501635.1 uncultured Oscillospiraceae bacterium | reverse complement strand
CGGAGACCCAGGTGGTGCTGCCCCTGCTGGAGAGCGACCTGCTGGATATTATGATCCACGTGTCCCGGGGAACGCTCGCCAAGGCCGATGTGCGCTTTTCCAAAGGAAGCTCCTGCTGTGTCATCCTGGCGTCCAAGGGATATCCGGGGAAGTACGAGACGGGCTTCCGGATCGACATCCCGGCGGATCTTCCCGCCCAGGTCTACGCAGCGGGCGTGCGGCTGGAAGACGGAAAGCTCCTTACCTCCGGCGGCCGGGTGCTGGGCGTGACGGCAGCGGGAGCGGATCTGGCCCAGGCCATGGCCAAGGCCTACGAGGCCACGGAACAGATCTATTTTGAAAATGCATACTACCGGACCGATATCGGGAAAAAGGCGCTGGCAGGAGGAAAACAGTGATGGTCTATCGAATCTATGTGGAAAAAAAGAAGGAATTTGCTCTGGAAGCCGCGGGTCTTCTGTCGGAGATACGGGAATTCCTGGGCATCAAAGGAATTCGGACCCTCCGCATGCTCAACCGCTACGACGTGGAGCACATCGACGAGGCGCTCCTGGAGCGCTCCAAGACCGCCGTCTTCTCCGAGCCCCCGGTGGATGTGGTCACCGGAGAACTGCCGGCGGATTTCGACGCCGTTTTCGCGGTGGAATTTCTGCCGGGCCAGTTCGACCAGCGGGCCGATTCGGCGGCCCAGTGCATCCAGATCCTGTCCTGCGGCGACCGGCCCCAGGTCCGCCACGCCAGAGTCTGGCTCTTTTACGGAGAAGTATCGCCGGAAGAACTGCAGCGGATCAAGGATCATGTGATCAACCCGGTGGAATCCCGGGAGGCTTCTCTGGAGACCCCGGACACACTGGAACGGGTGTACGAGGCGCCCTCGCCGGTGGCCATCCTGGACGGATTTTGCGCCCTGGAAGAAGAGGGCCTGGCGGAATTTCTGGGAACCTTCGGGCTGGCCATGGATCTGGAGGATCTGCGCATGTGCCGGGACTATTTCCGCACGGAAGGCCGGGATCCCAGCCTGACGGAGATCCGGGTGCTGGACACCTACTGGTCGGACCACTGCCGCCACACCACCTTCCATACGGCCATCGAAAAAGCGGAATTTCTCGACGGGGAGGCCCAGGCAACCTATCAGGAATACCTGGCGCTCCGCGCCGAGCTGGGCCGCAGCGGCCCGGTGACGCTGATGGATCTGGCCACGGTCAACGCAAAATACCTGAAAAGCAAGGGGATGCTGGACCGGCTGGACGAGTCCGAAGAGGTGAACGCCTGCACGGTCCGCATCGACGTGGAGGTGGACGGAAAGAAAGAGGACTGGCTGCTTTTCTTTAAGAACGAGACCCACAATCATCCCACGGAGATCGAACCCTTCGGCGGCGCCGCCACCTGCATCGGCGGGGCCATCCGGGATCCTCTTTCGGGCAGGGCTTATGTGTACGGCGCCATGCGGCTCAGCGGCGCCGGGGATCCGCTGCAGCCTGTGGAAAGCACGATCCCGGGCAAGCTGCCCCAGCGCAAGCTGGTGCAAAGCGCCGCCGCCGGCCACAGCTCCTACGGAAATCAGATCGGCGTGCCGGCGGGCCGGGTGGACGAGTGGTACCACCCGGGCTTCGTGGCCAAGCGTCTGGAAGCCGGCGCCGTGATCGGCGCCGCCCCGGCGGCCAATGTGATTCGCAGGGAGCCTCAGCCCGGCGACGTGGTCTTGCTGCTGGGCGGCCGGACCGGCAGGGACGGCTGCGGGGGAGCCACGGGTTCCTCCAAGTCCCATTCCGTGGAATCCTTGGAAACCTGCGGCGCGGAAGTCCAGCGGGGCAACGCGCCGGAAGAGCGGAAGATCCAGCGGCTTTTTCTGAACGGGAAA
>CAZCTS010000149.1:0-1871 GCA_964501635.1 uncultured Oscillospiraceae bacterium | reverse complement strand
AGTCTTTTTCGGTTTCGTTTCTGATGGTGAGGTTTTTCACCAGGGGTCTTCGGTCCAAACATGATTTTATGAAATCGACCGGCACGTCCATCCTTGCCGCAGTTTCCTCGATGGATCGTCCGCCGTCCAAGAATCGCCTGACCACCATTTCGATGTTTTCGCCCACTTCGATGATATGCCTGTCCGGGTCGTAAAAGCGAACCGCTCTCTGTCCCCAGGGATGTTCGATCACCCGATGCAGGTACCGAATGTCCGGCAGGCGATCCAGGCTTTGGATAAAGGAATCAAAATCATCTTCGTCAAAATAAAGCTCCGACGCATTTCCGCCGAAGACGATTTCATCGCTTTGCTTTTGAATAAAGTCAGCCCAAGTGTCCTTTGTCTGCAAGTTGACACCGCCGGTCAGGACCACATTCGCGCCAAAATCGTTTACCACTTCCAGCCCAAGCACGTCGAAGTAAAAGCGCTTTGACTTTTCCAGGTCGGCTACTGCGAGGAGCGGGCTCACAAATTTCATTTATCTGATCCCCTTGTTGTTCAGCTCTTATTATCCTGCATTTTCTACATTATAGACCCTTAATTGAAGAAGTTCAAATCCGGTGGAGCTGCAGGCCCCCGGCTGTTGATTGTTCTGATCAATTTCTCTATACTTAAGTTGCGTGACAAGCAAAACAGACTTTATGGAGGGAGCCCATGTTTACGGCAAAAGAGATCAACAATTATGTGAACGCCAACCGCGCGCGAATCATCGACTGCCTGGTCCAGATGCTTCAGGTCCCCTCGGTCACGGGGGATGAGCTTGCGGTGAGCAAGGTCTTTTCAGACTGGATCGAAAGCTTCGGCATCCATGTCCAGATCCTGGGCGCTTCCAAGGATAGGCCCAATATTCTGGCCGAATGGTTCGGGAGCCGGCCAGGGAAACGCTTTATCTTCAACGGGCACATGGATACATTTCCGCCTAACGCAGACCCCGGTCTTTATGGACCTTTTTCAGGGAAGATCGTTGACGGCTGCATTTACGGCCGTGGAACCTGCGATATGAAGGGCGGCGACGCCGCCATCCTGATGGCCACAGGTTTGCTCAAAGAGATGGGCTTTGATCCCAAGGGGAGCATCCTGCTGAACTTTGTGTGCGACGAAGAAAACCAGAGCTACCTGGGCACCCGCTGGCTGCTGGAACGGGGTTTGCTGAACGGAGACTACGGCATCTGCCCGGAAGCCACGGGGGGCAGGATCCGCCTGGGACACAGCGGCACCGTGCATCTGGCTTTCACCTACACCGCGGAGCCGGCCCATGCGCTGCACCACCACCCCTCCATGGATGCGCTGGAAAAGGCAAACAGAGCGATCCTTGCTCTGTACGCTTTTCGGGACGCCGTGATCAAGCACAAGGAAGATCCGGAATACGGACCGCCCTCGCTGAGCGTCACGACCCTGCATGCCGGCACGGTGGCCAACGTCCATGCGGACCAGGCGACCTTTACCATCGACCGGAGGACGCTCCCCGGCGAGACGAACGAGGAAGTGATCCGGGAGATCACGGAGGTGCTGGATGATTTGAAAGCCCGGGATCCCGGGATGGATTACCAGATGCGTTTCATCGACGACCGCCCCTTCCTGGAGGTCCCCAAGGATTCTCCGGTGGTGCGGGCCGCGGCGGAAGCCTACGAGGAGATCACGGGGAAACCGGCTGTGCTGTACAAACAGTTCGGCGGCACGGACGCGGCCTTCTTCCAGCAAGCGACGGACATCTCAATGCCGGTCTGGGGCGCCGCGCTCACGGAGATGGACGGGGAACTGGAATTCGGAGAATGCACGCCCAACGAGCGCATCCCGGTGGACCGGTATGTGGAGTCGGTGGCGTACTACAT
>CAZCTS010000148.1:0-1876 GCA_964501635.1 uncultured Oscillospiraceae bacterium | reverse complement strand
TTTCACCGGATCGCCCGATTCTACGGGACCATCGGATACAACAACGAAGTCATCGAGATTTTCCGCGCTTCGACCACCACCCAGGGCGAGACGGATTTTGACGACAACGAAGCCATCGATCTCTTCGAGATGGATATCCCAACTTTGGTAGCGATGGTGGAACGCGGGGAGATCGTGGATGCAAAGACCATCGTGGGGATCCTGCTGATCGCCAGGGAATTCGGATATTGAGCCTTAGATCGCATGGATCTAAAAGTATACATAATATGCATTCCGTCAGTTTGAACGAAGGAGGAATATATGGAGTATTATCAGCCCTTCCTCGACTATCTGTCTCAGGAAAAATCCATGGCTGCCACATCCCTGAGCGCCTATTCCGGCGACCTTAAGGAATTCTTATCCTATTTGAGCGAAAAAAAAGGAAAGGATGTGGAGGAGGCCACCAACGCGGATGTCGTGGCCTATCTCCTGACCTTGAAAGGCTCTGGTCGCTCCGGGGCGACCCTCAATCGAAAGCTGGCGTCCATCCGTTCGTTCTATCATTTTTTGATGCATAAAGGCGTTATAGCAGAGGATCCCACATTGAATATCAAGTCCCCCCGGCTGCCCAGAAAGAAGGTCGACTATCTTTCGATCCAGGAAGTGGAGCAGTTGCTGGAACTGCCCGACGCAAGCCCGAAAGGGATCAGAGACCGGGCGCTGCTGGAATTGATGTATGCGTCCGGCATGCGGGTTTCGGAGATCGCCACGGCCAGCCTGTCGGATCTGAACCTGCGCATCGGGTTCATCACCTGCAGCGGCGAGCACGGAAAAGCCCGGGTCATCCCCGTGGGCCGGCCCGCCCGGGCCGCCTTGGAAGTGTATGTGTACGATGGTAGGAAAGCGCTCCTTCGAGACCGCAAAGATCCAGGCGCGCTCTTTCTCAACTATCTCGGCGAGCAGATCTCCAGGCAAGGCGTCTGGAAAATATTGAAGGAGTATGCTTCCCGGGTGGGTCTGGAAGGCAAGCTGTCTCCTCAGATCCTGCGCAACTCCTTTGCGGCCCACATGATCCAGAACGGGGCAGATCTCAAATCGCTCCAGGAACTTTTAGGCCATGAAGACATCGCGGCGACGCAAATATTCATGTCGGTCACCAAGAACCGGATCATGGATGTGTACGACAAAACGCATCCCAGGGCCTAGCGCGGTGCGGAAGCTTTATTTTCAGCATAAAACGCTTGCGTCATGGATTTTCCTATGGTAAGATACATCTTGCGTATTACGGACGGTCCTCTGTTAGAGCGCTCTGCACAGGCAGATGCCGCGCTTGGATAACAAGAACGTCTAAGAAGAAAGGAGGATACGATCATGGACATCATGAAGGCAATCGAACAGGATTTTGTCAAATCGGACATTCCGGTATTCAATATCGGCGACACCGTAAAAGTCTACATCAAAATCAAAGAAGGCGCCCGGGAAAGAGTTCAGGTTTTCGAGGGATTTGTTCTTAAAAGACAAAACGGAGGTTTGGGCGAAACGTTCACCGTGCGCAGAATCGCTTCCGGAGTGGGCGTGGAAAAAACATTTCCTCTCCATTCTCCCAGCGTCGACAAAATCGAAGTGATCCGCAAGGGATCGGTCAGAAAAGCCAAGTTGAACTATATGAGGCAGAGGACCGGCAAAGCGGCGAAGATCAAAGTCAAAAAGGAACTGTAAACAAGCGGCAGGAGAATCGATCGGTTCTCCTGTTTTCTTCCTGTAGAAAGGAAAAAACCATGGAGCAGATCAACTGGTATCCCGGGCATATGAAAAAGACCCGTGAATTGATTGCGGCCAATCTGAAATTGGTGGACGTCGCCTGTGAGCTTCTGGACGCCAGGATACCGCTGTCCAG
>CAZCTS010000147.1:0-2081 GCA_964501635.1 uncultured Oscillospiraceae bacterium | reverse complement strand
AAAAATTTGATCCGGCTATGTCTGTGCGGACGTCCATGGCGGATTTTCACGAGGGAGACGGTTTGATCGATCTGCCGCTATATGCTATCGAAAACATTTGCAGATTATAAGTTTTCTGGCACATCAATCATGATCGGAGAGATCTCGTTGATTTCTGAATATACGATACGAGTAGACGGCCGGGAGGACAACAAGCGCAATAATAATGCCGAGCCCCAGATACATCGCATCAAAAAAGGAAGTCGCAATAAACAGCAGTCCGCCGACCACCCAAACCGGTCCCGCAAAGCGATGGGTCTTGTTCCAGTTCTCTTCGCTGTCCAGCGTCCAGGGCAGCTTGATCCCCACGGTATAGTTGCGCCTGCACTTGGGCAGGTAGTATCCGCAAACCACGATCACGACCCCAACGAGCCCTGTCACCAGCATGGTGACGGGGACTTTGGCGCCCAAAGCCATAAACAGCGTGATCGCCATGACGACGACCGAAATCAGTGGCACCGCCCACTTGACCACCAGCCTCATCGCGGCAGGGGTGTTTTCCCTGCGCGGATCGTGGTCCAGCATAAAATGCGTAAACAGGTTGATCCCGGCAAAGAAAAGCGGCAAGCCGAACACCGCCTGGGCCTTTGGCAGATAATTGTCCGGCGCTCCCGCAGCATCAAAATGAACGGCGATCTCTGCGGGCAGCTTGTCGTAGAGAAGCAGCGCCAGGATCGCCGGCAGCAGGCAGATCAGCGTAGTGACGATCAGGGTGCTATTTATTTTCTTTCCCACGGTTTTCTCCTCCAGACTGCGAAAGATGATAGGAGATCGTGGCGCCGCTTATGGCAAAGCACGGCCTGCTATTCCTCTTCCATGTGGTCTTTCAATATGGGCAGGAATTTGGCCATGATGACCGCGCAAGTGGCGACGTAGGCAACAGCGGCAACGCCCAACACCGGCTTGCGGCTTTCTTTCGGCACACTGACGCCGATCATTACACCCAGGGCGCAAAGACAGGTCTTTATAAGGGCAAAATCCATCCAGGTGGACTGCTTTGCATAGTCATCGGACGCATCAAGGGCTCGTTTTATGGGATTCATATGGACACCTCCTGCTCAACTGCAGCAATATCTCCTGATCCGCCGGACAAAAGCTGTACTGCGGGATCTCCGACGGGGCGATCCACCGCACATCCCGGTGCTCCAGCAATTGCGGCTCTCCTTCTGTAATCGTAGCATAAAACAACGTCAAATGCACGGAAATATCCGGATAGATGTGATCGACCTCGCAGAAAATCTCTCCCACCGCCACGGTGACGGCCAGCTCTTCCCTGCACTCCCGGACCAGCGCCTCCTCTTTCGTCTCGCCCGGCTCCACCTTGCCGCCCACAAACTCCCACAGCAAAGCCCGGGCCTTGTGGGCCGGGCGCTGGCAGATCATGAATTTATTTTGGTCCCAGATCAGGGCCGCGACGACTTGTGTCATTGGCTCACTAACTAAAAGTCCTTGCGTACATTCAAAAGGTATTAGGTTCTATTCAGCAATACTATTTATTTTTAAATTGTATCACGTTTTCATATACTTAACGCATAAGCATTATGTGTCATTTCTACAAATTCGGCATGTATTGCGTTATTGATAAATGCTAAATTCAGCTTGACCTCTTCGTGAAAACGAAGTATGATATAAGCGTAACTTCGTCGCAACGAAAGGACTTAGCATGAACTATGTATCAATTCAGGAAAAATCGATAGAGTGGGGCGTTAGCGAGCGACAGGTACAGTATTATTGCCAACAACTTAGAATTGATGGAGCGGTCAAGAAAAGTGGAATCTGGCTAGTACCAGAAAATGCATTGAAGCCTTATGGTGATAAATTATCAAATAGAAATTTACGTCTACTCTCCCTATTTTCGGGATGCGGTGGCATGGATTTAGGATTTGAAGGTCATTTTAACATTCTTAAGTCTCAGTATAATCAGCGGGTTCACCCAGATTGGACTGTAAAAATTATTGATGATAGATGGGTTCGCCTGCCTAAAACGAGATTTGAAACTGTATTTGCAAATGATATTAAGCCCGAAGCTCAAACCTCTTGGT
>CAZCTS010000146.1:1452-2086 GCA_964501635.1 uncultured Oscillospiraceae bacterium | reverse complement strand
ACAGTATGATCCCTACACGATCTTCAGCGTCCAGTCTTCCACATTCCAGACGTCGTCGATCCAGCCTTCATAAAACTCCGGTTCATGACAAACCAGCAGGATCGCGCCCTTATATTCCATGAGGGCGCGTTTTAATTCTTCTTTGGCTTCCACATCCAGGTGGTTGGTGGGTTCGTCCAGGACCAGCCAGTTGGCCTCCCGCTGCATCAGCTTCGCCAGGCGCACCTTGGCGTTTTCTCCGCCGCTGAGCACTTTCATCTGGCTGGTGATGTGCTCATTGGTCAGCCCGCATTTGGCCAGGGCGAAGCGCACCTCGGCGTTGCTGTAGGAGGGGAAGTCCTTCCAGAAGCTCTCCATGGCCGTTTCGGCGCTGTCCTGATCCTCTTCCTGGCGGAAATAGCCCGGCGCCAGAAACTCGCCCAGCTGGATTTTTCCGGCAAGCGGAGGGATCTCGCCCAGAATGGTGCGCAGCAGCGTGGTCTTTCCCAGGCCGTTGGTGCCGCGGACGGCGATCGCTTTGAGGTTCTTCGATCCCATCACCGCTCCGACTTTGCGTGAAGCCGTGTTCTGGATGTCGTGCAGGATGAGCGCGTAGACCACGAGGTTCTCACCGGCCGGCCCGATGCAGGCGACC
>CAZCTS010000146.1:0-1442 GCA_964501635.1 uncultured Oscillospiraceae bacterium | reverse complement strand
CAGGCCGTTGGTGCCACGGACGGCGATCTTCTGGCCCCGCTCCAGGGCGAAGGTGACGGGCCGTGTGAGCGGCTCCTGATATCCCAGCACCACATCCGTCCCCTGGGCCAGAAAGCGGCTGGGGGTCCTTGCTTCTTTGAACAAAAAGGAGGGCTTGGGTTTTTCCCTGGGCTTTTCCAACACGTCCATTTTATCCAGCATTTTTTGCCGGCTGTTGGCCATGCCCCGGGTAGCGACCCGGGCCTTGTTGCGGGCGATGAAATCCTCCATGCGCCCGATTTCCTGCTGCTGCTTTTCGAAGGCCTTCAGCTCCTGGCTTTTCTTCACCTGGTGCATCTCTTTGAATTTTTCGTAGTTGCCCGTATAGCGGGTCAGCTCTCCGTCATTCACGTGATAGATCACGTTGACCACGCTGTTCAGAAACGTCATGTCGTGGGATACAAGGATAAAGCTGTTTTCGTTCTCCGTCAGGTAGCGGGCAAGCCAGACGATCTGCTCCGGATCCAGATGGTTGGTGGGCTCGTCCAGGATCAGGATCGAAGGATCCTGCAGCAGGAGTTTGGTCAGCAGCACCTTGGTCCGCTGGCCGCCGCTGAGCAGCGCCACGTCCTTGTCCAGGCCGATGCCGCCCAGGCCCAGGCCGTTGGCGATCTCTTCGATCTTCGCGTCCAAAGAGTAAAAGCCGCTGTGCTCCAGCATGTGCTGGATCTCTCCCGCGTCCTCCATCAGCGTCTCCAGATCGTCGGTGGCGGTGGCCATGGATTCGTAGAGGGCCAGCATTTCCTGTTCCAGGTCGAACATGCCCCGGAAGGCTTCCCGCAGCGCCTCCCGGATCGACAGGCCGTCCGTCAGGGAAGAATGCTGATCCAGATAGCCTACCGTCACCCGTCTGGACCACTCTACGCGGCCTTCGTCGGGAGAAAGCTCGCCCGTGACAATTCTGAGGAAAGTGGATTTTCCTTCCCCGTTGGCCCCGATCAGGCCGATGTGCTCTCCTTTCAACAGACGAAAAGAGGCGTTTTCCAATATGCGCCGCGCCCCGAAGCCGTGGGTGACGTTTTCTACAGTTAATAAGCTCATAGAGATGATTATATCGGGTGGAGGGCCTGCGTCAAGTGGGACAGAAATTGTTTTCATCGCCGAGTAAATTGCGGTACAATGAAAAGACAATATTAAACAAGCAATAAATAGAAAGGCAAGCAGACATGCACAAGCAAAACGCCCACCTCCTCGCCGCCATGATCCGCTACGACCGGGGCGACGCCATGCGGATCCAGCATCTGGTCAAGGTCCATGGCTATGCCGCCGCCATCGGTAACCTGGAGGATTTGGACGAAGAGACGCAGTTCATCCTCGAAGCCGCCGCCATTCTCCACGACGTGGGCATCCACCCCAGCGAAAAGAAATATGGCTCCAGCGCCGGGAAGTATCAGGAGCTGGAA
>CAZCTS010000145.1:0-2092 GCA_964501635.1 uncultured Oscillospiraceae bacterium | reverse complement strand
CGCGCCCTCAAGAGAAATCACCCGGCAGGAGCTGTGCACACTGCTCTACGGCATTCTGAAGGAAGCGAAGGTTCTTTCCGAGAGCAAGAGCGGACAGGGAACAGCATCCTTTACCGATACTTCTTCCATCGCCCCATGGGCGGAGGAGGCTATGCTGCATTTTGCCGGTGACGGAGTGATTCAGGGCAGCAACGGCATGCTTTCCCCGGAAGGCATGGCCACCCGCGCCCAGATCGCGCAGATGCTCTACCGTCTGCTCGACCCTCGTTAATGTTGTGTGTGAATCGGAGCCGGAATTGTGTAACACAATTCCGGCTCTTTCCTTTTCCCCTGAAATATCAGAGCTTTTTCGATTGTTTCGGTGCTTTCGTTTCCCCTGCGATGGAGAGGATTTTGACAGCGTTATTGTCTATACTCGCAGAAAGCAGTAGAATGTAATTGAAAATTCAACAGGAAGGCTAGCCAATTCTTACGATATATAAATGCTACACTGAAAGGAGGAAATAGAAATGAACCGATTCTTGAAAAACCGCTTGCTTGGGTTACTGTTCGTTATTCTGTTGTCCATCTCCATGGCAGGGTGCGGAGGCGCCGCCCCGGAAGAAAGCGCAGAAGACCAGGAGGCGGATCCGCCTGCAGCAGAGCAAGAGGAAGTATCTGCGGAAGAACTGGTGGCCAAAGGCATGAGTGCGGAAGGGTTTTCCTACGACTATGTGCTGACCATGCCCAACGGGGAAAAAATCACGCACAAAATGTGGGTAAAAGGCGGCAGTATGCGCTCGGAGATGGAAAACCCGGCAGGGGGCGAACCCATCCTGTCCATCATCAATAAGGACGAAGGGATGATGTATGTATACCAGCCCGAAGTGAACTATGCGGTGCAGATGCCGTTGGACCAATCGGACATGGACACCGCCTCTCCCCAGGATTATCTCAGGGATTCCGATGCCGATTCCATGTTGCTCACGGGGCGGGAAACCTTCGACGGCAAGGAGTGCCTGGTATACGAAACGGATTACGAAGGCGGAAAGGGTAAAATGTGGATCTGGGAGGAAGCCGGAATGCCGTTGAGGGTCGAAACCACCAGCGGATCGGACACCGTCGTGGTGGAATTCCTCAACTTTGCCGTCGGCAATGTGGACGATGCGATGTTCCAGCTCCCCCCGGGCACAACGATTATGGATGCGGGTATTTAGTAGTTGTAAACCACGTTCACGCTGGCTTCGACTTTTAATTCTCCCCCGGAGATCGGCGTGGCCACACTTTCGGCTCTTGCCGCATAGTCACCCATGCCGTAGACCGGCGGATAGATTGCACTCGAAGAACTTTCGGTGATCTGGGCGGGCTTGCCGATCGATACGCCTGCGGCCGAGGCAAGGGCGCCGGCTTTTGCTTTGGCGTTGGCTACCGCGTTGGCAAGAGCCTTCAAATAAGTGGCATCCCTTTCCGCATCGGTGATGCTGAAAGAAATGGAATTGGACTGGTTGATGCCCTGCTTGACGGTCATATCCAGCACTTTGCTCACCTTGGCCAGGTCGGTCACCGTCACCTGAACAGCATTGAGCACATCGTAGCCAGCAAGAACGCTGATGTTGTCCTTATAGTCGTAACGCGCATTGATTTGATAGGAAACGGTCTTGATTTTGTCCTTTGGGATGCCCAGAGCGGACAAAGCCTTGTAGACGGCGTCCATTTTCTCTGCATTGCTGGTTTGCGCGGTGACCACGTCCTTGTGGAAGGTGGCTACGCCCAAGGTGACATAGGCGATGGTCGGCGTGACAGTAATGCTGGAGGTGCCGTTGACGGTGATGGAATTCGCGGTCTGAGCTCCTGTTTCAGCATAGGCGGCCGGGGCTGCGCCGGCGAAGGATCCTGCAAAGGCGCCAACGACGAGCATAAGGGCTAAACTTAGTATAAACATATTTCTTTTCATGATGATCTCCTCCTTGAAATGTTTGATAACCTTTAGACGTAATCCTTTCAAAAATTGTTCCCGACAGGGGAAGTGCTTGTAAAGAAGTTGATCCCATGCGGTAATCGAGAATGGAGAGTAAGAAGCCAGATGAAGCGAGCAGAGCATGCAGAATACCAG
>CAZCTS010000144.1:0-2111 GCA_964501635.1 uncultured Oscillospiraceae bacterium | reverse complement strand
AGGCGTTGCTGATGTCGGTCTCCCCGGCGATGAACTTCTTGAAGCCGCCGCCGGTCCCGGACACGCCCACGGGGATGCGGACCCTGGGATTGACGGCGTTGAACTCTTCCGCGATGGCTTCGGTGATGGGGAATACGGTGGAAGAGCCGTCGATGGAGATGTCGCCGGTCAGTTTCTCCGAATCGCCGTCATCGTTGGAACCGCCGCAGGCTGAAAGGCCCAAGGCCAATATTGCCGCTAAAAACAGTATCCCCCATTTATTTCTCTTATTCATCCCATTCTCCTTGTTTTCCATCCATGCTTTCGTTTACAAGATAAGCATAGCCCAGGATTGTTAAGGAATTTCAAAGAGAAATGTTAAGGTTCTGTAAATTCTTTTTTGTTTGGCTTGGCTTCCGAATTATTTTCGTTTGCCTTGACCACCGGCCCTTTTACACCTTCGGCAGACCGTCGAAGCCGGCCTGCAGATCCGCGTCGGTGGGGATGTAGTCGCTCATGGTGCCCTCGTTGTACTGCATGTAGGCGTGCATGTCGAAGTAGCCGGTGCCGGTGAGCCCCACCAGGATCGTCTTGGCCTGGCCTGTCTCCTTGCACTTGAGCGCTTCCTGGATGGCGCCGTAGATGGCGTGGGCGGACTCGGGGGCCGGCAGGATCTGCTCCGCCTTCGCAAAGAGCACCGCCGCTTCGAAGACCTTGGTCTGCTCCACGGACATGGCTTCCATCAGGCCGTCGTGATAGAGTTTGGAAAGGATGGGCGACATGCCGTGGTAGCGAAGGCCGCCGGCGTGGTTTGGCGAGGGAATGAACCCGCTGCCCAGGGTATACATTTTCGCCAGCGGGGTCACACGGCCGGTGTCGCAGAAGTCGTAGGCATATTTTCCGCGGGTCAGGGAGGGGCAGGAGGCCGGCTCCACAGCCAGGATGCGCGGGTCTGCCTTGCCCAGCAGTTTGTCCTGAACAAAGGGGGCCATCAGGCCGCCCAGGTTGGACCCGCCGCCGGCGCAGCCCACCACGATGTCCGGATATTCGCCGTATTTATCCAGGGCGATCTTGCTCTCCAGCCCCACGATGGACTGGAACAGGAGGACCTGGTTGAGCACGGAGCCCAGGGCGTAGCGGCAGTTTTCGTCCCGCAGGGAGGCTTCGATGGCCTCGGAAATGGCGCAGCCCAGGCTGCCGCCTGTGTCGGGATCTTTGGCGAGAATGGCTTTTCCCACTTCGGTGCTGTCCGAAGGGCTGGGAATGATCGAGGCGCCGAAGGTCTGGATGACCGCCTTGCGAAAGGGCTTCTGATTGTAGGAGACTTTGACCATGTAGACCGTCAGATCCAGCCCGTAGTAGGCGGCGGCTTCCGCCAGGGCGGTGCCCCACTGGCCGGCGCCGGTCTCGGTGGTCAGGCTGGTCAGCCCCTGCTCTTTGGCATAATAGGCCATGGCAGCGGCGGCGTTCAGCTTGTGGCTGCCGGAGGTGTTGTTTCCCTCGAATTTAAAGTACAGCCTGGCCGGCGTGCCCAGGATCCGCTCCAGATGGTAGGCCCGGATCAGGGGAGAGGGCCGGAAGGTGCGGTAAAAGTCGATCACCTCGTCCGGAATGTCGATATACCGGGTGGCCGCGTCCAGTTCCAGGTCCGCCAGCTTTTTGACGAAAACGGGATAGAGTTCCTCCGCCTTGATCGGCTGCAGGGTCCCGGGGTTCAGGAGCGGGTCGTGCTGCCGGGGCATATCGGCGCGCATGTTGTACCACTGCCTGGGCATCTCCTGTTCGGTCAGATAGGTTTTGTAGGGTACAGTCGCCATGTCTTTTCTCCTTTCCATTGCATTGGGTGCCGGTCAGCATTGTTGACGGAAAACAAAAAACTCCTGCCTCTATTTGCATAGGGACAAGAGTTGTTCTCCTGCGGTACCACCCTGATTGGCCCGAAGGCCCACTCGGTCCGCCCACGATGATGGGCGCTTCCTTGGTAACGGGCGAAGCTCCCGTCGGACACTACTGGGATCCGCGCCGCTTGCCGGCGCTTTCCGTTTGCATCCGCCCTCGCGGGACCATTCCCCGGACTCGTGTCTGCTGCGATCCCACCACCCGCAACTCTCTGAAAGACCGGTCTTCCGGCT
>CAZCTS010000143.1:0-2127 GCA_964501635.1 uncultured Oscillospiraceae bacterium | reverse complement strand
GAAGGCTTTCTGCTGCCGAAGCGGCTTGCTCCTGCGCCCGGGTTGCCTCCAGATGCATCTGGGTCAAGAGCTCCAGGATCTCCCTCTTTTTCATCCCGGCCGCGCCGGCCACACCCAAAGCTGTCGCGATCTCCCGCAGCTCCGCCACTTTTTTTTCTTTTAATATGTCCAGCTCCATGGATATCCTTTCCTCCGGAACGCCCGGCGTCTTATTTGATCTCCAGCACATAAGCGCCGTCGGCGATCAGGGAAACTTCGGCGCCTTTGCGGATCACCACATCGGCCAAAGTCTTGTCGTCATAGCAGTATCGGACCTGCTGTCCGTTGTCCATGGAAAGCGTAAGGATGCCATAGTCGTCTTCCGAGGAAATGGCTTCGATCCAGCCGGTCTGCACCCGCACGCCGGTCTCGATCAGGACCTGGCTGCCGGCGCCCGTCAGGCAGGAGACCGAGGCAAAGCGGCTCTCCAGGGATGACAGGTCTGCAAAAGAAATCTGCTGGCCGTTCAGGATGACCGACGCATCGGCTGACAGCTGGACGCTCCAGGTGCCGCCGTCGGCTTTCTCCAGCAGAAAACGCCGGCCGCCCTCCTGGACGCTTTTGATCCTCCCGCTGTGCAGGATCAGACTGTCCTGCAGCTTGCGGGCGGCCTGCGGCGTCAGGGCGTCGCTGCCGGCATCCGCCAGCAGTCTCGTGCACACCGCTGCAAATTCCACCCGCCGGATGCCGGCCAGGGGGTTCAGATCACCTTTATTGTCGCCGGTCATGATCTGGTTCCGGTAAAGCGCATCCACATAGGCAAAGGACTCCGGGGAAATGCTTGCCCCGTCGCCGTAGGGCAAAATGGCAGCAGCCGCCAGCTCGTAGCCCATGGCTTTGGCCGCCCACTGGGCCACCAGCTGTCGAGGCGCCGCCGCAGGTCCGCGGGAAGCCAGAAAATCGCCGGGGAGCACATAGCCATATTGGAAACCATAGGCGGCGAAAGATCCTGCCCATGCCGCAATGCCGGCCTCGGCCAGCAACTGGGCGTACTCCTGGGAGCGATCCGTCTCTTCCTGCAGAAGACCGGCGCCCAGAAGCGTCCGGTAGATCATGGCCAGAGATTCCTGCTTGCTCACGGGCTTTTCCGGATCGAAGCGAAACACGCCTTCCTCGGCAGTGGGGTAACCCAGAATGATCCCGGCCCCGGCGGCGTCCTGGATATAGGAAGCGCCCCAATAGGCGTCTTCCACGTCCACAAAGCCTGTCTGGGCAAAGGCGGGAAGGCAAAGGGAAATCGTCAGAATGACAACGATCAGCATCCTTCTTTGGAGACGACCCAAAGCCGCGTTTGGTTTTTTATTCATCGATTGTACCTTCAAATAGGGGAGTTCGAAGGACAGAACGCCCTTCGCGAAAACATCTTATACCGATATCTGCCAAAAAGCAAGCGGCGGGCGCAAGGCGCCCGTCTTCTTATGCTCCCAAATACGCTTTTTTGACCCTGGGGTCGTTCAGCAGTTCCTCGGCCCGTCCTTCCATGGCGATGCGGCCGGTCTCCAGCACATAGGCCCGGTCCGCGATGGACAGCGCCATCTTGGCGTTCTGTTCCACAAGCAGCACCGTGATCCCGCTGTCGTGCATCTTTTCGATGATGTGGAACACTTCCCTGACCAGAAGGGGCGAAAGCCCCATGGAGGGCTCGTCCATGACGATCATCCTGGGCTTGCTCATCATGGCGCGCCCGGTGGCCAGCATCTGCTGCTCGCCGCCGGACAGGGTGCCCGCCATCTGCTTTTCCCGCTCCTTGAGCCTTGGAAAACTCTCGTAGACCCTTTCCAGGTCGGCTTCCAGCTCATCGGCTTCACCGAGATGACGAAGCCCAAGTGGCCGACGCCGGAGCGCGTGGCTGAGTTCCAGCTGAATAAAGATGCATGGCAGAAGAAGGTTGCCGGCCTGCCATGCCATGGACGCATTGTGTCCGCCATGGGTGCATAGAAGGCGAGCGGCCGGGGTTGCTGTACGAGACGCTGGATAGGTTGTGAACGCGGAGATGAAGGGAGGTGATACAAAGTGAGCCTGAATTACAAAGAGACGCGGAAGAATAGGGATGGTTCGAGGATCGAAAAGGTGCGTTACACCGACGGT
>CAZCTS010000142.1:0-2320 GCA_964501635.1 uncultured Oscillospiraceae bacterium | reverse complement strand
CGACCTGTTCGTAGCTTACCATATGATCTCCTTTGTCCTATCGATAGACTCGCTCCACGTAGGGGCTGGTGAACAGCTTTAAAAACGCGCCGTAATCCGGTCTGAAATCCATGGTGTCGCTCAGACGATAGCCCGCGCCTGTGACATTCACCAGCAGGTGGTCCGAAGAGCCCCCCAGGATCTCCACCGCCGGATCCTGAGGCGCCAGACCGTCGGGGTTGGTGTCCTGCTTGCCCACGGCCAGGATCGCCCGGGTGATCACGCCCTTGTCTTCGTAATGGGGCACTTCGCCGAAGGCGTCCACCCCCACTTCGCCGATGGGCAGGGAAGGCTTTTCTTTGCACTCGATGATCTGGGCCCGCAGCAGGACCGCGTCGTTGCAGGTTCCCGGAATCCGGCTGGTATAAGCGGTTTCGTTGCCCAGAATAAAAGATTCGCCCAGCCTCAGGTTGTTGATTCCCAAAGGCAGTTTCTTCTGAGGGATCAAATAGACCGAGCTGCTGTTGCCGCCGGAAACCATGGACAGCGTGGTGCGAAAGCGGCTCTGGATGCGCTCCGCCAGCCGGACCAGCTGCCCCAGATTGTCCTCTTTGGGAATGATGGCGCCGTAGCAAGTCAGGTTCGTGCCGATGCCGAAGAGCTGGATGTGCCGCATTTTCAGGATCTCGTCGCAGACGGCCAGGATGGCTTTTTCGTCCTGATAGAACATTCCCTCCCGCAGATCGCCCAGATCGATCATGAGCAGGACCTTGTGGGTCTTGTTCTGTCGGGCCGCGGCCTGGTCCAGCAGGCGGACCGTTTCGATCTCGGAGTTCAGGGAGAGGTCTGCGAAGCGCACCACCGCGTCGATCTCCGAGGCCATGGGCAATCGGAGAAGGACCGTCTCCTTTCCTGCGGTATGGGCTTGATCCACATAGGAAGCCAGGTTCTGGATCCTGGAATCCGCCAGGTACTCCACGCTGTCGTTTTTCAGGATTTCAGCCACGATGCGCTCATCCGCGCAAAAGCTTTTGGTGACGATCATCAGGGAACAGTCGCCTTCCTTGGCAATGGCGGAAAGGACCTCCAGATTTTTGTTCAGTTTTCCAAGATCGATCAACAGTTGGGGGTACATGTCAGACCTCCTCTTTCAGCCGGCGGGCGTCCCGGATCCCGGCATAGGAATAAAGCGCCAGGGCCACCAGGATAAACGCCAGCAGGACTACTTTTTCCGGCGAAAAAACCTCTCCGTAGGACAAACCCACCAGCACGGTGATGCAGGGGGCGATATATTGGGTAAAACCCAAGGTGATGTAGGGGATATTGTTGACGGCGCTGGCATAGAGTACCAATGGAACAGCCGTCATGAGGCCGGTGCCCGCAAGCAGAGCCATGTCCGGAGCCGTCAGCACCGCGATCTGGGGCCTCATGGTCAGGGCCAGGAGGGTCAGGGCAAAGGGTGTCAGCAAGGCGCTTTCCACAAAGATGCTGACGGCCGGATAGACCTTGACCTGTTTTTTAAGGGTGCCATAGACCGTAAAACTGAAGCCCAGGACCAGGCCGATCAGCGGCACTGTCCGGTACATGGCGATGGACACCACCACGCCGGCCAGGGCGATGAACATCGCCGCCCGCTGAAGTTTGTCGGCTTTTTCGCCGAAGAAGCGCACGGAGACCGCAAAGACCATCAGGGGGGCCAGAAAATAGCCCAGGCTGGCGTCGATCAAGTGTCCGTGGCCCATGGCCCAGATGTACATGCCCCAGTTGAAGGAGATGATAAACGCTGCGGGGACCATGTATTTCATGGTTTGCCGGTCGCTTATCACTTTTTTGAACGCGGTCCATTTGCGGCTGAACAGGACCATTGCTCCGGCCACAAGGGCGGCGAAGAAGATCCTGCTGTAGAGGACCAGCAGCGCGTCCAGGTGGGCCAGCTGGTGCCAGTAAATGCTGGAGAAACCCCATATGGTGTTGCACAATATGGCGATCCAGACGTGTTTGCGGGACATGTCACTCCTTTTTCTCTATCGGCCTGTATTCTCCGTCTATGAGCGCCCAGCCGTGTTCGGCCAGGTGTTTTTGCATCTCTTCGTCCTGCTTTTCCTTTTCCAGTTGCTCCCGGCCCAGCCGCTCCAGCTCCGCTTGATAGGCGGGTTTTTTGCTCTTTCCGTGGGCCGGTTTTTTCGGGAACGCGATATCCAGGCTCTTTTCCAGAAGCCTGACAGCCCCGGGTCTATGGGTTTTGGACAGCACGCCCAGGGAGGCCATGATGTAGTCCTTGTCGATCAGGACGCCGGCTTTTTTGGTGGGAAACAGCAGCAGCCCCGTCTGATTGCTTTCG
>CAZCTS010000141.1:0-2380 GCA_964501635.1 uncultured Oscillospiraceae bacterium | reverse complement strand
AGCGGGTGGGGGCCACCCCGGCGGATGTGATTTTGGTCTGGTTCATAATATCCTCCTCGATACAGTTGATCCGGCCGATAGGGTTTTTCCCCGCCGGTAAAATGAATGCCTTCCATTGCAATATAGCATAGGCGCATCGGCTTTTTCAACAGCGCCGCATAGAATCCAGGATATTGCGGATTTCCTTCGATTGACCCCCAACAATCCCCGGTATATACTGAAATGACAACACTTATTTTAAGAACAGGAGGCCTTATGTTCAGAAAGCTTGTGGTCACAGAACCCACCGGACTGCTGCAGTACGGCATCGACCGCTTAGACAAGATCGCGGAGCAGGTGGTCCTGTACCGGGATGTTCCGGGCTCGGAAGAAGAGATCGTCCGCCGGATCGGCGATGCGGACGCCGCCCTGGTCAGCTACACCAGCACCTATCCTGCCTCAGTGCTCGCCCAATGCCCGGAGCTCCGCTATGTGGGCATGTGCTGCAGCCTGTATTCCGAAGAGGCGGCCAATGTGGACATCGCCTTCGCCCGCTCCCGGGGGATCACGGTCACGGGCGTGCGGGACTACGGGGACAACGGCGTGGTGGAATACGTGCTCCACGAAGCCATCGGCCTCTTGCACGGCTACGGGCCCTTGAAATGGGCGGACTACCCCCACGAGCTCACAGACATCAAAGTGGGCATGGTGGGCATGGGCACCACCGGAAGCATGATCGCAGAGGCGCTGCAGTTGCTTGGCGCAAAAATCTCCTATTTCGCCAGAAGCGTCAAGCCCGAAAAAGAAGCGGCGGGCATGCGTTTCCAAGCGCTCCACGACCTGCTGCGGGAAAGCGAGATCATCTGTCTGGGGCTGAACAAGAATGTGATCCTGCTCAAGGAGCCGGAATTTCAACTGATGAGCGGCCGAAAAATGCTGTTCAACACCTCCATCGGACCCGGCCACGACGCGGAAGCCCTGAAGCGCTGGCTGGCCGCCGATCCTCAGCATTATTTCTTTTGCGATTCCCTGGGCGCCGCAGGGGATCCCTCCGTCCTGGAGTTCCCCAACGCGGTGCGCAAAGGCCCGCCCGGGGCAGGAGGCACCACCAAAGCCCTGGAGCGCCTCACGGACAAGGTCCTGGCCAATATCGAAGGATTCCTGCAAGCATTTTAGAAAGGTTCTCCGGGCATATTTTCGAATAAGTCACAGCGGCATTGCATTTGACAGGGCATTTGCGATATAATGAGCCAACAATCCAGTATAGAACCGTTGAATTTGCGAGACAAATTACAAGGAGGGATCGATATGGCATTTTTAGATAAGCTGAGCAGCATGGCCAAGGACGTGACGGAAAAGGCCGGCGACGCGGTGGAGATCACCAAACTGAAAGCCAAAGTGAGCAAAGAAAAGGGCGCCATCGATGAAGTGCTCCAGAAGATCGGCGGGCACTTTATGGAAAAATTCACCGCCGGAGAAGAGCTGGACGAAGCGGTCGCGGCCATGTGCAAGGAAGTCGCCGAGCACAACAAGGTCGTGGAGGACCTGATGGCTCAGATCGCCGCCGTCAAGGAATAGAAACGACGGAACCAAAAGGATGCGCCATTGGCGCATCCTTTTTTCGTGGGTTTAAAGAGGGCTAAAAGGTGGTGTTCTGATGGATCTGGTTCAGGGTGGTGACCCAGGCACCGCTGTCCAGCATGTGGCGGATGAGCTCCTCCAGCATGGTGATGTGGTGGGGCCTCCCGATCACCTGGGGGTGCATGGTGATGGCCATCATGCCCCCCGGCGCGTGGGCAAGGCCGTAATCGTAGTAGGTCTTCCAGATCTCGAACACCTGGCTCTGGGGCTTCATGCCGGTCCGGGAGCCCACGAATTCGAAGTGGGGGAAGTCGTCCAAATACCAGGTGACGGGCATCTCCACCACGCCGGAGGTTTCTGTGTAGACATTCCCCCGATCGAAGTTGGCCTGGCAGACTCTGGGATAGTAAGGGTAGAAGTCGTTGCCCATCAGGCTGGAGTCGTAGAGGATCCCGTGCTTTTCCAGGAGCTTTAGCGTGTTGGCGCTCAGGTCGAAGCCCGGAGAGCGGTAGCCCAGGGGGCGCACGCCGATCCGGTCCAGCGCCTCGAAGCCTTTGAGCAGGATGGTTTCCTCGGCTTCCAGGCTCAGGTTCGTGGGGTCTTCGTGGACATAGCCGTGGTGCATCACTTCGTGGCCTCGGGCGACGATCTCCTTGCACACCTCCGGATAGGAGTCGGCGGTGTGCCCCGGAATGCAAAATCCGGCGGTGAGCTTGTACTTGTCCAGCAATTCCAGGATCCTGGGCACGCAGACCTCCGCCCCGTATTCTCCTCTGGACAAATAGGCCTGGCTGGGCTGGTGGAAGGTCTCCATCCAAAC
>CAZCTS010000140.1:0-2391 GCA_964501635.1 uncultured Oscillospiraceae bacterium | reverse complement strand
GCCCGTCCTCGGCGGTGGTGGGCGTAGGCTTGTCATTGACAATCGCGTCCACAAATTCCCTGATCTCCTCCTGATAGGCGGCCATATACCGTTGCAGGAAGAACCACAGGGGCTTTTGCCCATTGACGCCGTCCACGGTGCTGAGGGTCAGGCTGCTCTCGGCGTCGTTTCCAATGGCCGCGCAGCCCTTGCTTCCAAAGACCTCGGCACGCTGATCGTAGCCGTACACAGCTTTGCGGGAGTTGTCGATGACTGCCAGCGCGCCGTTGGACAGCTTCAATGTGAGCACGGCGGTATCCACGTCCCCGGCCTCGCCGATAGCGGGGTCCACCAGCACCGCGCCGGAGGCATAGACCTCCTCCACCTCCTGGCCGGAGAGGAAGCGGACCATATCGATGTCATGGATCATCATGTCCAGGAAAATGCCGCCGCTGATCTTGACATAGGCTACCGGCGGGGGCTCGGGATCCCTGGAGGAGACCCGGACAACCTGAACGTCGCCAACCTCGCCGCTCATGACGGCGTTTCGGACAGCTTTAAAGTTGTGGTCGAAACGGCGGTTGAAGCCCACCTGGTACTTCTTTCCGGTGCGCTTCACGGCAGCGATTACCTCGTTGATCCGGGCGATAGACAGATCGATGGGCTTTTCGCAGAAAACATGCTTTCCAGCGTTGAGCGCCTCCATGGAGATGGGCGCGTGGGTATCGGTGGAGGAGCAGATCAGCACCGCGTCGATTTCGGGATCGTTGAGAATATCGTGGTAATCCAGGGAGATGATGGGAATGCCTGCCGACTCGGCCCAAGCTTTGGCCTGGGCGCTGAGGTAGGGATCCGCGATGGCCTTGATGCGGGCGTCGGGTACGCCGGTAAGGATGCTCTTGCCGTGCACCTGTCCGATGCGGCCGGCGCCGATAATGCCGATGTTAATCATGATTGAACGCCTCCTGTAAGGATGATTTTAATGTCTATTTTTATCTCCGCCGCTTTTCTCCTCGGCGGAAAAGCGCGAATATGATCGCCTCTAAAAAAGTGACTGCGTTGGGGCTTGGCCGGAATGGATTGAAAAAATAAGCGGCCGGACCACCGGCTTGCCCCAATAGGCCCTCCCACGCTACTTGACGACAGCCATCATGGCCCGGGCATAGTTCTCCAGTACGTATTCGGCGCTGGGCACGCATTGGTTTTCCAGCGCAAAGGCGCCCTGATAGCCGGTGTGGAGGATCGCCTGATAGACAGCGGGGAAATCAATGTCCCCGGTCCCCGGCAGGCCGCGGTTGCTGTCCGCGAAATGCACGTTGAAGATACGGCCTCCCGCCAGTTCTATGGCCTTGAGCTGCCCGGCGGCGCCGCCGTCCTCCAAATAGGAATGGTAGACGTCGTACAGCAATCCCACGTGCGCCGGATTCCCCAAGTCCTCCAAAAAGCGCAATCCCTCCGAGGTGCTGTTGATCAGGCCGGTCTCCGCCTTGCAGATGGGCTCGATCTGGAGCCTGACGCCCTTTCTGGCGGCATACTCCACACAGGGCAGTACGGATTCCCGGAACAGCTTCCACAGCGCTTCCTTATCTTTCCCCTGGCACCTGCCTCGAATCAATCCCAGAGTGACGGGAGGATCCCCAATGCGGCGGCTCAGATCGATCTGCCCGTTGATAATCTCCTGGGCCATGGCCCGCTCACCCGCGTGCGCGCTGGTGAAATGCGCCCCCTCCAAACCAAATATCTGTCCCGTGGAAAGGGTGGTCACCGCAAGATGATGCCGCTGGGTCTTACGGTTCATTTCCTCCGCGTCCACCCGGTCCGGGTAAGCTACGGCATACTCCACGCCGGTGAAGCCGTAGCGCTCCAGATCCTCCAGCGCCCTATCCAACTGGCCAACCTTATAGGGAGAAAATCCCGTATCATACTGATAGGGAACGGTCTGTGAAATGCGGTTCATAGCCTCTCCTCAAAATCTGTTTGTCCGAAAAGGGAACCGGGCCTGCCCGGCGCGCCCGTCCGCAGCAGACGCGCGGGGGGCGCCGAACAGGCCCGGTTTGTGATTCTCTTAGTCGAAGAAAATGCCGCGCTTGGGCAGCTCATGCACGCTCTTCCAGCCTTCGCTGAGGGGCTCCCGGAGACAGGGCTCGATCTCCTCGTAAGGACGGAGAGAGAACTTGGTGGGATCGGGTACCTTGCCGGCGGGATAATGCTCGATGATATCCTCGCACATGCAGGTCAGATACTCGCAGATGGCGGCCACGGCGCGCTTGATGCGGCGAGGATCCGCCCGGGTGGGCTTGCCGACAACGCCTTCAGGGGTGCCGTAACGCTCGATCCAGCCGCAGCCCTCGGCTTCCTGCCAACGGTTGGGACGATGGAAGGAGTCAACGGAACCATCATAGAAGCCATCCT
>CAZCTS010000139.1:0-2410 GCA_964501635.1 uncultured Oscillospiraceae bacterium | reverse complement strand
GAAAAAGGTACCGCAGGCAGGACGAGATCGGAACGCCATTCTGCATCACTGTTGATTTTGAAACAGAAGAAGATGGCTGCGCCACGATCCGGGATCGGGATACCATGGAGCAGATCCGCTTGCCCCTGGAAAAAATCAAAGAGTACATTACGGAAAAAATGCAATTCTAATTAAGAAAAGGAGAAGAAGGATCATGAAATACGTCTATCATTTTAAAGAGGGCAAAGGAAGCATGAAGGAATTGCTGGGGGGCAAAGGCGCCAACTTGGCAGAGATGACCAACCTGGGCATGCCGGTGCCCCGGGGATTCACCATCACCACCGAAGCCTGCACCCAGTATTACAAAGACGGGCAAACGATCTCTGCGGAGCTCCAAAAAGAGATCATGGAATATGTGGACAAACTGGAAGCCGAGACCGGGAAAAAGTTCGGAGACACCCAGAATCCCTTGCTGGTTTCGGTCCGCTCCGGCGCCCGCGCCTCTATGCCCGGCATGATGGACACGATCCTGAACCTGGGACTGAACGATCAGGTGGTGGAGACCATCATCGAAAAAACCCAGAATCCCCGATTCGCCTACGACTCCTACCGGCGCTTTGTTCAAATGTATTCGGACGTGGTCAAGGAGACGGGCAAGGAACAATTCGAAAAGCTCATCGATAAAATGAAGAGCGCAAGGGGCGTCAAGCTGGATACAGAGCTCACCGCGGAGGACCTGAAGGAGCTGGGCCGGCAATTCAAAGAGGTCTACAAGGCAAAGGTAGGTCAGGAATTCCCCACAGATCCCCTGGAACAGCTGATGGGCGCCATCGAGGCGGTCTTCCGCTCCTGGGATAATCCCAGAGCCGTCTACTACAGACGCATCAACGATATCCCCTCCTCCTGGGGCACGGCGGTGAACGTTCAGGAGATGGTCTTCGGCAACACCGGCGACAGCTCCGGCACCGGCGTAGCCTTTTCCAGAAGCCCGGCCACAGGCGAAAAGCAGCTCTACGGCGAGTTTTTGATGAACGCCCAGGGCGAAGACGTGGTGGCGGGCATCCGCACGCCCATGCCCATCGCCCAGCTGAAAGAAACGAATCCGGCGGTGTATCAGGAATTCCACGACATCGTCTACAAGCTGGAAGCCCATTACAGAGATATGCAGGACATGGAGTTCACCATCGAGGACGGAAAGCTCTTTATGCTGCAGACCCGGAACGGAAAGCGGACGGCGGCTGCCGCCCTCAAGATCGCCTGCGACCTGGTGGACGAAGGGGTCCTCTCCGAAAAAGAGGCTGTTCTGATGATCGATCCCAAGCAGCTGGACGCGCTGCTGCACCCCCAATTCGATCCCAAAGCTCTTAAAAAAGCAGAAGTGATCGGACAAGGTTTGCCCGCTTCGCCGGGCGCCGCTTGCGGACAGGTGGTCTTTACGGCGGAAGCCGCCACAGAGTGGACCGCCAAAAAAGGCGCAGCCGTTATCCTGGTGCGCCTGGAGACCTCTCCCGAAGACATCGAAGGCATGCACTACGCCAAGGGGATCCTGACGGCCAGAGGCGGAATGACCTCCCACGCGGCGGTGGTCGCAAGAGGCATGGGAACCTGCTGTGTGGCCGGCTGCGGCGAGATCGTCATCAGCGAAAAAGAAAAGAAATTCCGTCTCGGCGGAAAAGAATACAGAGAAGGGGACTTCATTTCCCTGGACGGTTCCACCGGAAAAATTTACGGACAGGCCATCGACACCGTCGCCGCCACGATCTCCGGCGATTTCGACCGTCTGATGAAATGGGCCGACGACCTGCGCTTCATCAAGGTCAGGACCAACGCAGACACGCCCGAAGACGCGGCCAAGGCCATCGAGTTCGGCGCCCAGGGCATCGGCCTGTGCAGAACAGAGCACATGTTCTTCGAGGCCAGCCGGATCGCAGCCGTTCGTGAAATGATCCTTTCCAGAACCACAGAGCAGAGAGAAAAAGCTCTGACAAAGCTGCTGCCCATGCAGCGCAAGGACTTCGAAGGCATTTACGAGGCCATGAAGGGCTTCCCAGTAACGATCCGTTATTTGGACCCGCCTCTCCATGAATTCCTGCCTACCGAAGAGGACGATATCCAGGCGCTGTCCGAAGAAATGAAAATGCCGGTTTCGGAAATCAAGGAAGTGATCAGCTCCCTCCACGAATTCAACCCCATGATGGGACATCGTGGCTGCCGTCTGGCGGTAACCTATCCGGAGATCGCCCGGATGCAGACCCAGGCCGTGATCGAAGCCGCCATCAACGTGCAGAAAGCCCATCCGGAGTGGAAAATGGTCCCGGAGATCATGATCCCGCTGATCGGCGCCCGCAAAGAGCTGGCTTTTGTTAAGGCCATCGTCGTCAAGACTGCGGACGAGATCATCGCAAGATCCGGGATCGAGCTCAAGTACGAG
>CAZCTS010000138.1:0-2442 GCA_964501635.1 uncultured Oscillospiraceae bacterium | reverse complement strand
TCGTCTCCACGCTGGTGGACCGGCGCTACGTGGTGCGGGAAAAAAAGAGCCTGGTGCCTACGGATCTGGGTTTTGTGGTCACCAAGATCATGGAGGATTATTTCAAGGAGATCGCGGACGTAAACTTTACGGCCGATATGGAAGGCAAACTGGACGATGTGGAGACCAAATCGGTGCCCTGGCAGTCCGTGGTGGGGGACCTTTACAACGGCAGCCTCAAAGCCCAGCTGGAAGCCGCCGAGAGCCAGATCGAAAAGGTCCAGCTGGCGCCGGTGCTCAGCGACGAAATCTGCGAGCTCTGCGGCAAACCCATGGCCATCAAGGAGGGCCGCTTCGGTTCTTTCCTGGCCTGCACAGGGTTTCCGGACTGCAAGAACACCAAACCGATCCTGCAGAAGGTGGGGGTGGCCTGCCCAGCCTGCGGAAAGGATCTGATCGTCCGCAAGAGCAAAAAGGGAAAAGTGTTTTACGGCTGCAGCGGTTATCCGGACTGCCAGCAGGTGTATTGGGACAAGCCGGTGAACAAGGCCTGCCCGGAATGCGGCAGCCTGCTGGTGGAAAAGAGCGGAGCCAAAACAAAAAAATTCAAATGTTCCAATCCGGAGTGCAAGTACACGGAATAGGACAATTACAGGGATAGGGAGAGAAAAATGGAACAATTTCACGCAACGACCATCGTGGTGGTCCGACGGAGCGATCAGGACATCTGCATCGGCGGAGACGGCCAGGTGACCATGGGGCAGAACGCCGTCATGAAGCACACGGCGAAAAAAGTCAGGAAAATCTATAAGAATACCGTGATCACCGGGTTTGCCGGTTCGGTCTCCGACGCGTTTTCCCTGACGGACAAATTCGAAAAAAAGCTGGAAGAGCACGGGGGCAACCTGAAAAGGGCCGCCGTGGCCCTGGCCCAGCTGTGGCGCTCCGACCGGGCCATGCGGAATCTGGAAGCGTTGATGATCGCCGCGGACCGGGAGACCATCCTGCTGATCTCCGGAAACGGCGAAGTGATCGAGCCGGACTCCAACTTCGTAGCCATCGGATCGGGGGGAAACTACGCCCATGCGGCGGCCCACGCCCTGTATGAGCACACGGACATGAGCGCCGAGGAGATCGTCCGGGAGGCGCTTCGCATCGCTTCCAGCATCTGCGTGTACACCAACGACCACATCACCGTGGAAAAGCTGTAGGCAGGAAGGGGATCCATGAATACGCTGTACAATATGACGCCTAAAGAGATCGTCGCCGAATTGGATAAATATATCATCGGGCAGGAAAAGGCCAAGCGTTCCGTGGCGGTGGCGCTGCGCAACCGGTACCGGAGGAGCAAGCTGTCCGACGAGATGCGGGAGGAAGTGACACCCAAAAACATTCTGATGATCGGACCCACCGGCGTGGGCAAGACCGAGATCGCCAGGCGGCTGGCCAAGCTGATGGACGCGCCCTTTGTAAAGGTCGAGGCCACCAAATTCACCGAGGTGGGCTACGTGGGCCGGGACGTGGATTCCATGGTCCGGGACCTGATGGAAGCGTCGGTCCGGGTGACAAAGCAGAAGCATATGGACGAAAAATACGCGGTGGCGAAGGAAGTGGCCGAAGAAAAGATCATCGAGGCGATCATCCCCGGGAAAAAGAAAAAGCCAGCCGCTCAGGGTGTGCGGGGCCCCTTTGATTTTATCATCGGCAACGCCTACAACGGCGGACAGGCCGGGCGCGGCGCTCCGGCGGAGAGTGAGAAGGAAGCCCCCGAGGGAGAGGTCGAGCTGGCCCGGGAGCAGGTCCGTCAACAGCTGAAGGACGGCCTTCTGGAGGAGCAATACATCGAGATCGAAATCGCGGAGACGCACAAGGACAACAACCTGGACATGAACCAAGGCGGGAGCATCTCCCTGGGCAGCATATTCGGGGACATGATGCCCCAGAAGAAGAAAAAGAAGAACCTGAAGGTCAAAGACGCCCGCAAGATCCTCACGGAGCAGGAAGCCCAGAATCTGATCGACATGGACCAGGTGACCACGGAGGCAGTGGAGAACTGCGAGCAGAACGGCATCATTTTTATCGACGAGATCGACAAGATCACATCCGGATCCGGCTATCGAAGCGGGGCCGATGTGTCCCGGGAGGGCGTCCAGCGGGACATCCTGCCCATCGTGGAGGGCACCGTGGTCAACACGAAGCACGGTCCGGTCAAGACCGACCACGTGCTGTTTATCGGCGCCGGCGCCTTCCATATTTCCAAACCCACAGACCTTATTCCGGAACTCCAGGGCCGCTTTCCCATCCGGGTGGAGCTGGAAAATCTCACGAAAGAGGATTTTGTCAGGATCCTGACCGAGCCGGACAACGCCCTGCTCAAGCAGCACAAGCTGCTCCTGGAAACCGAAGGCGTCAACGTGGACTTTGCGAAGGACGCAGTGGAGGAGATCGCCTCCATGGCTTCCC
>CAZCTS010000137.1:0-2442 GCA_964501635.1 uncultured Oscillospiraceae bacterium | reverse complement strand
TCCGCGCCCAGCAGATTCTTTGCGGCCTGAACAGCGATCTCCACGGGCTTTTCCCAATTGTAGGTCGGGGAAAACTCGTGGGTGTATTCGAACTGGCATTCCGCGCCATGGGCCCTGCAGATGTTTTCGCACAGGGCCTTCATCCTGTTTTCGATCAGTTGCTGGACCTGCGGCGTAAAGCTTCGGGTATCGCCCTTGATCTCCACGTTGCTGGGCACGGCATTGCGGACCCCGTCGCTGTGGATCTCCGTGCAGGAGACCACCGCCGTGTCTGTGGGGTTTACGTTGCGGGCGACCACGGTCTGCAGCGCCAGCAAAACCTCCCCCGCCGCCACCAGAGGATCGACCCCAAGATGGGGCGCCGAGGCATGGAAGCCCTTTCCCTTGATGCGGATCACGAAATTGTCCTCGCTGGCCATGATGCCGCCGACCCTTGTGGCAAGAGAGCCGGCCGGATATTGGGGCATGTTGTGGGCTCCGTAGATCTCGTCCACGGGGAAGCGTTCGAACAGTCCATCCTCCATCATCGCCCGGGCGCCCTTGCCCGGTTCCTCCGCCGGCTGGAAAATAAAGCGGACGGTCCCGTTGAAATTCTTCCGCTCCGAGAGCAGCCGGGCCGCCCCCAGCAGCGCGGCCATGTGGCCGTCGTGGCCGCAGGCGTGCATGGTCCCCTCATTTTGCGACGTGTGGGGATGCTGCCCCAGCTCCTGCAGCTTGATCGCGTCCATGTCCGCCCGCAGGCCGATCACGCCCGTCCCAGTCCCTACGGTGAGACTTGCCACCAGGCCGGTCTGCCCGATGTTTTTGTGGACTTCCAGACCCATGTCTTCCAGCGCCTTCGCCAGATATTCCGCCGTATACTTTTCTTCGAAAGCGCTTTCCGGGTGACGGTGGAGATGCTGCCTCCATTCCTTGAGCTGGCTTATAAAGTTCTCTTTTTCCATATCGTTTTCCTCTTTCCGATCAAAGTTCAAGCCCTGCATAATCCGCAGTCATTTCGGTCAAAGGTATTATATCTTAGAACGAGGATTTGCGCACGGAAAATCCCTTCATGTGGTAGACATCGGTAAATTGCAAGGATATAATTCAATCTTGAGGAGGTGAAAAAAATGGAAGACAGTTGTGGCCCTGGTCACATACAGCCGATGATCAAACTACATAACGCTGCAGGACGGCCGGACTCGCTGTTTTCTCTTCAGTAGCCCGGTTGCCCGCCGCAGAAAAGGGGGCAAGCTATGCTGAAAATTTATAAAACCGTCGAGAATGCGCTCATCGAAGTGGATTCCCTTCAAGAACAAAACCTTTGGATCGACGTCACCAGTCCCACTGAACAGGAATTGCAGCTCCTGTGTGAACGATTCCATACGGATATCGACTTATTAAAGGCGCCTTTGGACGAAGAGGAAAGGCCCAGAATAGAGGCCTACGACGACCAGGTGCTGGTGCTGATCAGCATGCCTGACCTTTCCCCGGATCCATCGCAGATCACGTACACCGCGATCCCCCTGGGCATTGTCATCACTGAACAGGTGATCATCACCGTCGCGCTCAAAAAAAGCATGCTGATCGAGCAGTTTATCAAGACGAAGAGCGCGCCCGTCACGCAAAAGCGGACCCGTTTCGTGCTCCAGCTGCTTTACGGCAACGCCCGATTGTTCCTGAGCTGCTTAAAGGAGATCGACAAAAAGTCAACGCTGATCGAGCAGCATCTGCATAAATCCTCCAAGAACGAAGAACTGATCAATTTGTTGAACCTGGAGAAAAGCCTCGTTTATTTTACGACCGCCCTGCGCTCCAACGAGGGAGTTTTTGAAAAATTGCTCCGGACCTATCTGAAAAAAATCCACGACGAGGAAAGTCAGGTGACGGTCAAGGTGCTCAAAAAATACGAGGAGGACGAGGACCTTCTCGAAGACGTGATCACCGAAAACAAGCAGGCGATCGACATGGCGGATATCTACGCCAACATTCTGGGCGGGACCATGGATGCTTTTGCGTCAATCATTTCCAACAATTTGAACATTGTGATGAAATTTCTGGCGATTTTGACGCTGGTCATGGCCGTGCCCACCATCGTCACCAGCTTCTACGGCATGAATGTGGCGCTCCCCTACCAGAACCATCCCTACGCCTATGTCGGAGTGATCCTGCTGAGCGTGGTGGTCATGATCATCGGGGTTCTGATCATTGGCCGCAAGCGGATCTATTGAAACAGAAAGGCCCTGCTGAAATCGGTGGCAGTGTAATTACAGAGAGGTATAGAAATGAGCCAATTCAAATTCGACCTGGACTATGTAAGAGGGCAGTTCCCCTGCCTGTGCAAGACGGTCAACGGCCTGCCGGCAGCTTTTCTGGACGGCCCCGGGGGCACCCAGGTGCCCCGGCGCGTGGTGGAAAAGATCAGCGACTACATGTTCTACCACAACGCCAACGCCCACGGCT
>CAZCTS010000136.1:0-2576 GCA_964501635.1 uncultured Oscillospiraceae bacterium | reverse complement strand
GCGGAGCAGATGACCCCGGTGGTCGCGCAGACCCTGGAGAGTTCTTCCACCGTGATGGCGTAGGCGACGTGATTGCTGCCGGCTCCGCCCCACTCCTTGGGAAAAGGAACGCCCATCAGCCCCAGCTTGCCCATCTTCGCCACGTTTTCCACCGGGAACCTGTGCTCCTTGTCGATGTCGGCGGCAATGGGCTCCACTTCGGCCTCTGCGAATTCCCTCACCATCTTCCTAACAAATTCTTGCTCTTTGGTCAGTTGAAAGTTCATTGCGGTCCTCCCTATATTTTGCGCGGACGTCACTCTGTCCTCATCGCGGCGCTAAAAAAGTGTTCGCGCAGTTTGATAATAAAATAACAAACCGCACAAACACCATTAAACCATTTAATCTAAGCTTTTGCAAGAGGGAAATTACAATTCTTCTCTGGAGTCCAGAATGGTCATTTTACCGGATTTTAAGGCCAGTTCGATCAGCTCTGATTCGTCCAGCAGCGCTTCCGAATCCAGGATGTCCTGCAGCCTGGGCCGGGTGCAGGGATGCTTGGGCAAAAAGACCGTACAGCAGTCCTCATAGGGAAGAATGGACGTCTCGAAGGTGCCGATCTGGCGGGCGGTCCGGATGATATCCGCCTTGTCCATGGCGATCAGGGGACGCATGACCGGCAGGCTGACCGCCTGGTCCGTGACCACGAGCGCGTCGGCTGTCTGGCTGGCCACCTGCCCCAAATTCTCTCCGGTGATGAGCATGCTGCAGCCATTCTCCCGGGCGATGATCTGGGCGATCTTCATCATGAAGCGGCGGACCAGCAGCGTCATCTCCTCCGGCGGACATCTCTGGGCGATCTGCTCCTGCACCGGCAGCAGGTTGATGCTGTGGATCCGTATCCCTCCGCAATAAAGCGTCAGGATGGCCCCCAGATCCTTGACTTTTTCCCAGGCTCTCTGGGATGTGTACGGAAACGAATGAAAGTGCACCGCCTCGATCAGCATGCCTCGATGGGCCATCAAAAACGCCGCTACGGGGGAATCGATGCCGCCGGAGAGCAGCACAAGACCTTTTCCGTTCGTGCCCAGCGGCAGGCCTCCGTAGCCGGAGATCTTCTCATCGTAGATATGGGCGACACCTCGCCTGAAATCCGTGTGGAGGGCGCAGTCCGGATCGTGGACATCCACCGTAAATCCTTTGCAGACTCGAAGGATCCGTCCTCCTATCATGCTGGCGATCCTGGGCGATTGGATGGAAAATCGCTTGTCCACCCGTTTAGCCTCCACCTTGAAAGTCCGGGCGAGGCCCTCTTCCGCAACTCGGCTCATCCACTCCACGGCGGCCAAGCCCACTTTCTCCACGGCTTCCTCGTCGCTCAGGCCCTGGATATCCACCTCCCGGGCGGGGCTGATCGAATCCACGCCGAACACCCGTCCCACCCGCCGAAGCAGGTCTTCCCGGCTGACGCTTGGAGGAATGCGAAGAAAGAGGAGCCCGTCGAGCCGCTCGGCCCGGCAGCCGCCGTAGTCCTTCAGGACCTTCTGGATCCGCTGCTGGAGCATTCGCTCAAAATAAGGCTTGTTCTGGCCTTTCAGCGATGTTTCGCCGCAGCGGACGATGTAGATTTGCTCTTGATCGTTCATCTATTCTTCCCTTCCGCAAAAGCAGTCCGAAGACGCCGCTGCCCCGCCACCGCTTTTTTAAGAACTTCCACCACATACTCCATCTGCTCCGGCGTGTTTTCTTCCGAAAAGCTGAAGCGTAGGGCTCCTTCGATCTGCTCCTTGCTCAAGCCCATGGCGGACAGCACGTGGCTGCCGCTTTTTTTTGAGGAGCAGGCCGAGCCGGTGGACACGTAGATGTCGGCTTGTTCCAGCATGTGCAGCAGCACTTCTCCCTTGCATCCCAGAAAACCGACATTCAAAACCGAAGGGACGCTCTCTTCCGGCGTGTGGATCGACAGGTCGGGGATTTCCGTCAGGAGCAGGCTTTTGAGACGGTTTTTTGCCGCGGCCATCTTTGCCCATCGGCCTGCGGGGTCTCTCCACTGCTCCTCCACCGCGGCGGCGAATCCTGCGATGCCGGGCACATTCTCCGTGCCGGAGCGGAAGCCGCGCTCCTGCCCCCCGCCGTGGAAAAACGGCGGAAGGGAACGCCCCTCCCGAACATAAAGCGCGCCGATCCCCTTGGGACCGTGTATTTTATGGGCCGAAAGGCTGATCAGATCCAGAGGCAATGCCCGCACGTCCAGCGCCGTCTTTCCGAAGGACTGGACCGCATCGCTGTGGAAAACCGCCGGAATTTGGCTCTGCTGAAGGATTTTGCCCACCTCTTCGATCGGCATGATCGCGCCGGTCTCGTTGTTCACGTGCATCAGGCTCACAAGAACCGTCCCCGCGCGCAGGTTTTAGCGGAAGGTGTCCAGATCCAGGATCCCCTGACGGTCAACGGGAAGGTAGACCACCTGGGCGCCCATGCGCTCCAGCTTTTCGCAGGCGCGCAAAACCGCAGGGTGCTCCACCTGGCTGGTGAGGATACGCGTTCCCTGCCGCTTCTGACTCTCCCAGACGCTGAAGAGCGCCGTGTTGTCGCTT
>CAZCTS010000135.1:0-2587 GCA_964501635.1 uncultured Oscillospiraceae bacterium | reverse complement strand
AGCAGCAGCTTCTTGGGCCGCAGAGGATCGGTGTTGTAGCGGTTGCCCATTTCGTAGGGGCTGATGCGCATGTTGTGGACCCACACTTCGCCGTTGTCGATGCGGGCGAAGGAATCCCGCAGGTTGATCCCGCCGTTCCGAACGGACTTGATCTCGGTGCCGGTCAATACAATACCCGCCTCGAAAAGCTCTTCGAAGAAATACTCGTGACGTGCTTTTTTGTTGTTGGCCAGCAATTTGATGATGCTCATGTCGATTCAGTCCGTTGATGCTGTTGAAAGGAGATCAATACAGTCCGCCGATCTGGCTGAAGGGGTAAAGGCGGAAGAAGGCCTTGCCCATGACGGATCCCACGGGAACCATCCCCACCCGGCTGTCCCGGCTGTCCATGCTGTTCTGCCGGTTGTCCCCCATGGCGAACAGGTAGCCCTCGGGCACCGTGATCTCTTCCATCTCCGAAGCGGTATAGCCGTCCTTGGTGTAGCTTTCTTCCAGAGGCTGGCCGTTCAGGATCACCTGGCCGTCTTGGATGGCGATGGTGTCCCCGGGCACAGCGATGATCCGCTTGACCAGCAGCTTTTCCCCTCCGCTCTCGGTTTTCAGCTCGCTCTGGAATACGATGATGTCGCCCTGATCGGGCTCTCCGAACAGGCTGTAGGCCTGGCGGCTGACAAAGATATAGTCGTTTTCGTGAAGCGTGTTCTCCATGGAATGCTCCCGCACGATGGTGGGCTTGACAAACTGAAGGATCACAAAGCTTACGACCACGGCGACCAGGATATCCTTGATCCACTCTTTCGCGTTTTCACTCAAGCCCATGGGTCAATATCTCCTTACCGAACAGCGCAAGCTGTATCTCTTTCCAAAATGCGGGCACCGGCGTGGAAATTTCCAGGCCGTTCAAATGCGCCAGGGGCGGCGGGGCTTCCACGACCACCAGCCGGGCGGCGTGGAGGAGCTGGGTGGACCAGGAGATCTTCTCCTGCAGCGCCTTGTTGGCCGAGGCCCATCCGTACTTGCCGTCGCAGATCAGCGGAAAACCCGCGGACTGGAGATGGGCGCGGATCTGGTGGCTTCGCCCGGTGATCAGCTCCACTTCCACCACGCTGTAGTCCCGGGACGCGTAGAGGGGCCGCACGATGGTCTCGATGGTCTTTCCGCGGGCATCGCTTGCGTCGTAGACCCGGGATTTGTTCTCTGCGGGATCCTTGTGCAGTTTTCCGATCAAATGGAGTTCTTTGTCCAGGGCGCCCACCACGATGGTCTGGTAGAATTTCTGGACGCCGTTCTCCCGCAGCATGGCCGACAGGGTCCGCAGGGCCGGGCTGTTCTTGCCGAACAGCACCAGTCCCGTGGTGTTGCGGTCCAGCCGGTGCACCGGGGAAGGCGTGAACGCGCGCTCTGTCCTGGGCGAATAGCTGCCCTCCCGGATCAGATAATCCACGACCTGGTTGGCCAGCGTATCCTTTTTCTCGGTGGAATCCCCGTGGACCAGCAGCCCGAAGGGCTTGCCCACCGCGATCACGTCAGCGTCCTCGTAGGCGATGGTAAACTGCCGCTTGACCGGCGGGCGCTTCTTCTTTTTGGCCAGCGCCGCCAACTGCTCGGGGCTCGTATAAAAGGCGATCACGTCCCCTTCCGAAAGGATCGTCTCCTCCGGAACACGACGGCCGTTCACCTTGATGTCTCTTCTTATCATCCGGTAGATGAGGGACAGCGGCGCTTCCGAAAGATATTTCTTCAGGAATCGGTCCAGCCGCTGGCGGTCTTCGTTGGATGTGACAGTTATCTCAAACATAGCCTGATGATTATACCACATTTTTATTTATACGAGTAGTAAGCCGGAGGGTTTTATGATAAATTGTAGGCAGAAGCAATTCAAGGGGAAAGGGATTTCAAAAGGGGGGAAACTGATGAACAAACTCAAGGATCTGGTCTACGACTACAACGACCTGTTCGTAGCCCTGGTGATCGTGGTCATCGCCGGGGTCCTGATTTTTTGGCGGATCGGCACCATCATGAACTATCCGGAGTATCTGGCCCAGGCCCACGCGGGTGACAGCCAGGAGGCTTCAGATTTAGAGGATCTGGACCTGACGCCCGCCGAGGTGGAAGACATGAACGAAAACCCGGAGGAGATCGTCACCGACCCGGCCGAGGGAACGGAGGCGGAAGTCCCGGAAACGGAACCCGAAGCAGAAACGCCGACCGCAAGCGAGGTTTTCACGACAAAGACAGAGGTCAAGTTTACCGTACCCACGGGGGTCACCGGGTCGAAGATCGCTTTGTTGCTCTACGAAGCCAAGCTGGTGGAATCCGCGGAAATTTTTCTTACAACGGTCTCCCGGATGAACGCCGAGACCAAACTGATGGCCGGGACATTCAAAATCCCCGCCGGGTCCACGGTGGAGGACATCGTGGACATCCTGACCCGGTAGCGATCCTAAAGGAGGAGAAAATGGCACTCGTAACGACGAAATCAATGTTTGCAAAGGCTTTGAAAAGCGACTATGCCGTGGGCGCGTTCAATGTGAACAACATGGAGATCATCCAGGGAATTACCGAGGCCGCCAAGGACCTCCAGGCC
>CAZCTS010000134.1:0-2774 GCA_964501635.1 uncultured Oscillospiraceae bacterium | reverse complement strand
CCTCGCGACGACCAGCCTCAACGACACGCGGGTGTTCTTCGTGGAGCCCGCCAAGTGGGTGGCCGCGCTGCGCGACCGGGCGACCAATCAGGCCGAGCGGCCGACCCTGTTCCGGTGCGAGATGGTCGCCGGGCACGGCGGGGTGTCTTCGAAGAAGAGGCCGGAAAGCTGGTGCAGGAATGCGGCACCTTCGACTTTCTGCTCCAGGGCACGATCTATCCTGACGTCGTGGAGAGCGGCACCTCCACCTCGGCCACCATCAAGAGCCACCACAACGTGGGCGGCCTGCCCGAGGATGTGGACTTTACCCTGCTGGAACCCCTGCGGACGCTGTTCAAGGACGAAGTCCGCCAGGTGGGCGAAGCCCTGGGCATGCCCCGGGAGATCGTCTGGCGGCAGCCCTTCCCCGGTCCGGGCCTGGCCATCCGCTGTCTGGGCGAAGTCCGGGAGGACAAGCTGACGGTACTGAGGGATGCGGACTGGATCTTCCGGGAGGAGATCGCCAAAGCCGGACTGGACAAGGAGATCTGGCAGTACTTCGCCGTGCTCACCGACCTTCGGACCGTGGGCGTCACCGGGGACTTCCGTACGTATGACTACGTGATCGCCCTGCGGGCCATCACCAGCACCGACGGCATGACCGCCGACTGGGCCAGGATCCCCTATCCGGTCCTGGAGGAAGCCAGCAAGCGGATCGTGAACGAAGTGGCCGGCGCCGGGCGGGTGGTCTACGACATCACCAGCAAACCGCCTGCAACGGTGGAGTGGGAGTAGGCGCAAGTCCGCAACGTAAGGCTTGGAGCAGTAAGGAGCGTTGGTTTAAGCCAACGCTCTCTTTTTGGATCCAATTATATCAAATATGCAAGAATGATATAATTGACTTGACAAATGATAGTAATAAGGTTAAGATTCAATTGCATCATATGACCACCAATGATGTAGTTGAACCTGATTTGAGGAAATTGTATGCGCGAATACAACTACAGCGATAGATGGCACGACTTGCTCACACCGGAGATCGTGGCTTTGCTTACACAAATTCACGAATACAAAGGGGAACAAAACCTTTTTATCGAGGCCAAAACCGATGCCTTAGCGCAGCTTACGGAGATTGCCAAGATCCAGAGCACAGAGGCATCCAACAAAATTGAAGGAATATACACCTCGGACGAGCGGCTAAAGAAAATCGTCCGGGATAAAACGATGCCACGCACGAGAAACGAGCAGGAAATCGCCGGATATCGGGATGTCCTTGCGACGATCCACGAAAGCCATGATTTTATACCGCCAAAGCCAATGATCATGCTTCAGCTGCACCGCGATCTATACAAGTTCAGCGGACTGTCGACCGGAGGCTCTTATAAAAACGCTGATAATGTCATCACAGAGGAAGATGGGAGCGGCAATCGGTTTATACGCTTTCAGCCAGTAGAAGCATGGGAAACGCCGGAAGCAGTCGAAAGGTTGTGCAAGGCCTACGAAGACATAACCAAGGACGGAAAAGCCGATCCTCTGCTGACAATCCCTGTATTTATCCTGGATTTTCTTTGCATCCACCCATTCAATGACGGCAATGGCAGGCTCAGCCGATTGCTGACACTCTTGCTGCTATACCGCTCAGGGTACATCGTGGGTAAATATGTCAGTATCGAAAGGTTGATCGAGCGTTCAAAAGAGACATACTACGAGGTGCTTCTGCAGAGCTCGGAAAATTGGTACGAACGCAAAAACGACTATGCTCCTTTTGTGAAATATATGCTTGGCATTATCGTCAGCGCCTATCGTGATTTTGAAACCCGTATACAGTGCTTGACCATAAGCGGTCTTTCCAAACCGGATCGTGTCCGGGAAATCATCAAAGCAGCACTCGGTAAAATCACGAAAGCCGAAATAATGGATAAATGCCCCGACATCAGCCCCATCACGGTTCAGCGCGCGCTGAGCGATTTGATCGAAAGCGGCCAGGTCGTAAAGCTCGGCGGCGGACGCTATACTTGGTACACTTGGAATAGGGAGAAAGAATAGCATGATCACAGGCGAACTGAAAAACAGGATCGACGGCCTCTGGGATATGTTCGCGACGGGCGGACTGACAAACCCGCTGGACGTGGTAGAGCAGATGACTTATCTCATGTTCATCCACGACCTGGACGATGTCGACAACCTGCGCGCCAAAGAAAGCGCAATGCTGGGGCTTTCCTACCAAAGTATTTTTGCACACGAAGTATTGGTCGGCGAACGCAGGATGGACGGCAACCAGCTGAAGTGGTCTGTGTTTCGGGATTTTCCCGCCGGGAAAATGTATTCGACGATCCAGGAATGTGTGTTTCCTTTCATCAAGAACCTCCATGAAAACAAAGAGAGCGCCTACTCGAAATACATGGATGACGCCATTTTTAAAGTGCCTACAGCATTGATGCTGTCCAAAATCGTCGATGCACTGGACGAAATCTACCGGCAAATGGCAGCCATCAAAGAATCGGATGTGCGCGGGGATGTGTACGAGTATCTGCTTTCTAAAATTTCCACTTCAGGCGTAAACGGCCAGTTCCGCACGCCCCGTCATATCATTCGCATGATGGTGGAACTTCTGGCCCCCCGTCCGGACGATGTGATCTGCGATCCCGCCTGCGGAACGTCCGGCTTTCTCGTTGCCGCCGGAGAATATCTCAAGGAGCACTACAAGGAAGAAATCTTTTTCAACAAACAGAAGAAAGACCATTACATGAACCACATGTTCCATGGCTACGACATGGACAGGACCATGCTGCGCA
>CAZCTS010000133.1:0-2877 GCA_964501635.1 uncultured Oscillospiraceae bacterium | reverse complement strand
TGGAACTGCTTGGCTTTCATGGTGTCCCGGGGCTGCACCAGGGCGAACAATTCGGGCGGGAACGTGGGCAGGGGTTCGAAGGCGAAGGCTTCCTTCGCGGTGGTGAGCGTGTCCCCGATCTGATAGGTGCCGGTGTCGTAGATGCCGATCACGTCTCCGGCGACCGCGGTGTCGGCCTGATTGCGCTCGTTGGCCATCAGCTGGATGGATTGGGTGAGCTTGACGGGCTTGCCGGTCCTGGAAAGAGTAGCGCTCATCCCTTTTTCGAAGGAGCCGGAACAGACTCTCAGAAAAGCCAGACGGTCCCGGTGCGCCGGATTCATGTTGGCCTGTATCTTAAAAATATAGCCGGAAAAATCCGGATCCGCGGGATGGATCCAACCCGAAGAACTCATCCGGGGCTGAGGCGGCGGAGACATGCTCAGGAAGTGGTGCAGAAACTCCGTCACGCCGAAGTCGGCCAGGGCGGAGCCGAAGAATACCGGTGTCAGCTGGCCCTGAGCTACCTGATTCAGATCCAGCGGGTTCCCCGCGCCTCGGAGAAGCTGCATTTCCTCCCGGAAAGTCTTGAGATTGTAACCCGTCAGGATATTTTCCAGCGACGGGTCCTGAGATCCCAGGGCGCTCAGGTCCAGGCTGCGCTTTTCCTTGTAGAGGTGAAGCTGATGGGTCAGGAGGTCGTAAACACCCTGGAAATTGAGACCCGAGCCGATGGGCCAGGTGACCGCCGCGGCGGGCATGCCCAGGACTTCCTCCAGCTCCGACAACAGGGCCAGCGGATCCTTTGCCTCCCGGTCCAGTTTGTTGATAAACGTAAAAATCGGAATGCCTCTCAGCCGGCAGGCGGCAAAAAGCTTTCGGGTCTGCTCCTCCACGCCCTTCGCCCCGTCGATCACCATCACGGCGCTGTCCACGGAGGTGAGGATGCGGTAGGTATCCTCCCCGAAGTCATTGTGCCCGGGTGTGTCCATGATGGAGATCACCTTGCCCTGATAATAGAACTGCATCACTGAGCTGGTGACGGAAATGCCCCTCTGCTTTTCGATCTCCATCCAGTCGGAGGTGGCGAACTTGCCGCTTCTGCGGGCTTTGACCGTGCCGGCTTCCCGGATGGCGCCCCCGTGCAGCAGCAGTTTTTCCGTCAGCGTGGTCTTCCCCGCGTCGGGATGGGAGATGATGCCGAAGATGCGGCGTTTTTCGATTTCGGCGGAAGCGTGGGACAAGGTCATGATCTATCCTTTCTGCAGCGAGGCAGGCGATTCAGAAAATCCGAAGAGTATTGTATCACAAAAATGCGGTTGCACAACCCACAACATGTAGCGTAAAATAGAGACAGTTGGCAAATCCCTTGTATATGGACCCGTCCAAGAGAGGAACAGCAGATGAAATGTCCGTTTTGTGAAAACCCCGACACCAAGGTGATCGACTCCAGGCCCACCGACGAGGGGCAGGCCATTCGCAGGCGCAGAGAGTGCGAAGTGTGCGGGAAGCGTTTTACGACCTACGAAAAAGTGGAAGAGGTCTTTTTTATGGTGGTCAAGCGGGATGGGCGCAGAGAGTCCTTCGACAGGAACAAAGTGCTGAACGGCATCATCCGGGCCTGCGAGAAGCGTCCGGTCTCCATGGACGCCATGGAGAGTCTTGTGTCCGACATCGAGCGGGGGCTGAACAACATGATGGAAAAGGAGATCAGCAGCGCCTTTATCGGAGAAATCGTCATGGACAAGCTGAAAGCTCTGGACGAAGTGGCCTATGTGCGTTTTGCCTCGGTATACCGTCAGTTTAAAGATGTGAACACCTTTGTGGCGGAAATCGAAAAACTTCTGGGCCGCGGCGGATCTTTGGAAGAGGGAAAGCAGGAGTCTGCGGGAAGCAGGATGAATAAAAATGAAAAGCACTGAGCGCATCCGCGTCGCCATCGACGGTCCCGCCGGCGCCGGGAAAAGCACGGTAGCCAAACGGCTGGCCATCGCCCTTGGCGTCGACTACATCGACAGCGGCGCCATGTACCGGGCCATTGCCTTGAAATTAGTGCGCGAGGGGATCGATTATCGGGACGGGCAAGCCCTGGCGGAGATGCTGGAGCGCACCGAGGTGGATTTTAAGGACGGCCACATTCTGCTAGACGGGGAGATCGTGGATCTGGCCATACGCACCCCGGAGGTTTCGAAAATGGCCTCGGATTGCTCCACGATCCTTGCCGTCAGGGAAAAGCTGGTGGCGCTCCAGCGGGCCATGGGCGAAACGAAAAGCCTGGTGATGGATGGCCGGGATATCGGCACCAATGTGCTGCCCCGGGCCGAATACAAATTCTACTTGACAGCTTCGCCCGGGGTCCGGGCAAAGCGCCGGACCCTGGAAATGATCCAAAAGGGCGAAAACCCTGATATCAAGAAGGTGGAAGAGGACATCATCGCCAGGGACCATCAGGACTCCACCCGGGCGCACAATCCCCTCCGGAAAGCCGACGACGCGCTGGAGATCGATTCTTCGGAGCTCGGCATCGAAGAGGTGGTGGGCCGGATCAGCGAGCATATCAAGAGTAAGGAAGCTTTGCGCGGCGCCAGCAAGCCGAAAGGCAGGATCAAAATCCTCAAAAATGGGCCTTATCTCGTGAGCGGGGGCATCCCCTTGTCCGAGAAGAAAATCGTGCCCGGCGAGGGCGGCTACCGATACGAAGAAGGCCGGCCCTTGCCTCAGGCTGAGACCTATACGCTTTGCCGCTGCGGGAAGTCCAAGAATCCCCCCTTCTGCGACGGCGCCCACGTCAAGGCGGGTTTTATCGGCACAGAACTGGCCTCCCGGGAGAAATACGAAGACCGAGCAGAGCGGATCGCAGGTCCGGGCGTAGACCTTCTGGACGACGGCCGCTGCGCC
>CAZCTS010000132.1:0-2955 GCA_964501635.1 uncultured Oscillospiraceae bacterium | reverse complement strand
TGGAGATCGCCGTAACGGGCGGGATCGGCGGTCACAACGGGATCATGATCAACAAAGGGCGTGCATGCGCCGGAAACCTGACCGGAGATTTGCTTCTCTCCCTGGCCGATCTGCCGGCGCACCTTTGCGCCCTTCGCTCCGGCGAGACAGCCATCCTGAAGGACTGTACTGCGATCATCGCGCTTCCCCGGGACTTGGAAGGATCCGCTCAAACCAGACTGAGGGATCGGTTCGAAAAAATCCGCAAGCTCTACGAACGCACCGATCCGGATCTGGAACTGGACATTATGTCCTGCGGCGATCCCGGCAGGATGCTGAGCCGGGAGAATTCGCACCGCGTCGCCATGACGCTCAGCCTCCTTCGCACAGCGCCTTTCCGGCTGGAGGGCGCAGATCCGGGAATCGTGGTCACCTCCGGCTCTTTGGGCCCTGTGTCACTCTTGAACGGGCAATTCGATCTGAGGCTCGAAATACAATCCTCCAGCGACTTTGACCGGGATATGCTCTACGAAAGATACCGGGCCATCCTGGAGACCTTCGACTTAAAACTGGAGGCGTCAGACACCTATTCGGGCTGGCCCGAACAGGCTTCCTCCCCCTTCCGGGACCGCTTCAACGAAGTCCACAGAGACCTCTTTGGCAGCGATTTAGAGCTGGAAAGGATCCACGGGGGCATCGAGGTGGGCATCATCCTGGGCGCCATACCCGAGATGGACGCGGTGGGCATCGCTCCCACGGCAACAGGCGCCCACACGACCCAGGAATGCCTTTTTATCGAGGAAGTCGCCCCATTCTGGGAACTGGTCAAAGGTGTCCTTGCCCGGAAGGATTGAAGGGTTATTCGCACTGTAAAAGGAGGCAAGTCCCATGGATCTGATCCTGTTCAACGGCAATGTGTTCACGGTGGACCAAAGCAATAAATATGCCCGGGCCATCGGCATACAGGGGAATAAAATCGCCATCGTCGGCAGCGATCCGGAGGTGCTGCGCCATCGGACAGCGGACAGCACCGTGATCGACCTGGAAGGGAAGACGGCCATCCCCGGCTTCAACGACGGCCATCTCCACCTTTTGAACCACGGGATCATCAAAGACAACGTGGTTTTACAGGGATGCGCGGACAAGCAGCAGGTGATCCAGAGGACAAAGGACTACATCCGGGAGCGAAACATCCCTCAAGGGGAATGGGTCGAAGGCCGGGGCTGGGACCAGAACCTTTTCGAGGAGAAGGTGATGCTCACCCGGCAGGACCTGGATCAGATCTCCCGGGAGCATCCCATCGTGCTCACCCGGGTCTGCGGCTGCATGTGCGTAGTGAACACCGCGGGGCTCAAGGCCATGGGCGTTTTCGACGCGCCCCCCGCCATCGAGGGCGGGGAGATCGAGCTGGACGAAAAGGGTATTCCCACCGGCAGGATGCTGGGGAATGCGGAGGTGTATACCTACGGGTTCATCCCCAAGCTGTCAAAAGAGAGGATCAAAAAGTACATCGTCCAATCGATGGAATACTATGTCAAAGCAGGGATCACCTCCGCCCAGGCCTGCGATTTGGGCTTGGCGAAGTGCTATTTTAGAGATACATTGGACGCGTACTTCGAGCTGGACCGGGAAGGGAAGCTGCCGCTTCGGGCCAACCAGATGATCCTCTTGGATAAAAAGGCTCTTCTGGAGGAATTTCTTGCCCTTGGGTACAAGACCGGCGACGGCAGCGACTTCTTTCGGATCGGGCCCTACAAACTGCAGCCCGACGGATCCCTGGGCTCCCGGACCGCCTACCTTTCCGCCCCCTACGAGGATGACCCCTCCACTCAGGGCGTTTTGAACAATTCCCCCGAGGAGTTCTACGAGCTGATCGAGCTGGCCTACAGAAGCGGCATGCAGATCGTGGCCGACGCCATCGGGGACGGCACGATGGACATGGTCCTGGAAGCCTACAAAAAGCTGATGGACAAATATCCCAGAGAGGACCCCCGCTTCTGCGTCGACCACTGCCAGATCACCACGGACGCCATCTTGGACAAATTCAAGGCCTATGGCGTGATCGGCGGCCTGGAGATCGTTTTCCTGTCTTCGGATCTGCACATCGTGGAGGACCGCATCGGCAAGGACCGGGCCGCCCAAAGCTATAACTGGAAGGGCTTTGTGGACCGATGCGTCCCCATCGCCATCGGCTCGGACAGTCCCGTGGAGGATTTCAACCCCATGCACGGGATCCATGCGGCGGTCCTCCGTCAGGACCTGAACGGGTATCCACCGGGCGGCTGGCACCCCGAACAAAAACTGACCCTGGAAGAGGCCATCCACGGATATACCATGGGGCCGGCAGCCTGCACCTACGAAGAGGGGATCAAGGGTTCCATCACCCCCGGGAAGCTGGCGGATATCGCGGTGCTCTCGGAGAATATATTCGACATCGATCCGGCGCGGCTCAAGGATGTGAGGGCAATCCTGACCATCGTGGACGGTAAGATCGCACACAGGGCATAAGGATCGCCCCCCTATAGCAGAGAGGAGAAAACAATGCAATTCAGAGGGAATCAAAAGATCATCGTCTGCGACGGCGCCATGGGCACCATGATCCAAAATTCGGGACTCGATCCGAAGGTATGCCCCGAAGTGTGGAACGAAAAAGCCCCGGAGGCCATCGAAAAGATCCATCGGGCCTATGTGGAAAGCGGCGCCGGCATGGTGGAGACCAACACCTTCGGCGGCTCGCCCATCAAGCTGGGCGACTTTGGCCTGGCGGACCGGTCCTACGATCTGTGCAAAAAGGCGGCCGAAATCGCCCGCCGCGCCGTGTCGGGCAAGGCGCTGGTGGCCGGTTCGGTGGGGCCGACCGGAGCACTGTTGAAACCCTTGGGAACAACGGATTTTGAAGAGGTGGTCGAAGCCTATAAAACCCAAGTCCGGGGCTTGATCGACGGCGGCGTGGATCTGATCCTGATCGAAACGATG
>CAZCTS010000131.1:0-2975 GCA_964501635.1 uncultured Oscillospiraceae bacterium | reverse complement strand
CACCCGGACCAGGTTCTCCCGGCCGGAGAGATAGCCTTCGATCATGGGGCCCCAGTCGTCGGTGACGGATTTGGAGGCCTTGGCGTAACCGTAGCCCGGAAGGTCGACGATCCGGAAGGTGTCGTTGACGCTGTAAAAATTCAGGGTCCGGGTCTTGCCCGGGTTCCCGCTGACCCTGGCCAGGCTTTTCCGGCCTAGCAGCAGATTGATCAGGGAGGACTTTCCCACGTTGGAACGCCCCGCAAAGGCGATCTCCTTGCGGTCTTCGGGGGGGTATTGGTTCTTGCGGACCGCCACGGTCTCCAGCTCCGCCTTCCGGATGATCACAACAAAGCCTCCCGGATGGCGTCATCGACCTTCTTGATCAGAACGAACTGCACTTCCTTCTTGACGATGGCCGGCAGCTCCTCCAGGTCCTGGGCGTTGTCTTCGGGAAGGAGCACCTTCTTGATGCCCGCCCGGTGAGCCGCCAGTACTTTTTCCTTGATGCCGCCCACGGGCAGGATCTTGCCCCGCAGGGTGATCTCTCCTGTCATGGCCACTTCCTTGCGGACCGGCCGCCCCGTCAGCGCGGAGATCACGGAAAGGCACATGGTGACTCCGGCGGAGGGTCCGTCTTTGGGTGTGGCTCCCTCGGGAATGTGGATGTGGATGTCCTTCTCCTTGTAAAAATTCGGATCCAGTTTTAAATGCTTGCTTTGAGACCGGATGTAGCTGATGGCCGCTCTGGCGGATTCCTGCATCACGTCGCCCAGCTGTCCGGTCAGGGAAAGCTGTCCCGTGCCGGGCAGGATCGCCGTCTCGATGAACAGCGTGTCGCCGCCCACGACGGTCCAGGCCAGGCCGGTGGTGACCCCCACCTCGTCGGAGCCCTGCATCCGGTCGTAGCGGTACTTCTTTTTCCCCAGATAGGATTCCAGGGTCTTGGCCGTGATGCTGTTCTTTTCCTGGCTGCCTTCCACCACTTTCCGGGCCACCTTCCGGCAGAGGTTGGCGATCTCCTTTTCCAGATTTCGGACGCCGGATTCCCGGGTATAGCTGTTGATCAAGGCGTGGATCGCGCTGTCGGACAGGGTGATCTGCCTGCGCGTCAAGCCGTGGGACTTCAGCTGCTTGGAAATCAGGTATTTCTTGGCGATCTGGGCTTTTTCCTCTTCGGTGTAGCCGGAGATGAAGATGACCTCCATCCGGTCCAGCAGGGGCCTTGGGATCGTATCCACCGTGTTGGCGGTGGTGATGAACATGACGCCGCTCAGGTCGAAGGGGATCTCCAGGTAGTGGTCCACAAACTCCTTGTTCTGTTCCGGATCCAGGACCTCCAGCAGCGCCGAGGCCGGATCCCCCCGGAAATCCGCGCCGATCTTGTCCACTTCGTCGAACAGGAACACCGGATTGTTCGTCCCGCACTCCTTGATGGCGCTCATCACCCGTCCGGGGATGGCGCCGATGTAGGTGCGCCTGTGGCCTCGGATCTCGGCCTCGTCCCGGACGCCGCCCAGGGACATGTGGACGAACTTCCGGTCCACGGCTCTGGCGATGGACTTGGCGATGGAGGTCTTTCCCACGCCGGGAGGTCCGACCAGGCACAGGATAGGGCCTTTCTGGCTCTTGACCAAAGACAGGACCGCCAGATATTCCAGGATGCGCTCCTTGACCTTTTCCAGCCCGTAGTGGTCCTCTTCCAGGATCCGGCTGGCTTCTTTGATGTCGATATCCGTCTTGGAGGCCTTGTGCCAGGGCAGTTCCAGGATCCACTCCACATAGGAGCGGATGACGCTGGCCTCGGGCATGTTGGGCGCCATTTTGGACAGCCTGCCGATCTCCTTTTCGACTTTCTGGGCCACCACCGGCGCGAGCTTCAGCTTTTTAAGCTGTTTGAGCCAGTTTTCGATCTCCGAATCCGCGGATTCATCCTGGCCCAGTTCCTCCTGGATCGCCCGCAGCTGTTCCCGCAGGTAGTACTCCCTCTGGGATTTGTTCATCTGGGTCTTGACCTTCGTGCTGATCTTGTCTTCCAAGCGGAGGATCTCGATCTCCCGGGTCAGAAAGCCCATGACGAGGCGAAGCCGGGCCGCCGGATCCAAAGCTTCCAGCACCTTCTGGCTCTCCTCGATCTTCAGTTCCATGTTGGAGGCGATGATGTCGGCCAGCCTGCCGGGTTCCTCCACCGCTTCCACGCCGGAGATCACTTCGGCGGACAGCCGGGGATGCCGGTTCAGGTATTCGGAAAACAGGCCCAGGACCGTGCGCATCAAGGCGATGATATCCGGGGTCTTCTCGGTTTCGCTTTCCTCCTGCACCCTTTCGGCGTCGCACAGGAAATAGGGCGTCTCCTGGACCAGGGCGATCATTCTGGCCCGGTACTGGCCGTCCACCAGGACCCGGATGTTATCCCCGGGCAGCTTGAGCATCTGCTTGATCCTGGCCACTGTGCCCACGTGATAGAAGTCGTCGACGGTGGGCAGGTCGGTCTCCGCGTCCTTCTGAGCCGTCAAAAAGATGGCCTGATTGAGCATCATGGCCCGCTCTAAGGCCAGGATGGATTTTTCCCGTCCGATATCGAAATGAAGGACCATATTGGGAAACACAGCCAATCCCCGCAGGGGGATCAATGGCATCACTTCGTTGGTATTGCGCTCCTGCCCTTCTTGTTCGGGCTTTTTGGTCGGCTCACCCATTGTGTTTGTTCTCCTTTCTGTTGAATAGAGGCGGCCGATGGCCGCCCCGATTTTCTATTCAGGAGGCATCCGCCTCTTCTTTTTTAGCCTTGTCCTTTTCCGCCAGGACCAGTGTAGGCTCCCCGCCGTCGATGGTCTTTTTAGTGACCACCACTTTCCGGATGTCTTCCCTGGAGGGGATCTCGTACATGACGTCCGTCATCACCTGCTCCAGGATGCTTCGCAGACCCCTGGCGCCGGTCTTCCGCTCCTGGGCTTTTTCCGCCACCCGCTTGACGGCGGCAGCTTCCACTTCCA
>CAZCTS010000130.1:0-2975 GCA_964501635.1 uncultured Oscillospiraceae bacterium | reverse complement strand
CAGCCGCTCCCGGATCTCCTTCAGGACCATCCGGGCGATGGCCTGATGCTTCTCCGACAGCTGTTCCTCCAAGGCATTGACAAAATCCAGGGCTTTGGTGATGGACAGGTCCGTCAGGTCCGCGATGTTCGTGCCGCCCACGGTGACGGCCAGGATCTCCGGCTTCAGCCTCCGCCCCCCGCACACGTCGCAGGGGGTGATGCTCATATACGTCTCCAGCTTTTCTTTGATGTAGTCGGAGTTGGTATATTCGTATCGCCGCTGCAGATTGTGGATGACTCCTTCGAAGGTGTCGCTGCGGCTGGAGGCGTTCCCGGTGGTCCGGCTGACGTAGGTGTAGCGCAGCTTGCGGCCGCCGGTGCCGTAAAACAGTTCTTTTTTAAACTTATCCGGAAGGTCTTTATAGGGCAGCGAAATATCCACGCCGTGGTCGTCGGCCAGGGCCTGGATCAGCTGCCGGTAGAATCCGGCGTATTCCAGCGAAGCGAACACATTGGCCAGAGCGCCCTCCAACAGGGTCAGCTCCGGGTCGTTCACCACCAGCTCCGGGTCGATCTTCTGCAGAAAGCCCAAGCCGTGGCAATGGGGGCAGGCCCCGAAGGGGGAGTTGAAGGAGAAGCTCCTGGGCTCCATCTCTTCCAGGCTGACGCCGTGGTCAGGGCAAGCCAGCTTCGTGCTGAACATCAGTTCACGGCTTTCCCCCTGGTATTCCACAAGGGCGCCAAGCAGTCCGTCCCCGTGGGTCAGGGCCAGCTCGATGCTCTCCGCCAGCCGGCTTTCCTGCCCCGGCCGCGCCACGATCCGGTCCACCACGATCTCGATGGTGTGCTGAAAGGTCTTTTCCAGCTTGATGTCTTCATCGCTCAGATCCCGGATCTCTCCGTCGATGCGCGCCCGTACGAAGCCTTCCCTGCGGATGCGGCTCAATACTTTTTCGTGCTCTCCCTTGCGCTTTCGCACCACCGGCGCCAGCAGGGTCACCTTCGTTCCTTCATCCAAAGACATCAGCTGCCCGACGATCTGGTCCACGCTCTGGGAACTGATCTCCCGTCCGCAGACCGGACAGTGGGGAATGCCGATCCGGGCATACATCAGCCGCAGGTAATCGTAGATCTCGGTGACGGTCCCCACAGTGGACCTGGGGTTCTTGCTGGTGGTCTTCTGGTCGATGGAGATGGCCGGCGACAGCCCCTCGATGGACTCCACATCGGGCTTGTCCAGCTGACCCAGGAACTGCCGGGCATAGGCCGAAAGGCTCTCCACATATCGCCTCTGCCCCTCGGCGTAGATCGTGTCGAAGGCCAGAGAGGACTTTCCCGACCCGGACAGCCCGGTCAGCACCACCAGGCGGTCCCGGGGGATCGTCACATCGATCCCTTTTAAATTGTTTTCCTTAGCACCCCGGATGACGAGATCTTTTTGCATCTATAATAAATCCTTCCCGATTGTCCTATAATGTGGAACGAAGCTCCAAAAGCCTGTCCCGAAGCACCGCGGCCCGCTCGAACTGCAGGGCTTTGGCAGCTTCTTTCATTTCCTTTTCCAGTTTGCCCGCGTAATCCATCCGCTCCTTGCGGGTCAGCTCCGACAGGCTGCGGCCGTTGTAGCTTTCGATGTCCTCTTCCACCTTCCGGGTCACCTCGATCACGTTGCGAACGGCCTTCTCGATGGAGGTGGGGGTGATGCCGTGGGCCTCGTTGTAGGCTTTCTGGATGGCTCTGCGCCGCTCCGTCTCGGAGATGGCCGCCGCCATGGCCGGGCTGATGTGGTCGGCATACATCAGGACTCTGCCCCGGGAATTTCTCGCCGCCCGGCCCACGGTCTGGATCAGAGACGTCTCCGTTCGAAGAAAGCCCTGCTTGTCCGCGTCCAGTATGGCCACCAGGGAAACTTCCGGAAGGTCCAGCCCTTCCCGCAGCAGGTTGATGCCCACCAGCACGTCGAAGACCCCAAGGCGCAGATCCCGCAGGATGTCCAGCCGTTCCAGGGTCTCCACTTCGGAGTGCAGGTAGCGGACCTTCAGGCCCGCGCTCTTCAGGTAATCGGTCAGGCTTTCGGACATTTTTTTGGTGAGGGTGGTCACCAGCACCCGGAATCCGGCGGCGGTCTCCTTGTTGATCTCGCCGATCAGGTGGTCGATCTGCCCTTCGCTGGGGATCACCCGGATGGGGGGATCCAGCAGGCCGGTGGGCCGGATCACCTGCTCCGCGTCGATGGTCCCGGATTTTTCCCTTTCGTAGGCGGCGGGCGTGGCGCTGATGTAGAGGACCTGGCGGACCTTTTCCTCGAATTCCTCAAAGCGCATGGGGCGGTTGTCCAGGGCCGAGGGGAGGCGGAACCCGTATTCCACCAGGGCGGTTTTCCGGGAGCGGTCTCCGGCGTGCATGGCCCGCAGCTGCGGGATCATGGCGTGGGACTCGTCGATGACGATCAGAAAATCTTCCGGAAAATAATCCAGCAGCGTGTAGGGCCTGGCTCCGGGGGGATTGCCGATCAGATGTCTGGAATAGTTTTCGATCCCTTTACATGTCCCGATCTCCCGCAACATCTCCAGATCATAGCGGGTCCGCTGCTCCAACCGCTGGGCCTCCAGCAGCTTTCCCCTGTCTTTGAACCAGCGGAGGCGATCCTCCAGCTCCGCTTCGATGCTCACCAGCGCCCGGTCCATGTTTTCTTTGGATGTGACGTAGTGGGACGCCGGAAAAATGGAGATGTGCTTGCGGATCCCCGTGATCTCCCCGGTGAGAGGATTCATTTCCTTGATGGACTCGATCTCGTCGCCCAGCAGCTCCACCCGCACCGCCTGTTCGGAGCCGGCCGGAATGATGTCGATCACATCCCCCCGGACCCGGAACGTGCCCCGCTCAAAGCCCACATCGCTTCTGGAGAACTGGATGTCCACCAGCTTTCGCAGGATCTCGTTTCTGCTTTTTTCCATGCCCGGTCGCAGGGACAGGGTCTGATTCTCGTAGTCC
>CAZCTS010000129.1:0-3032 GCA_964501635.1 uncultured Oscillospiraceae bacterium | reverse complement strand
AAAGATCGTCAGCTCTCTGGTGAACGACCTGATCATGCCCATCATCGGGGTGCTGGTGGGAGGCGTCAACTTTACCAATCTGAAATATGTGATCACCCCCGCATCCGGCGATGTGGCGGAGGCCGCCATCCTGTACGGCACCTTTATCCAGTCCATCGTGGATTTTGTGATCGTGGCCTTTGCGATCTTTCTCTTTGTGAAGCTGCTGTCTGTCACGAAGAAGAAAAAGGAAGAGGCGCCGGCTCCCGCCCCAGAACCCCCCAAGGATCTGGTGCTGCTAGAGGAGATCAGAGACCTGCTGAAGAAAGCCAACGGCTGATCGCCGCAAGGGAAAGACTTTCGCCCGGAAGGGGCGTCGGGTTTTGCTTGACATCCTTTCAGCCTGGAGTTACACTGTCACCATATAAGCGGGAGGACAGAAATGTTCACATTCACCACATTCCACCGGCCGGGCCGGATGATCAGCATTATCATCGGCATTGCGATTACAGGCAATGCCGCTCTTGCGTTAGGCTGATAAGGGAACGAGTGAGGACCAGTCACACCAAGCCCCTGCAGCAGACGCTGCGGGGGCTTTTCGTCAACAGACAAGGGAGGAAGAGATGTTATTGTCAGGATCACAGATCGTCATGGAAGAGCTGCTGGCCCACGGGGTGGACACGGTGTTCGGATACCCGGGCGGCGCGGCGCTCAATTTGTACGATTCTCTCTATGAATACAAGGACCGGATCCGCCACATCATGACGGCCCACGAGCAGGGCGCCTCCCACGCGGCGGACGGCTACGCCCGCTCCGCGGGGAAGACCGGCGTGGTCTTCGCCACCAGCGGCCCGGGGGCCACGAACCTGGTGACGGGCATCGCCACCGCCTGGATGGACAGCGTGCCTCTGGTGGCGATCACCGCCAACGTGGCGTCGAATCTGATCGGCCGGGATGCGTTCCAGGAGATCTATATCACGGGGATCACGATGCCCATCACCAAGCACAACTTTCTGATCAGCGATCCTGCAGGCATTTCCGACGCCCTTCGGGATGCTTTCCGGATCGCCAATTCCGGGCGGAAGGGACCGGTCCTGGTGGATATCACAAAGGACGCCACCATCGCCCAGTGCGAATACCTGCCCAGAGATCCGGAAAAACTGCCCGAGCCTCTGTGCATCGCCCCTTCCGACGCGAAGCGGGTGGCCGAGCTGATCGACGGCGCAAAGCGGCCGGTCTTCTACTGCGGCGGCGGCGTGATCTCCGCGGAGGCCACCGAATGGGTCCGCCGCATCGCAGCGAAAGCCGATATCCCGGTCTGCCATTCCATGATGGGGGCCGGCGTCATCTCCCACGACGACCCGCTGAACCTGGGCATGGTGGGGATGCACGGCACCGTGGCGGCCAATCTTGCGGTGGATCGCTGTGATCTTCTCCTGGCCGTGGGCGCCCGCTTCCCCGATCGGGTGGCGTTGAACCCAAAGAGGTTCGCCTCCGGGGCGACCATCGTCCACATCGACGCGGACCGCAGCGAGCTGAACAAGAATGTCAAGGTGGAGATCGCCCTGCGCTGCGATGTGCGGCAAGCCCTTAAAGCGATCAGCGAGCAGGTGAAAGGCGCCTCCCATCCGGAGTGGCTCGGAGAGATCCAGGCCTGGAAACTTCCCTGCGGCCCAAGCGCGGCGCCCAAGGACGGCCCCCTGGATCCCCGCTCCCTGATCGAAAGCCTTTCGAAGCTGTCGGGGCCGGAGGCCATCTACGTGACGGATGTAGGGCAGCACCAGATGTGGGCGGCGCAGTATCTGCACCACAAGGAGCCCAAGCATTTTATCACCAGCGGAGGCCTGGGGACCATGGGCTTCGGCTACGGCGCGGCCATCGGCGCCCAGCTGGCCAATCCGGGCAAGCGGATCGTCCACCTGACGGGAGACGGGTCCTTCCACATGAACCTCAACGAGGGCTGCACCGCGGTCAGCTACGGATTGCCCATCATCACCGTCCTCTTCAACAACGGGGTCCTGGGGATGGTATACCAGTGGCAGAGCCAGTTTTACGAACAGCGCTACTCCGCCACGGTCCCCCAACGGCAGACGGATTTTGTGAAAATGGCCGAGGCTTTCGGCGCCAAGGGCTATCGCGCCAAGACCCTCGGGGAGTTCGAGGCCTGCTACCGCCTGGCGCTGCAGGAAAAAGGCCCGGTCTGGATCGACTGCGCCATAGACAAGGATATCAGAGTGCTGCCCATGATCCCCGGCGGCGGCACAGTGGATGACATGATAACGGAGTAGAGCGATGGATACAATCGAGAGCAAGAGAAAAGTGATCAGCATTCTGGTCGACAACAAGCCCAACACCCTGGCGCGGATCTCCAGCCTGGTGGGACGGCGCAACTACAACATCGAAACGATCACCGCTTCGGAAACCCATATGCCCGGCGTCACCCTGATCACCCTGGTGGTCACGGACAGCGATCCGGACATCCTGGAGCAGATCGTGGCCCACATCGAAAAGCTGGAAGTGGTGCGGGAAGTCCACGTGATGGACAACAGCGGAGGTTTTTACCGGGAGCTGCTCCTGCTGAAGGTGCTCGTGGACAAAAAAGCCCGGGCCTCTCTGCTGGAGATCGCCGAGGTGTTCCGGGCCCGGATCATCGACCTGTCCAAGGCCAGCATGATCATCGAGCTGACGGGGGAGCCGGCAAAGATCGACGGATTTATGGACCTGATGAGCGACTATGAGCTGGTGGAAGTGTGCCGAACCGGTGTAACGGGCATGAATCGAGGCTTATAGGAAAATTATTGTAGAATTAGCCGAAAATCCGCAAGAATAGCACGGACCGCTACTTGTCAAATGCTGGGAATTATGTTACAATAAACCACCTTCATAGAGGCGTGCAGGCTCAGACAAGAGGAGGTAGCTAAGCAATGACAGAAAGTCTGCTGAATGTGTCCTGCCGGTATCGCATCTGTTCCGAAGTGCTGGAACTGCGAGACCGGCGTCCCTGTGTCACCTATGGCATCGAGGCGGTATCCGAAGACGACAACGCCACGGTA
>CAZCTS010000128.1:0-3093 GCA_964501635.1 uncultured Oscillospiraceae bacterium | reverse complement strand
CGGCCAGCGACTACGAGCTGTCCGCAGGTCTTCGGACTCCGCCGCCGGCGCCGGCGGTGAGTCTGCAGACCAGCGACCAGGGGACCATCGGGTTGAGCGTCTCCGGAGCCGCGGCCACACAAGAATATATCATATATGCCAAGATCGACGGCCAGTGGCAGTTTCGGGGAAGCGAACCCTACAACTCTGATCAGGAGCCCCGCTTCCGCCACGCTTTCGACATGCTCAACAATGGGGAAACGGCTATGGCCTTTGGCGCCAGCATCCGGGAGGACGGGGTGGAAGGCCCCATGGCCGAGCTCGCTGTGAATATTACCCGGACAGACACTCGGTCCGCCGGAATGGCCGTCACCCTGATGGACTTCCCGGAAAACAACAGCGCCTATTTGAAGGCGGGCGGCGCCATGGTCTTCCCTGCGGATGCATATTATCGCCTCCACCACGAGGACGCTACGGGATACTGGAACTACAACGGCAGCTTCTTCGGCGACGGCAGTACAATCGCCGCCGGCGGCGCTGATATGGACGAAAACGGAGACTTTGCCAGCGGCTTCTGGCTGCTTTCCGAGTACAAACAGATCGGCTCCGGCACCACCTATGCGATAGGCTGGAACGATCATGTGGACAACCGAGTCGAGTTGGGTAGCCTTGCCCGGGCAAACTTCAACTTTATGACTTGCAGTATCGACCAGACAAACAAAAGCGTGGATGCCACAGTCTATGTCAGGACCCTGGCTGCGCCCACCCCCGCTGCGGTGGACATCTGCTTTGCCCTCTACGACAGCGCCGGCCGGTTGATCGACCTGGCGGTGAAAAACGACCTGCCCATAGCCGTCGCGGCCCAGGATAGCGCGGTGTTCTACTACACCGAAGGATCCGCGCCGGCGAGCTGCAAGGTATTTGTACTGGACGACACGTTGAAACCTTACTTTGAAAACCTGCAAATGGCCATTCCACAATGAAGCAGGGGAGGTGCGCAAGGGGACGGTTCTTGTGCGCGCTTCCCGCTCCTGCGCACAAGAACCGTCCCCTTGCGCACATGAAAAAAGCCATTTCAATTGCATTATCCGCCCTGCTGCTCTTTGCAGCAGGGTTTTGGAATGCGGCTTTCGCCGGCGACGCGCCGCGTCCCTATATCGTTGTTTTCGAGCAGCGCCCGGTACGCGCCCTGCGTTCCCTGTCCGCAAGCCCGGCGGCGGATCCCGCAGCCCTGGTCAAAGAGCAGCTGCAGGATCGGATCCGGGAATCCTATCCCCTGATCGACGGCGCCCTGGCGGACCTGACGGAAGCCGAGGCGGCGGAGCTGGCCGCCCAGCCCGGCGTGGCCCTGGTGGAGCCGGACTATCCGGTCCACGCCCTGGCCCAGACCGTGCCCTGGGGGGTGGAGCGGATCTACGAGGAGGAAGTCTATCCCTTCGACACCTGGGCCACCAGCTCGGGGGCCGGCATCCGCATCGCCGTGCTGGACAGTGGCATCCAGGGGAGCCACGAGGACCTGCCGGCCCTGGCCGGTGGCGTCACCATCGTGGACAGCTCTCTGTATACAGTAGACGGAAAGGGCCACGGGACCCATGTGGCCGGGATCATTGCGGCCCAGATGAACCAGCTGGGCGTGGTGGGCGTGGCGCCGGCTGCGAGCCTGTATTCGGTGAAGGTGCTGAGCAACACCGGCGGCGGCAGCGTTTCCGGGATCATCGCCGGCATCCAGTGGGCTGTGGCCCACGACGCGGACATCATCTCCATGAGCCTGGGCACCGAATCCTATAGCGAGTCCTTAAAGAGCGCCTGCGACGCGGCCTGGACGGCGGGCTGTCTTCTGGTGGCCGCCGCCGGCAACAGCGGCAACGCCGCCGGGACTGGCGCCAACATGGAATATCCGGCCAGGTTTTCCTCGGTGATCGCCGTGGGGGCCACGGACAGTAGCGATCAGCGGGCTTCCTTTTCCTCCACCGGGGCCGAACTGGAACTGATGGCGCCGGGGGACAACATCCTGAGCACCTATCCCAGCAACAGCCTGGTCGGAAGGGTGGAGCTGGCGGACGCCGAATCTACCTTCGATCTCTCTTCGACCCCTCTGGTCGATTCGGGCGTCGGCGCGGTCACGGGGCCGGCGGTCTTCTGCGGGGACGCCACCAACGAGGCAGTGGTTTTGGACGCCCTGAGCGCAAGGGGTATCACGGAAGGCCAGGACTGGATCGCCCTGATCGACCGGAGAGACATCACCTTTGCCCAAAAGGTGCTCCTGGTGATGAACAAGGGCGCCAAGGCCGCCGTCATCATGAACAACGATACGACGGACCCCGAAGACGAGGGCACCTTTACACTGGACGACGGAGTGACAACGAAACCGCCAGGTGGATGGGTTCCGACGGTGTCGATATCCTACAACGCGGGGCAGATGATCCGCTCCTCCGCCGATCTTTCGGGAACTGTGGAGGTAAAGTACGACGCGTATACGACCATGCGCGGGACCTCCATGGCCACGCCACACGTGTCCGCTGCAGCCGCGGTCCTCTGGTCCCAGTCGCCCTCCCTTAGCAACGCCCAGATCCGGGAGATCCTCTCGGCCACCGCCCTGGATTTGGGCCTGTTGGACAGCCAGGAGGGCCGGGGCCTGATCCAACTGAACGCCGCCCTGGACCTGGCTGCCGATGTGGAGAGCGGCCGGGCTCTGGCGCTGGCGGCCCCCCTGCGCCACGACCCGGAGACAGGGCATGTGGAAGCGGATCTGGAGCTGCGGATCCTGCCCGGCCCCTCGGCCCGGCTGCTCTTTGCCCTCTACGACGACAGCGGCCGCATGGCCGGCTGCAGCGTCTATTCCATAGAAGTTGCGGCCTACAAGCAGACCCTGACGGTGTCCGCCGACTACAACCTTGTCCGAGACCCGGTGAAATGCAAGGCTTTTCTGGTAACGGACGGATTTAGTCCCTTAGGAATTCCATTCGAGGCGCTTTTGCCATAATTATTTTGCAAAATCCCCGAAAGACCATTGTATTTTCTTTTTTTTTGCGTACATTGTAATTAACAAGACCACAATAGGAAAAGGACATTTTGTAGTGCTGTCAGTATGTGGAGGCGAACGCCATGAGTAGG
>CAZCTS010000127.1:2207-3216 GCA_964501635.1 uncultured Oscillospiraceae bacterium | reverse complement strand
CCCTGGGTCTCGCTTCGGGAGGCGCTCACAAAGACATCCCCGATCTGGTAGTAGGCGGATATATCGCTGTGCTTCACCATTCCGGCAAAAACCACCTGTCCGGCGATTCCCAGTTCCCTGGCGTAATGCTGCAGCGACTCGCGCCGGGGACCGTCCCCCACCACCAGGAGCGTCAGGTCCGTCCTATGCAGTTTGGAAAGAAACAGCAGGATCTCTTCCAGGTTCTTCTCTTTTGCCAGCCGGCCGATCGCCACCAGCACCTTGTTTTCTTCGGGTATGCCCAGACTGCCGCGCAGGCTCCGCTTTTCCTGTTCGCCGGCAAAGGCGCGGCCGCCGTCCAGGTCCAATCCCGTGGGGATCACCTGAATGTCCGTCTTAAGGCCATAGCCGCGCAGCATCCCTTTTACTTTTTCCGTCGGTACGACAATGCAGGCGGTCCTGTCCAGGACGCGCCTGCTGAATTGGGATACAAACGACCGTCCCAGCCTTTTGTTTGGAATAAAATAGTGGGTGTAGTCCTCGTACACGGTGTGGTAGGTGTGGACGATGGGAATGTCCAGGACCGTTGCAATATAATGGGCCATGTAGAATGTGGTGAACTCCGACTGGGTATGGATGATGTCCGGCTTCCACCGAAGCAGGCTGCGGATATAGCCGCTCACCCGCAGGGGGGTCACCGCCATCCTGGCTCCCGGATAGACCCGGGAAGCGTTGACGGAGCCGATATAAGTCACCTTGCCCTTTGTAAAGGAGCGCTGGCTGGGGGAGGCCGTCAGGATACGAACCTCGTGACCCAGTTCCTCCAGGCCTTTGACCAAATTTTCGATGGACACCACCACGCCGTTGATCACGGGGGCGTACCACTCGGTGGTGATGAGTATTTTCATGGCTTGCTTTCTACCATCCCCCGGCCATGGCGGCGATCAGGTCCGTCCGGGTGATGATGCCCACCAGCGCGCCGTTTTCGTCAACCACCGGGAGCCGGTTGATCTTCTTTTTCGCCAGGATG
>CAZCTS010000127.1:0-2197 GCA_964501635.1 uncultured Oscillospiraceae bacterium | reverse complement strand
CCTCGCCTGTGGCGTCCTGGGAAACCGTCACGACCTTTCGGGTCATGATGTCCTTGACCAGTTTCTTGCCCAGCAGTTCGAAGCCCGTGTTCATGGTCGACATGGCCGCGATGTCGGTATAGGGCGATACCCAGCCCGAGGAGCCCACAAGGGTGATGATGTGGGACTGGCCGGAAAATTTGACGATGTCGCTGCTGGAGATGATCCCCACGACCCGATTGTTTTCGTCCACCACCGGAAGCCCGCTGATGTGGTGCTCCGCCAGCATGTTGGCGGCGGCCCGGACGCTTTCCTCCGGTCCGATGCTCTGCACCTGGGTAGTCATGATTTCTTTGGCCTTACCTATCATTTTGATCTCCCCCTTCACCATGTTGATTTGGCTGTTTTTTTGTGACGGTCACTTCGCCGGTGCTGCCGTCCATTTCGATCCAGTCTCCTGTTTGTATGAGCGAAAAGAGATCCACCTCCGGCGGAAAGTCCGCAATGGCCGGAATTTCCAAGGCGGCCGCCGCCACGCCGCAGCGGGCGTCGATCGTTGAAAACAACCAGCCGGCCGGCGAAAAGCCCGCCACGGCGGCCGAGTGGAAGTGGCCGGACCAGCCGGTGGAGCCTTTGCCGTAGGGAAGCACTAAAATCTTGTCTTTGATGCTCTTCCCCTTTTCCGGATGGCCCTCCTCGATGATCAGGCCGGTCACATCGCTGACCCCCGCCCAGCCCTGAATGCTGGTGGGACACACGATGGCTTCGCCGCCGGCCTTGCCCGGATAGGCGGGCCGGCCGTTCAGTTTGATCTGCTCCACGCTTATGCCTCCCATGTTCCGCTGATGGCCGCTTCCACGCAGCGCTTTGTGTCGCCGTAGAATACTTTGCAATTCTTTTCATTCAAATCGGTATGAACATAGTGGGCCTGCTTGGCGCCGTCGGTCAAAAAGCCCGAGGTGACCCCGTCGTAGGCCGTCCGCCCGCAGACCAGCGGACAGGAACTGTTCAGCAAGTGGGCGCCCGCCTCCCGGATCGTCCGGGCGTAGCCGTTCACTTCGGCCAGCTGCTGCATCGCAATGTCCGTCCAGATCTGCAGGTTGACGCTTTCCGCCACCTTCCGCCCTTTCAGAAGCGCGGCCACGTCCCGGATCTCTTCCAGCGTGTAGTGGGGGCAGCCTAAAACAACCAGCTGGACCCGGCCGCTGCCGCTGTCGCAGACCGAGGCCAGAGATTTGTCGTATTCTTCCTGGGTCAGGACCAGATGTTTCTTGGGCTCGTGGCCCGCCAGAGCCGCTTCCAGGGTGGGCGCTTCCGCCGTGCAGCCCACGATGTGGCAGATCTCGCAGCCGCTGGTGGTGGCCAGGGAAGCGAAGCAGCGCTTTAAGCGGTTGATGTCCGGCCGGTGAAAGTTTCCGGTCAGGACCGGCCGGGCGTTGCCCTCGGTGAGCAGCCGGCCGAGGGCATGGCCGATGATGTCCCAGTCCATGGCCGTTTCGCTCTTGCACCGGATCTCCACCACGTGGGTGGCGTAGCGATTGCTCAGGATGTGGTTGCCCCAAAGGGGCGTGCGCGCGCAGATGGCCGACCAGGCGGCAGCTTCCAGGCCGTCGGCGTTGCCGCAGGCGCCAAAGTAGGAATTGCACATCAGGATGTTGCTGGACTCGGTGGAGACGAAATGCTCGCCGCGAAGCGGCAGCCAGCCGCTCAGATACGGGGTGCAGCTGCCGGCGATGCTCACGCCGGCTTCCTTGGTCAACTCCAGGTATTGGCGGTTTTTGTCAAACACCTCTTTGGACAGGTTCGCCGCCTCGTAGCCGTAGTGGTCGCAGGCGCCCACGCAGGTCTGGGAAAAGCACTCCTCGCTGAACTGCTCCAGCTTGTACTTTTGATCACTGCAAAGCACCATCTGGGAGAATATTTCGTCGTAATCCTCCGAGTCCACGGCCTCCAGATAGGGATGAAATCCCATGTACACCGTGGCTTTGGTGACGGTGCAGAGCTCCTCGGCGCCCAGGGCGTGGGCGTAGTCCACGATCTTTTGAAGGGCGCGCTGCTTAAAGGGACCCATTTCCCCCTGAAGCATCCTGGTTTCGAATTCTGTCAGTTTGATCGGCATCTCGATTCTTTTCCTTTATGTTGACCCTTGTTTAAGGGTATTTCAGTAATGCGTGTATTCTTCGTAGAAGTGATTGCCGGGGACCTCGGTGAAGGTCAC
>CAZCTS010000126.1:0-3223 GCA_964501635.1 uncultured Oscillospiraceae bacterium | reverse complement strand
AAGGCGGCGTCCCCCACGCTGAAGGCGGCGTAACAGAAGAGCCCCATGATCGTGCCGGAGGCCTGCACCGCCGCGTAGGCCGTGATGCCCAGGCGGCCGTAGGCTGCGTTGAAGGCTCCGTCCGCGGCCCCCCACAAGCCCTCGTTGACGGTGGTGGCGGTGGTGTTGCGGAATACCCGCCCCACAAAATGGCGGTTGAAGGAGAAAAACTCCTTTATCCTGCCCGACAGGACGTTCTTTTGGGAGAGCATCAAGGCCACCATCAGGCCGCATTCCATCATCCGGGAGATCATGGTGGCCAGGGCGGCGCCGCCGATGCCCATGGCCGGAAATCCGAAGTGTCCGAAGATCAGCAGATAGTTCAGCACCGTGTTCAGCCCGAAGGCGAAGGAGGACACATAGAGCGGGATCCTCGTCTGCTGGGTGGCCCGGAAGGTGCCCGACAAAGGCTGGGTGACCGCCAGGAACAGGAAGCTGGGCGCCGCGGTCCGCACGTAAGTGCTGCCCAGTTCTATGGCCTCGGGACTGTCGGTAAAGATCCGGAGCACAAATTCGGGCGCCGCTGTCGCCACTGTAAAGAACAGGGTGCTCACCGCAAAGCAAAACGCCACCCCCAACCCCGCCACCCGGCGGATGTTGGCCACGTCCCGGACGCCCCAGAATTGCGTGGTGAACGTGGAACAGCCCGTACAAAACCCGAACAGGACCATCCAGTGCAAGTGAAAAATCTGGGTGGCCAGCCCCACGCTGCCCAGAGCGGTCTCCCCCAGCTGCCCCACCATCAGGTTGTCCACCAGGGTCAGGGAAGAAGAGACCAGGCTCTGGAGGGCGATGGGCAGGGCCACCGCCGCCAGGGTCCTGTAAAATGCCTTGTCCGCCTGCGGTTTAAGCATGGGCAGCCCGGCCAGCGTCTTTTTTCAGCGCTTCGAGGATACGGCCGCTGGCCTTTCCGTCTCCGTAGGGGTTGACAGCCCGGGCCATGGACTGGTAAGCCTCAGCGTCCGCGAGCAGTTCCCGGGTCATCCCGTAGATCGTTTCCTCCTCCACGCCGGCCAGTTTCACCGTGCCGGCTTCCACCGCCTCGGGGCGCTCGGTCTCCCGGCGGACCACCAGCACGGGTTTCCCCAGGGCCGGCGCCTCCTCCTGCATGCCGCCCGAATCCGTGATGACCAAATAGGAGCGCATCATCAGGTTCACAAAGGGCTGATACGTGAGGGGCGAGATCAAGTGCACGTTGCGGATGTCTCCCAGGTGCCGTCGGGCTGATTCCAGGACCCTGGGGTTCAAGTGCACCGGATAGACCACTTCCACGTCGGGGAATTCCCCGGCGATCCGGGCGATGGCCCCAAAGATGTTGTCCATGTATTCCCCCAGGTTTTCCCGGCGGTGGCAGGTGACGGTGATCACTCTCTTCCGCTCAAAATCCAGAGCGGAGAGCACCGTGTCCTGAAATATGTAGGGTTTGTCCGCCACCTGGAGCAAGGCGTCGATCACCGTGTTGCCGGTGACGAAGATCCGCTCCGAAGCGATGCCTTCCCGCAGCAAATTGTCCCGGTTGCGGACCGTGGGGGCGAAGTGCATGTCGGCGATATGCCCGGTCAGCACCCGGTTCATCTCCTCGGGAAAGGGCGAGTAGGGGTTGAAGGTCCGCAGACCCGCTTCCACATGGCCCACCGGGATCTGGTGATAATAGCAGGACAGGGCCGTGGCAAAGGTTGTGGAGGTGTCCCCGTGGACCAGCACCCGGTCGGGTCGCTCTTCTTCCAGCACCTTGTCCATGCCGCTCAGCACGTGAGAGGTGATCATGGAGATGGTTTGATCGGGCTCCATGATATCCAGATCGTACCTGGGAGTCAGCTCGAACAGCTCCAGCACCTGGTCCAGCATGCTGCGATGCTGAGCGGTCACGCAGAGCACCGACTCGATTCCTTCTTCTTTTTCCAGGGCTTTGACCAGGGGGGCCATTTTGATCGCCTCGGGCCGGGTGCCGAACACCGTCATGATCTTCATGGGCGATCCTCCTCTCCGCCGGAGCGGGCCGTCTTCTCTGTCACCGCTTTATCCGGCTCCGGGTTCACAATGCCGATGCCCAGGAAGATCACGATCAGACAGGAAGCGATCACAAACAGGACCAGGGCTTCCAGCTTCATTTGCGAACTCCAAAGGTTCCCGGCCACGCCCATGATGGCGCTGATGGAGTACAAGGCCAGCACAGTCCTGCGCTGGCCGAAGCCCATGGCCATGATCCGATGGTGCAGATGGCCCTTGTCCGCCTGCATGATCGGCTTTTTGTTGACCATCCGGCGCACGATGGCGAACAGGGTGTCAAAAATGGGCAGCGCCAGGATCATGACGGGAACCACGGTGGCAAACAGCGTGGTTCCTTTGGTGGGCGTGTCTCCCACCAGGGAGATGCCCGACAGCAGGAAGCCCAGCAGCATGGATCCCCCGTCGCCCATAAAAATTTTGGCCGGATAAAAATTGAAGAGCAAAAATCCCAGGGTGGCGCCGCCCACGGCCAGGATGATCTGGGCGGTGCCCAGGCGGCCGCTCATGGCCGAGGTGTAGGCCACCGACAGGCAGGCGATGCAGACGATGCCCGCCGCCAGTCCGTCCAGGCCGTCGATCAGGTTGACGGTGTTGGTGATGGCCACCACCCAGAAGACCGTGACGACCAGCGACAGCCCCAGGGGAAAGATCAGATACTTTGGCCCGAAAGGCAGCAAATTGGTCATGCCCCGAATTTGCACGCTGAAAAAGAAAAGGATCAGCGCGCACAGGATCTGCCCCGCCAGCTTGGCTTTGGGTTTCAGTCCTTTGATATCGTCATAGATCCCGATGGCCAGCATCAGGGTGGCGCCCATGACGATGCCCAGCAGCTGCTCGTTCCAGGGCAGCAGTCGCGAAAACGCGGCGATGATCCCAAGATAGATGGCCACGCCCCCCAGGCGGGGGATGGGCTTCGCATGGACCCGGCGCTTGTCCTTCGGCACATCCATAGCCCCGATCCGGGGCGCCAGCCGTATGGCCAGGGGCGTGGCCGCGGCGGTGACCAGCGCCGCCAGGAGGAAGATGACCAAAAACTCGCTCATTCCTTTTGATCTCCCACTTCTTCCACCCGAACGCCCGCTTCCCGGAACATTTCTTCGGCCAGCTCGTCGGGGTAGGCCTCCTGAATGATGACGCGGCGGATGCCGGCGTTGATGATCATCTTCGCGCAGAT
>CAZCTS010000125.1:0-3276 GCA_964501635.1 uncultured Oscillospiraceae bacterium | reverse complement strand
CAAATACCTGGTGGGCCATCATCACACCTATACCGGGATCGATGGACCGGACTATCAGATCCTGGTGGAAGCGGATTTCCTGGTGAACCTGGATGAGAACGCTTCGGAATACGAGGCGGCCCAAAGCGTTTGCGATAAGTATTTCAAGACGGAAACCGGAAAGCGGATGCTGACGGATATTTTTCTGAGCAGGGAGTCATCCTATCCAACCAAATGAGTGTGCAAGGAGGTCCCATAAAATGATCACTAAAACATTGTTTCCCAGTCGGTACATCCAGGGGGACGGCGCCGTCGGGCGCCTGAAGGACGAGCTGTCCAAATTCGGCCGGGTGGGGCTGTGCATCATGACGCCCTCGTCCACGGAGCGCTTAAAAGGAATGCTGCCGGAAGATTCCCCGGCGCTGCGCCTGCACATCGAGGGCTTCGGCGGAGAATGCTGCGACCGGGAGATCGATGGCTGCGTCGAAGCGGCAAAAAAATGCGGGGCGCAGTTTATCGTTGCGGTGGGCGGCGGCAAAACCATCGACACGGGCAAGATCGCCGCGGACCGGCTGGGCATCCCTGTGGTCGTCGTGCCCACCATCGCTTCCACGGACGCGCCCTGCAGCGCCTGCGCCATCGTGTACAGCGAGGAGGGCGCCGTGATCCGGGTGGAATACCAGAAAAACAATCCGAATCTGGTCTTGGTGGATTCCCGGATCATCGCCGACGCGCCGGCGCGCTTTCTGGTGTCCGGCATGGGAGACGCCCTGGCCACCTGGTTCGAGGCGGAATCCTGCAGAAAGAACAACGCGAAAAACGAGGCGGGCGAACTGGGCTCCCATACAGCCTATGCGCTTTCCAGGCTCTGCTACGACACGCTGCTGGAATACGGGGCGGAGGCCCTGGCCGCATGCAGGGCTCACCGGGTGACGCCGGCCCTGGAGCACGTGATCGAAGCCAACACGCTCCTCAGCGGACTGGGTTTTGAAAGCGGGGGCCTGGCCATGGCCCATTCCATCCACAACGGCCTGACCGTGCTTCCCCAGACCCACCATTTCTACCACGGAGAAAAAGTGGCCATAGGGGTCCTTTCGTCCCTGTTCCTGCGGGAAGAGACAAAGGGCCTGGTCGACGAAGTGTACACCTTCTGCGAGAGCATCGGACTGCCCACGACCCTGGAAGGGATCGGCCTGGGCCAGGCTACAGCGGAAGAATTGGAAAAAGTGTCTGTGCGGGCCTGCCGGGCGGGCGAGCAGATCCATCACGAAGGAGTGGACATCACACCGGAGGTGGTCATCCGGACCCTGCTGGCCGCTGACGCGGAAGGGAAGAGAAGAAAAGCGCAGTGCGCAGGAGAGATGGCATGAAATTCAAGATGATCCACAACAACATCAACGTTCTGGACCTGGAAAAGTCTATGGCTTTCTATCAGGAGGCTCTGGGGCTTCGGGAAGCGGAGCGCAAGAGCCCGGAGGACGGCTCCTTTATCATCGTCTACATGGCCGACGAACTGTCGGAGCACCAGCTGGAGCTGACATGGCTCCGGGATCGGAAGGAGCCGTATAATCTTGGGGACAACGAATTCCACCTGGCCTTCCGCACCGACGACTACGAGACCGCTTATGCGAAGCACAAGGCCATGGGCTGCATCTGCTACGAAAATCCCGGAATGGGGATCTACTTTATCGCCGACCCGGACGGGTACTGGATGGAGGTCATTCCCACGAGATGAGCGGATCCACCAAATCGCAGGAGCAGAAAATGAAAACAGTCATCGTTGTGGACGACGAGCCGATCACAAGGCTGGATATTTCCCAGATGGTCGAGGAACTGGGGCTTCAGGTCGTGGCCGAGGCCGCCGACGGCTTCGACGCGGTGGAACTGTGCCGCAGCGCCCGCCCCGACGTGGTGCTGATGGACGTTCGCATGCCGGTGTTTGACGGGCTGTCCGCCGCGGAGATCATCCTCGGGGAGGACTTGGCCGGCTGCGTGGTCCTGCTGACGGCCTTTTCAGACAAGGCGCTGCTGGAGCGGGCCGGCCGCATCGGCGTGACGGGCTATCTTGTCAAGCCCATCGAGCAGCGGCTGATCCTGCCGGCCCTGGAAGTGGCCTTTGCCCAGAGCGCCAGGCTCCGGGAGGCCCGTCGGGAGAGCCGGGAAGCCAGGCAGAAGCTCAGCGACGCCAAGCTGATCGACCGGGCCAAGGAGATCGTGGCGCTGCAGAGCGGCACCACCGAAGCCCAGGCCTACCGGGATCTGCAGCGCATGGCCATGAACAAGCGATGCTCCATCGCCTCCCTGGCCGCCGCCGTGGTGGACCAGCAATCGGCCCGGTCGGTCCTGCCGCCGGAGAAGGGCAGGAAATGAAGCTTCGGGCCCTTTGCCGCCAATCGAACCTGAGCGAGGAAGACATCGCCCTGCTGGAAGAGTTGGAGCGGCAGCTGCCGCTGATCGCCCAGCTGACAGGGGACGATATTTTTATCGACTGCTTCGACGAAAACTACCGCACTGCTCTGGTGGTGGCCCAGGCAGGGCCGGACCAGCCGGGCGGCTCGGCTTATTTGAAGGACGTTCGCGGCAAGACGGCGCTGCGGGAAATGGAGCCTGCGGTCTACCAGGCCATGGAGAGCGGGCTGCCTACAAGAGAGCTGAAGGCCATCACCCAGGAAGGGGTGGCCGTCCGCCAGGATGCGGCGCCGATCCGAAACAGGGATCAGAAGATCATCGGCGTCCTGATCCGCGAAAAGGACGTGTACAGCGATATCATCCGCCACAAGCAATTCCAGCGTCTGGCCAGGGAGCGGGACGAAGAGAACCTGCGCAAACTGGAGATCCCGGCTCAGGACAGCCAGGGCGATCTGCGCATGCGGGAGATGCATCACCGGATCAAAAACAATCTGCAGATGATCGCCTCGATCATGAACCTTCAGGCGCGCCGAACCTCAAATGGCGAAGCGAAGCGGGCCTTTGCGGAAAACACTCAGCGCGTGCTGAGCATAGCGGCCATTCACGACATGCTGTCCCGGGAGGGAGCCGAGGGCGGCGTTCATCTGAACCTGCTGCTGGAGCGGATCTGCCGGAACATCCATCTGGTCTCCGGCGAAGACAAGGCGGTCAGCATCCAGGTGAGCGGCGACGACCTGCTGGTCCATCCGGATATCGCAACCGCCATCGCCCTGGTGGTGAGCGAGCTGGTCTCCAACGCCCTGCGCCACGGTTTTCCCGAAGGCGCCGGAGGGCATGTGCGGATCCTGCTCCGGAGAGGGCCGATTTTTGCCACGGTTTCGGTGCAGG
>CAZCTS010000124.1:0-3342 GCA_964501635.1 uncultured Oscillospiraceae bacterium | reverse complement strand
GTCGCCCTTCTGGGCGTTGATGGGGCGCAGCAGGTTTTTGACCACATCCGGCACGTCTTTTGCGGGCGCCCTTTCCTCGTCCGGCGCAAAGGCCCAGGCTTCCGGGATCTCCACCTTTGTGACCGCTTCAGCGCCCCGGGTGACGGCGTTCAGATTTTTTTCGATCACGGCGTCGCCCTTGGCGAAGTAGGTGTCCCGGACCGCTTGCCGCAGATAGCCGTCGGCCTCCCGGGCGGGGATCACCTGCATCAAGCGGAAAAAGGCGGACTGGAGGACGATGTTGGCGTGGATGCCAAGGCCCAGGTCCCGGGCGATGCCGCTGGCGTTCAAAATATAAAAATTGGCTTTCTTTTCCGCCAGCGCCCGCTTGACGGCGCCGGGGATCTTCTCTTCCAGTTCGGCCCCGGACCAGGCGCAATTCAAGAGGAAGGTCCCTCCGGGCAGAAGCTCCGAAACCATGTCATACTGTGAAAGGAAGGTCTGATGGTGGCAGGCGATGAAGTCGGCCTTGCGCACCAGATAGGACGACTCGATGGGCTCTTTGGAAAAGCGCAGGTGGGATTTGGTGATGCCGAAGGATTTTTTGGCGTCGTATTCGAAATAGGCCTGGCCGTAAAAATCCGTGTACTTGCTGATGATCTCCACGGTGTTGCGGTTGGCCCCCACGGTGCCGTCGGAGCCCAGACCCCAGAATTTGCACGCAAAAACACCCTCTTTTCCGTCGGGGATCTTCGGGTCTGGCGAAAGGGAAAGGTGGGTGACATCGTCCAGGATGCCGATGGTGAAGCCGTTGAGGGGCTGCGCCCGGCGCAGATTCTCAAAGACGCCCCCGATCTGGGAGGGGGTGGTGTCCTTGGAGGACAGGCCGTAGCGGCCGCCGATGATCAGGGGAGCTCTTCCGCTCCGGGAAAAGGCGGTGCACACATCCTGATACAGGGGTTCCCCCGCGGCGCCCATCTCCTTGCAGCGATCCAGGACCGCGATGCGGACAGCGGTTTGGGGAATCGCCTCCAACAGCTTTTGGACTGCAAAGGGACGGAACAGATGGACCTGGACGAAACCGGCTTTGCGGCCTTGAGCGTTCAGATGGTCCACGGCCTCCCGAACGGCGCCGCTCACCGAGCCCATGGCCACCACCACGTCGGTGGCGTCCGCTGCGCCATAATAATTGAAGAGTTTATAATCCCGCCCGGTGCGTTGGGAGATCTGATCCATATAGCGGGACACGATATCGGGGACTGCCTCGTAGAAGCGGTTGTTGGCCTCCCTCACCTGGAAATAGATGTCCGGGTTCTGAACGGTGCTCCGCAGGGCCGGGTCTTCCGGGTTCAGCGCGTGGTCCCGGAATGCCTGCAGGGCCTCCCGGTCCAGCATTTCCGCCAGTTCTTCGTATTCCAGAGCCTGGATCTTGCTGATCTCGTGGGAGGTGCGGAAGCCGTCGAAGAAGTGAAGGAAAGGGACCCGGGCCTCGATGGACGCCAAATGCGCCACCCCGGCCAGGTCCATCACTTCCTGGACGCCGGCGGTGGACAGCATGGCAAAACCCGTGCCCCGGCAGTTCATCACGTCGGAATGGTCCCCGAAAATGGAAAACGCGTGGGTCCCCACGGTCCGGGCCGCCACGTGGAGCACGCCGGGGTGCCGCTGGCCGGAGAGGCGGTGCATCACCGGCAGCATCAGGAGCAAACCCTGGGAAGAGGTGTAACTGGTGGCCAGGGCGCCGGTCTCCAGGGCGCCGTGGACGGCGCCGGCGGCGCCGGCTTCCGACTGCATTTCCACCAGCCTGACCGGTTGTCCGAAAATATTCTTCTTTCCTTCGGCCGACCACAGGTCGGTCTTCTCCGCCATGGGCGAGGAAGGCGTGATCGGATAGATAGCCGCCACCTCGGTAAAAGCGTAGGCGATGTAGGCTGCGGCCTCGTTGCCGTCCATGATGACGGCTCTTCTCTGATTCATATCTCTGATTCCCGTTCTCCTATTATTTTACCAGTTGAGTCCAGCCGAACTCGTCGGCCCTTCTGCCAAACTGCAAGCCCACCAGCTCGTCGTAGAGCCTCTGGGTGGTTTGACCGATCTGCCCGCCGTTGATCTGGTGGTCCTTGCCCAGGTAGCCCAGCACGCCCACCGGGGTGACGATGGCCGCGGTGCCCACGCCGAAAACTTCTTCCACATTCCCCTTGTCCAGCTGCTCCAGCAGCTCGGTGACCGGAAGCAGTCTTTCCTCTACTTCCAGTCCCCATTTCTTGAATATCTCGATGCAGGATTTGCGGGTGATGCCCGGGAGCACCGTGTCGCCCAGGGCCGGCGTCACGATTTTTCCGCCGATCTTGAACATGATGTTGTTGCTGCCCACTTCCTCGATGTACTGCTTTGTGGCGCCATCCAGCCAGAGCACCTGGGAATAGCCTTCCTTCTCGGCCTGCACCGTGGCGTGGAACGAGCCGGCATAGTTTCCGCCGCACTTGGCGAAGCCTGTTCCGCCCCGGACGCTCCGGGCGGCGGTCTCCTCGATCTTGATGCGCACCGGCTTCAGGCCCTCCGTGTAGTAGGTGCCCACCGGACTCAGGATGATGTAGAACATAAAGCTGTCCAGGGAGTGCATGGACAGGTCGTCGTGGTTGCAGATGATCGTGGGACGGATGTACAGCGTGGTGCCCGGGGCGCTGGGGACCCATTCCGAATCCAATGACACCAGCGCTTTGACGGCTTCAACAAAATACTCCTCGGGGAATTGGGGCATGCACATCCGCTCCGCGGAGCGCATCATCCGGCGGGCGTTCTCGTCGACCCGGAACAGCTGGACTTTGCCGTCCGGCCGGCGGTAGGCCTTAAGGCCTTCGAAAATGCACATGCCATAGTGAAACACGATGGCGGCAGGCGTGATCGAAAAGTTCTCGAAGGGAACGATCCGGGCGTCGTGCCAGCCCTTTTCCGGGCTGTGGTCCATGATGAACATGTGGTCTGTAAAATACTTGCCAAAGCCCAGCTTGGTTTCGTCGGCAGGTTTTGCCTTGGGGGCGGGGGTCTTCCGGATGGTGATGTCGAGCATGGTTTCCTCCTTCGGCTTAAGCCGTCTCTACGTTTGCTGCTTCGTACAGCCCCAGCTTTTCCACTGCGGCGTTTCTCATTTTATATTTGATGATCTTTCCCGCGGCGTTCATGGGGAACGAGTCCACGAACTCCACATATTTGGGTACTTTGTGGCGGGCCATGTGGGCCCGGATGTACTCCCGGATCTCCTCGGCGGTCAGAGTCTGGCCCTCTTTCAGGATGATGCAGGCCATCACTTCCTCGCCGTACTGCTTGTCCGGCACGCCGATGACCTGAACGTCGCGCACCTTG
>CAZCTS010000123.1:1736-3402 GCA_964501635.1 uncultured Oscillospiraceae bacterium | reverse complement strand
TGGCGTTTTCCATCAGCTCTTTGACGATGGAAAGCGGCCGCTCCACCACCTCTCCGGCGGCGATCTTTTCGGAGATTTCCGGAGAAAGCGCCCGGATCCTTGGAATCGTGTCCATCTCAAGCCTCCTTCGCGGCGGTCTGAAGCTCCTGCAGTATTTCGATAGCCTTTGCCGGAGTGGTTTCCATCAGATCAAGAGACAGGAGCTTTTGAACGAGAAAATGGTCCGAGGCGCCAAAGAGGCTGAGCTGTTCTTCCTTCGGGTTTTGGGAAAGCGTTTCGGCGGCTGGATATTCCGAAGGTTGGTGGATCGAATTCTCCAGCTCCCACAGCTTGTCTTCCGCCCCGGAAAGCAAGGATTCGGGCACGCCGGCCAGGCGGGCCACGTGGATGCCGTAGCTCCGGCTGGCGCTTCCTTCAACGATCTTATGCAGAAAAACAATGGTCCCCTCGTGTTCCGTCACATCCACATTCAGATTCCGGACCCCTTTTCGGGTTTCGGACAGCGCGGTGAGCTCGTGGTAGTGGGTGGCAAATAAAGTTCGCACGTTTTTCCCGGGACGGGTCAGGTGCTCGCAGACCGCCCAGGCGATGGACAGGCCGTCGTAGGTGCTTGTCCCCCTGCCGATCTCGTCCAGGATCACCAGGCTGTTTTCGGTGGATGTATTCAGGATGTAGGCTAATTCGGCCATTTCCACAAAAAATGTGCTCTGTCCCTGGGCGATGTTGTCCGAGGCGCCGATGCGGGTGTAGATGCGGTCGCAGAGGCCGATTTCCGCCTGTTCCGCAGGCACAAAGCATCCGGCCTGGGCCAGGAGCACGATCAGCGCCAGCTGCCTCATATAGGTCGATTTTCCGGACATGTTCGGCCCGGTGATCAAAAGGAGGCTGGCTTTGTCCCGGTCGATGTAAAGATCGTTGGAGACGAAGATGCCGTCCCGGATGGTCCGCTCGATCACCGGGTGGCGTCCTTTCCGGATCAGGATCCGGTCCCCTTCTGTGATTTGTGGTTTTACATAAGCCAGCTTGACGGAGACTTCCGCAAAGGACGCCAGCACATCCACGGCAGCCAGGGCCGCGGATGTGGCCTGGATCGCCTGGATCTCCAAGGCGATCTTCTCCCGAAGCTCCGTAAACAGCTGATATTCCAGCTCGTTGATCTTTCCGTCGGCCTGGAGCACGACGGATTCGATCTCCTTGAGTTCCGGCGTAATATAGCGCTCGCAGTTGACCAGGGTCTGCTTGCGGATGTAGTCCGCCGGGATCAGGCTCAGGTTCGATTTGCCGGCCTCCAGATAATAGCCGAAGACCTTGTTGTACCCCACTTTCAGATTTTTGATCCCGGTGCGCTCTCTTTCCAGAGGTTCAAGGGAAGCGATCCAGTTTCGGCCTTCGCTGATGGATTCCTTCAGAGTGTCAAGATCGGCTGAATACCCTTTCTGGATCAGATTTCCTTCCCGTATGGTGATGGGCGGGTCTTCTAGGACGGCCGATTCGATCAGCTTGTAGAGCCGCTGCAGATCGTCGATTTCGGCATTCAAGGCCGTCAGAAGCGGGTCCTCGCCGCTTGCTAGTTCCGCTTTCAGATCCGGCAGATTCAGCAAAGAGTTTTTAAGGGCGTTCAAATCCCGGCCGTTGGCCGTGCCGCAGGCGATCCGGGAAGAAAGGC
>CAZCTS010000123.1:0-1636 GCA_964501635.1 uncultured Oscillospiraceae bacterium | reverse complement strand
AGGGCGTTCAAATCCCGGCCGTTGGCCGTGCCGCAGGCGATCCGGGAAGAAAGGCGCTCCAGGTCGTAAACCCCTCGCAAAGCGGTCCGCAGGTTGTTAAGCCGCAGGGGGTCAGCCACAAGAGCTTCCACTGCGTTCAGCCTGGCTTCGATGGGGTCCTTCCGGTTCAGGGGTTCTTTCAGCCATTGCCTCATTTTTCGGGAGCCCATGGCCGTGCAGGTCTTGTCGAGGATCCCCAGCAGCGAGCCGCTGCGCTTCCGGTCCGCCAGAGATTCCACGATCTCCAGGCTTTTTAACGTGGCCTTGTCCAGGGACATGTGGGCGCCTGCGTCGACGATGCGCAAAGACCCCAGATGCTGCATGCTCTGCTTCTGGGTGTCCTTCAGATAGTGGAGCATCGCGCCGACCGCGAAAAAAAGATGGGGCGCCTCTTCTTTGTCCAGGCCCACGCTGCCTTCCGCCTCGGTATGAAAATGGTCCCGAATGGCGCGCTGACAGTTGCGTTCCAGGTAATACTCCGGTTTTCCGGGGGATAGATAGGCGTTTAAGGATAGAGGAAGTTGACGCCAGAGGTCTTCCGCCTGAGGGTCAAACTGGTTGACGAGCACTTCCCTGGGGTCGACTTTTGCCAATTCCGCCATCAAGTTTTCGCTGTGGGAAGGACCGGAAAAATCCACGGCGGCAAATTCTCCGGTGGAGATGTCGCAATAGGCCAGGCCCTCGCCTTTCTGACCGACGTACAAAGATGCCAGGAAGTTGTTTTCTTTTTCCGAAAGCATGGTCTGGCTGAGCAGCGTTCCGGGGGTGATGATCCGCACAACGTCCCGCCGCACGATCCCCTTAGCCAGGGCCGGATCCTCCATTTGCTCGCAGATGGCTACTTTGTGGCCTTTTTCGATGAGCTTGGCGATGTAGAGGTCCGCGGCGTGGTAAGGGACCCCGCACATGGGCGCCCGTTCGGCCTCCCCGCAGGACTTCTTGGTCAGGGTGATCTCCATGTCCCGGGCGCCCACGACGGCGTCTTCGTAGAACATCTCGTAAAAATCGCCCAGACGAAAGAAAAGAATGCAATCCGGATATTGCTCTTTAATACTCAAATATTGTTGCATCATGGGCGTCAATGCCATGGATGGCTCCTCTTGAACTCGGGGGTCACCGGTCCAGCGCTTCGTGGGCCTGCTCAACGGCTGCGTCGATCCGCATGCCGGCATCTGGGAATGAGCCGGAGGAAGGCTCCAGCAACAAGAGAAATTCGATGTTTCCTTTCGTTCCGGTAATGGGCGACCAGCTTACATCGGAAAAGGCCAGTCCGCTGTCCGCCCCATAGCCCACTACCGCTTGCAGAACGCTGCGGTGGACCGTTTTATCGCGGACGATGCCGTTTTTACCGACCTGGCCGCGGCCGGCTTCGAACTGAGGCTTTACAAGGCAAAGCAGCTTTCCGGTCTCTTTTAAGAGCTTTCCCGCTACGGGGAAGATCCATTTCAGCGAAATGAAGGACACGTCCGCCGTCGCAAAATCGAAGCGCAGAGGAATTGTACCGGGGTCCAGATAGCGGAAGTTGACCCGTTCCATCGCGACCACCCGGCTGTCGCTGCGAAGCTTCCAGTCCAGCTGCCCATAGCCCACGTCCACG
>CAZCTS010000122.1:2360-3419 GCA_964501635.1 uncultured Oscillospiraceae bacterium | reverse complement strand
CTTCGCAGACCCAACATCCAGCGCATCACCGGCGGGGAGCCGGGTCCCGGTCTGGCCGAAGTGCTGGCTCGTTTTGTGGAACTGGATGCGGTGGTCAAGCAATCCGTCTACAAGAATCTGGACATCCTTTATAGCGGCGTCATGCCCCCCAACCCGGTGGAACTGCTGGGCTCCAGAAATATGGAGACTCTGATCGACCGGCTCAAGGAGCGCTACGATTACGTCTTTATCGACACGCCCCCGGTGAACGTGGTCACCGATGCGACGGTGCTTTCCAGGCTCCTGGACGGCCTGATCCTGGTGACCCGGGAGAACATCAGCAAGCGGGACGAGCTGCTCTATGCGGTGAACCGCCTGCAGTTTGTGAACGCCAAGCTGATCGGCACTGTGCTCAACGACAAAGCTTTTCACGTAAAGGGCACCTATCGCTATGGGAAATACAAGAGCTATTATGGAAGAAGCTACGATTCCGACAACCGTGACTGATTGGCACACGCACATTCTCCCCGGACTGGACGACGGTAGCCGTGATCTGGAGGAATCTATTGCGATGTTGCAGTCCCTTGCCGGCCAAGGGGTGTCCGCCGCAGTGCTGACGCCCCATTTTTATCCCCAGGCCGAATCCCCCCGCCGGTTCCTCGAAAGGCGGGATGCCTCTCTGCTTCGCCTGGAGAAGGCTGTGGCTGAGCAGGCGGAGGGCGGCACCCCGCTGCCCGCCAGGATCGTGGGAGCGGAGGTCTACTATTTCGACCAGCTCTGGCGCATGGAAGAAGAGCATCTTTCGGCCCTGTGCATCGGCCAGAGCCGCATCCTGATGGTGGAAATGCCTTCGGACCCCTGGGACCACAGTATTTTCAACTGTCTGGAAAGGCTGATGGATCAGCGGAACATCCGGCCGCTGATCGCCCATATCGACCGCTATTATAGAGCGGCAAAGGACGAATCAGCCCTGGACGCTCTGATCCGGCAGGGGTTGCTGGTCCAGATCAACGCAGGGGCGTTTTCCGGTATGCTTTCCGCCCGCAAGGCGCTGCGCTGGATCCGGGACGGCCGGGTCCA
>CAZCTS010000122.1:0-2260 GCA_964501635.1 uncultured Oscillospiraceae bacterium | reverse complement strand
GTGCCTTTGCCTATGCCGGAGCTGATTCGCTTTTTAGTAGGGGCGCTGCTCATCGCTGTGGGATTGTCCCTTTTCCTGGTGGGGGTGGAGGTAGGCATCTCGCCCATCGGCCAACTGATGGGTTCGGCGCTGACCCGATCCGGCAGGATCTTCATCGTGGTGGCCGTAGGGCTTGCGTTCGGATTCTTGATTTCGGCTGCGGAGCCGGATCTGCACATCCTGGCCAGTCAGGTGGACGAGGTGACGGCTTCGGCCATCCCCAAGATCCAAATTGTAGGGATGGTCTCCGTGGGCATCGCTTTTTTGCTGACCGGCGGGTTGGTCCGGATCGTCTACAATATTTCCTTAAAACTCTTTCTGGCCATCGCCTATGGGATCATTCTCCTGATGGCGATTTTTGTCTCCCCGGAGTTTTTGGCCATCTCCTTTGATGCCTCCGGCGCCACCACCGGCGCTCTGACTGTCCCCTTTATCCTGGCCATCGCCGTCGGGGTTTCATCTCTTCAGAAAAATCGGGAGGCCTCCGAAGAGGACAGCTTCGGCTTGGTAGGCATCACTTCCACCGGGGCGATCATGGCAGTGATGCTCATGAGCATTTTGGCCTCTCCGGGAAAAATCCAGGGAGAGGTGGAGGTCTTCGGTCCACCCCCCCCGAGCCTGATGGCTCCCTTTTCCCATGCGCTGCCCCAGGTGGCCCTGGAAATTCTGATGGCCCTGGCCCCCATACTGATCCTGTTTCTTCTTTTTCAGAAACAGTTGCTCGTGGCAAGCCCTAAAAGCCAGCGGCGAAGGATTCTGGCAGGCCTTTTTTATGCATTTGTGGGCCTGGTGCTTTTTCTGACGGGGGTTCACGGAGGATTCATGGATGTAGGGGCCTTGGTAGGCTATCGCATCGCTTCGACCGGAAATCCCCTTCTTCTCGTAGGAGTCGGATTCGTACTGGGGTTCTTCGTGGTGATCGCCGAGCCTGCGGTCCACGCCCTGACCGACCAGATCCAGGATGTCACCAGTGGTTATGTCAAACGGAAAACTGTGTTGTTGGCGTTGTCCCTTGGCATCGGCGCCGCAGTCAGCCTTTCCATGCTGCGGATCATGACCCCGGATCTGGAGCTGTGGCATTTTTTGCTGCCGGGCTACGCCATTTCTCTGCTCCTGATGCGGATCGTGCCCAATCTCTTCGTAGGGATCGCCTTCGATTCCGGGGGCGTGGCCTCCGGCCCCATGACAGCCACCTTTGTGCTGTCCTTTGCGCAGGGCGCCGCCCAGGCCATCCACAGCGCCGATGTGCTGGTGGATGGGTTCGGCATCATCGCCATGGTGGCCATGACGCCCCTGATCACCCTGCAGCTGCTGGGTTTGATCTACAAACTGAAATCACGTAAAGGAGGTGCGGCCAATGATGGACGCCGAGCATAAGGCAAGCGGGTTTGAAATGATTTACGCCATTGTGAATAATGGTCTTGGAAGCAAGGTTCTGCACACGGCTAAAGAAAGCGGTGTTACAGGAGGAACTATCTTGCTGGGGACGGGGACCATCGACAATCCGCTGCTGGAAAGACTGGCCCTCTGCGATATACAAAGGGAGATCGTCATGATGGCGGCGCCCCGCCACCTGGTTGATCGAGTCTTGGAGGATCTGAACAGCACGCATCATTTTCATAAAAAAAACCATGGAATTGCCTACAGCATTCCTATATACGGCATATGCGGGTCCAGCAGCTGCCAGTGCGACACACCGGACGAATACGGAGGTTTGGAGGAGACAATGTACCAATCGATTATTGCCATCGTAGACAAGGGGAAAGCAGAGGCGGTGGTGGAAGCCGCGACCCAGGCAGGAGCCAGAGGCGCCACCATTATCAACGCCAGAGGCTCGGGCATCCACGAAACCAGCAGGGTGTTTGCCATGGAGATCGAACCGGAAAAGGAAATCGTCATGATGGTGACGAGCAAGGAGATGACGGAGAGGATCATCGCCAGAATCCAGGAGGAATTCCAAATCCAAGAATCGGGCAAGGGCATCGTTTTTGTGCAAAATGTGAGCAAAGCCTATGGATTGTCTGAATAAACTTTGATAGAATGACGCTTACAACTTAATGTGGTATTGAAAGAAGGAATGACTATGCTAAAAGAATTTAAAGATTTTGCCATGAGAGGCAACGTGATCGATCTGGCTGTAGCGGTGGTGATCGGCGGCGCTTTCGGAAAGATCGTCAGCTCTCTGGTGAACGACCTGATCATGCCCATCATCGGGGTGCTG
>CAZCTS010000121.1:0-3591 GCA_964501635.1 uncultured Oscillospiraceae bacterium | reverse complement strand
TCAGATATTTCGAAAAGATCCGCACGCCGCTGCCGCTTTTCTCGGCCTCGCCGCCGTCGGGGTTGAAGATCCGCACCACGGGTTTTCCGTCCCGGAACTCCGGCCCGAAGAGGATCCCGTCGGAACCCACGCCGAAGTTTCTGTCGCAGATGCGCTTGATCCGCTCCTCGTTCAGTTCCATCGTGTTGAATTTCGGATCGTAGACCAGGTAATCGTTTCCCAGCGCGTGATACTTATGAACTTCCATTCTATTGAACCTCCTTCTCGAGAGAATGACCGCTGCCATTAGGGATTTTCAATACTTCATGGGGATCAGGCCGTTGTATTCGATGGCGTCGGCGCCCCCCAGGAACATCTGAATGATCTGCTGCCCCAGGGGATCCAGCAAGGGCGTGTCGAACTTCTCAACTTCTTTTTTGAAAAATTCCGTCAGAATCCTTGCCCCCTCGTCGTAGGCCTCGATTCCGACTTCCGCCTGGGTCTCAGGCTGCAAAAAGGCCTTGCGGATGTATTGGCCGTCCACTTTCAGGGATTCCAGCGCATAGCCGAACAGGGGGCAGCGGGCAGCCACCAGATGCTCCGGCTTAAATTTGGCGCTGCCCCTGCGGGCGATATATTCCCTTGCGATCCACTGGGGCATGAAGCCGACTCTATATGCGCCGATGTGCTGGTTGGGGATCAGAACGTAGCGGGTGTTGGTGAAGCGAACGATCTGCTCCAGCAGCAGGTTGGCCTGCTCCACCATCTTGCCTGTGGCAAAGGGCCAATAGGAACCCACGCCTTCGCTGCTCATGCCCAGGGAATCCGTGACGCTGGGGTTGTTGTGGCCTCTGGGCGCCACCAGGCGCCACAGCCAGGCCAGAGCCGGCGGCAGGATGTGGAACATACCTAGGATGCCGTAAGAAGGGCTCTCTTTTGTGCAGGGCGGAGTCCGCACGCCAAAGCTTCGCACGTCCACCTCCACCGGCTCGCTGATCACATTGGGCACCAGGCGGCGGGGCAGAATGACCCTGGGGTTCGGGCAGGGGCTGCCGTCGGAATCCTTCGTGTGCTCCCAGACAAGGCAGGTGGAATGGGGAACGGCCTCGATGTTCAAAAAGATCAGAGGCTCTTCGGGCTGGGTGAATATTTTTTCATAGCGGGGCGTGGTCCCATATCCGATGATATGGTCCAATCGCAGAAACCAGCCTTCCTCGGCGTCTTTCACCACCAGCCTTTTGCTGTCGTTTTGCATCCTGGGGTGGCAAAGCGCCATATCGTCGGTGACCGGGCGCAGCTCGCAGGTCTCCTTCAGATCGAGATAGCTTTTTTCGCCGGTCACAATGTTTTGGCCCAACAGGATCCGACCGTCCATTTCTTTGTGGAGGTTTTCGATCATCTCGCTTTTGCCCCCGCCGGACGCGCCCTCGTGCATGATGACGATCTCATTGTCGTAGGGGGTGATCACTTTGACGGTGGCGGCGTGGACCGTCACCCATCCCTCGTTTTCGCCGATGTTCAGCAGCACGCCGTAAATGCCCTTCTTGGCGCTGGGACCCGGGTACAGATTATACGAAAACAGTTCGTGCAGCCCCTCCAGCCGGTTGTGGATGACGATCTGCTTGCCCTGAAAATGGGTGTGGCGAAAAGGGGGCGCAAGAAAGACCACCGCTTTGGGGCAAAAGGGCCCTTCGATCGCCCTGATGTCCAGAAAACCCTGCAAGTCGCCGAGGCCGCAGGCAAAAAATGCGGCGTTGACCGGGGCGATCAGCAAGGCGTCGTATCCGAATTCCATCCCGCCTGCCTTGAAAGGCATCACGATCAGGTCCTGCTTTTTTAACCACTCAAAAGTGGCGGAGCGCAAGGGCTCAAAGTCCCGGTTGTACACATCGTCATATTTTGGCTTGTCCGTGTCGTTGTCGTCGGCCACCAGCAGGCAGTCCGGGTCGCGCCTTCTCATGTAGTCGTCGGGATAGTTGACCACGGCCCCGTTCTTGCAGTTCGTCACCGTGGCTTCCTTGATGGTGCCGAAGCCGTCCACTTCGTATTCCACGTCGAAAATATCCTTCGGCGGAGCGCCAAAGGAGAGCCCCAGCATTTCCTCTCTGGACGCCGGGTATATGACCGACCGGCAGTTTTGGATGATGTCCGCGATATGCGGGGGAAGCTTGCACTTGTTGACCCATTCGTTCATTGTAATGACCCCTTTTCTGTAAATAACACCTGTCATTCTACCAAATTTCGGGGCAAAATTCTATACCGGTGTGCAGATATACCAGGAAGCTCTAGGACCCACGTCCAGGACGCTGACATCGATAAAGGACGGGCAACTTTCCATCTCGTTTTGCGCGTTCTTGATAAACCGGAAATAATCGCCTTGCTCCAGCCATTCCACAGCGGAAGTCAGCCAGGACCGGTTTCGGTTGTAATCAAAAATGACCACCCTGCTTCGGGTGACCCGGGCCATTTCCGCGTATAAGCGCTCTCTCTGAGACGCGCCCATGCCGTGGGCTACGTAGGAGGCGATGGATAGATCAAAGCTTTTGTCCTCAAACGGCAATCGCTCCAGGGCATCCCCTTGAACATAATTGATTTCTTTGCCGTCCGGATGCCCCTTGGCCACAGCCAGCAATTTTGACGCAGGGTCGATGCCGGTCACCGACAAGCCTCTCTCATGGAGCAGCGAACAGAGGGCGCCGGTGCCGCAGCCCACATCCAGGACCGTGCCAAAGGAAGACAGGTCCAGGGTGCCGGAAGCCCTATCGACGACTTCCCCGTAACGCTTTTTTTGCATTTCGTAAAACAGGCCGTAAACCGGTGCGATCGTGTTGAACAGGCGATCCCCACGGCTATGCACAGGAGCACCTGCTTTTATTTATTGTACTTTTACCCTCAAAGAATGTTTTGAGATTTTCGGGCAGCTCATAAACGCAGCAATCGCTGGCGTCAGGGATTGCGCGGATTTCGCTAAATGCCGCCTTGAGTATGGCCTGGGCGAGCATCTCCCGAGGCGGGATCTCGCTGATCTGCCCATCGTATTCAAATACGCGGCAATCCACATCCGTGCCGCTGATTTCGCTGCAGCATCCGCAGCTGTTTTCCTCCACCGACTGGCATACATCGGCTCCGTTCACCCGGATCGTGGGCGAAGACAGGAATTGATAGGCCCTAGCCATTTCTTCTGTTTGGATCTCGATTTTTCTGTACTCGACGTCATACCCGGCAATTTCCAGGGCCGGCGTGATAACCTTCATCACCTCATCCAGAATATCGCCGGTCCCTATGCAGCGGTCGCAGCTTGCAAGGTCCAGAAACAGGTATTCCACCAGGATTTTATGCTTTTGAGCCATTTTTCGCCTCTTTCATCAACTGCACGGATTGCCGCAGCGGGACAGATATTGCTCCTTGTCGCCCAGCCCGTCCCGGTCCGCCGCGAGCTTTGGATGGGAGGCAAGATCGCTGAAGATATCTTTCAGGATGCTCATAAGTATCTTATTTTCTTTTTTAAGCGAATAGTAGATGTACTTCTCTTTTCTGACATCGGTCACCAAGCCCATATCCCTCAACTTTCCAAGGTTTTGAGATATCCTCGGCTGCGGGATATCCAGGATC
>CAZCTS010000120.1:0-3611 GCA_964501635.1 uncultured Oscillospiraceae bacterium | reverse complement strand
GAGGGACCAGCCCGCGCAGTAGCCCGTGAGCATGGACAGGTCGTGGATGTGGATATCCGCGTTCTTGTGGGCGTTGGCGATCTCGTCGTCGTAGACCTCCGACAGCCAGTAGTTGGCCGTGACGGCGCCGGAATTGGACAGGATGAGCCCGCCCACGGAATAGGTGACGGTGGAGTTTTCCTTGACCCGCCAGTCGGTGACCTTGACGTAGCTGTCCACGATGTCCTTGTAGTCGAGAATGGTGGACTTGAGGTTGCGCAGTTTTTCCCGCTGGCGGCGATACAGAATGTAGGCCTTGGCCACATCCGCATACCCTGCCTGGACCAGCACCGCTTCCACGCTGTCCTGAATATCTTCCACGGCGATCAGATCATTTTGGATCTTGGCTTCGAAGTCCGCCGTCACTTTAAGCGCCAGGAAGTCGATGACAGACGGGTGGAATTGCTTCTCCTGGGCTTCGAAGGCCATGCGGATGGCCGAAGCGATCTTATCCAGCTGAAAATCCACTATTTTGCCGTCTCTTTTTACTACCTGGTACATTTTTCGTTCCTCCGGAATTCGATTCGCGCTCAGCAAAAAAAACCGCTGATGGCGTATTTTTATTGTAGTCAATCGGAGGGCGGGTGTCAACGGCCTATCCCAATATCTAGTGGTATATTTTTATCGCACCACTAAGTAAGGTGTTCTTGGGGAAAGGCGACGGGCGCCTCCCGCGGGAGGCGCCCGTCAGTTTTTAAACGCCCCGGAGGGCGGCTTTTGGCATGTAGGGCCGCATCAGGCGACAGAGCTCTTCCATTTCTTCTTTGGAATACGCGCTGAGGCCCCGGGCGATCACATCGCCGGAATCCACGAAGGTCTGGAGATAGTAGGGCTCCTCACCGGCCAGCCAGCGGCCCAGGGAGAGCAGGTCCGGCGGCCGGTGGAATTCCCTGACCACGGTGGTGCGGAATTCCACCGCTGCGCCGGAGGCCCGGAGCAAGGCGACGCTGGCCTCCACCCGGCGCAGGAGGTCTTCCTCCTCGCCCGGAGGAAGACCGGCCGCCGCTGCATAGCCTTCCGGTCCGCTCTTGATGTCCATGGCCACCGCGTCCACCAGGCCTTCCCGGAGGAGCATTTCCAGGGCTTCGGGAAAGGAGCCGTTGGTATCCAGCTTTACCTGATAACCCAAGGCCTTCACCCGGCGGAGGAAATCCGCAAGACCGCTCTGCAGCAGCGGTTCCCCGCCGCTCACGCAAAGGCCCGTCAGACGGCCTTTTCTTTTTTCAAGATGGGCCAGCACCTGTTCCTCTTCACAATATGGACCCGCGGGGGCGCCGGTCACCAGGGAGGCGTTGTGACAAAAGGGACAGCGGAAATTGCAGCCTTCGGTGAACACCGTGGCCGCCACCCGTCCCGGGTAGTCCAGAAGAGTCAATGTCTGGAAACCTTTGATCTTGAGCATGACACTCCTTTGCGCTGCCCGGAGCCGGAAAGGGCTCTTGACAGTTCACCCTTTTCTCTTCAAAATGGGATTGTTTGAACAGAGGAGGAAATAATGGGTACTGTTGAACTGATCCTGATCGCCGTGGCGCTTTCCATGGACGCCTTTGCCGCCTCCGTGTGCAAGGGGCTTTCCATGCGGCGGATCCGCCAGAAGGACGCCCTCATCCTGGCCTTCTTCTTTGGCGGTTTTCAGGCCCTGATGCCTCTGATCGGCTGGGCCGCCGGTCTGCGTTTCGAAAGATCCATCGCAGGGCTGGACCACTGGGTCGCCTTCGGACTCCTGGCGCTGATCGGCGGACGGATGATCCGGGAGGCCCTGGATTCTGAAAAACCCCTCTCCTGCACCGACGAACCGCTTCCGCTGAGAGAGGTCCTGCTGCTGGCTGTGGCCACCAGCATCGACGCCTTGGCTGCCGGCATCACCTTCGCCCTGATCCCGGGCACCCGCATCCTTCGGGCGGTGCTGCTGATCGGCTGCATCACCTTCGGACTCTCCTATATAGGGGTGGTCATGGGCACCCGGCTGGGCGCCCGCTTTAAAACCGGCGCCGAACTGTCGGGCGGAGTCATCCTTATTCTGATCGGAGCGAAGATCCTTCTGGAGCACCTGGGCTATCTGGGCTGACGAGATCCCCCATAAAATAGACTTCGCTGCTGCCGTCAAAAAGCGCCCAGGGATCCAGGCTGCTTGGACCCAGCTTCACTTCGAAGTGCAGATGGGCGCCGGTGGAATAGCCGGTGCTCCCCACTTTTCCGATCTTCTGGCCTCTTTCCACGGTCTCCCCTTCTTCCACTTCCAAAGAATCCATGTGATAGTAACAAGTCTTTAACCCCCCGCCGTGCTCGATGACCACGGTGTTTCCGGTGTAGATAATAAACTCGGCCCGAAGGACTTTTCCCCGGTTGGACGCCAGCACCGCAGTCCCCGCAGGCGCGGCGATGTCGATGCCGGAATGACGGCCGGGCAGCGGGTTCTCGTTGGTGTAGCGGTACAGGCCGAAGGTGGTGCTGATGCGGCCCTGGCAAGGCTGCAGGAATTCTTCGGTCCAGTATTTCTCCTGATCATAGGTCTCCCAGAGGACTTTGATCCGGCTTGCCCAGTTTTCGGGCCCTTCCGGGTTGTTCATGGTGGCGTCCACCGTGGACTTTGAGACGGTCATGTACTGCTTTCCGTAGGTCCTGCCGGTGACGATCACCGATTGGGTATAGACTTGATCCCCCAGGCGCACGTCGATGGCCCACTTGCCCAGCTGCTGCGCGTAGTTCACCGGCACGTAGGCGATGAATTCGTCCCGGGAAAGGGGCAAAAAGACCGCCATCCCCAGATCTGTTTCAATTTCAGGATCGTCCTTCTCAAATCCCCTGTTCACGTACACGGCCAGGATGTCACCCTGCAAAGCCCGGTCGGAAGAGAAAAGGATCCGGGTCTGCACATCCAGCTCAAAGGTAAATTCATAGATATGCTCGCCTGCCGAACGATCTTCATCTTCGGGCGAAGCCAGCTCCAGCAAGGCGGTGTAGGAACCGTTTTCGGAAAATTCGAATGCCCGGTATTCCTCCGGCGTTCCCTGGAACACCTGAGTTTCCCCTTGCCGTATCGTCCACAGCCCGGGGGCCAGGGGATCCGTCTCCAAGGGAAGGATTTTTGTGTCCAGAACGCCCAGATCGATCCGGGGCTGCTCCGCTTCCCGGACCAGGCGTTTTTGAAGAAGACCGCCCAGGACCGGCTCGGACCAGGTGCTGCGCGCAGGGGCCGCCGTGCGCCCGGCAAAGGTGACGGCGGGCGGTTCGCCGGGGCGAACCGCGGCGGCGGCGTAAGCGTACGCCGCCGCCCCTGCGCACAGCAGCAGCCCCACCATTATCAGCGTCCATATCCGCCGGTTTTTCTCTTTCGTATTCATATTTCCCCTTGCAACGGAACTGTTGAAAAAAACCACCTATCGATAAAAGCCTCTTCGATAGGTGGTTCTCTTTTGGTGGAGAGTAGGGGGATCGAACCCCTGACCTTTTGACTGCCAGTCAAACGCGCTCCCAGCTGCGCTAACCCCCCACGCTTGAGTCTAAACGCAAAGGTATTCTACCATTGCCTTTGGGATAATTCAAGAAAAAGTTAAAGAATTCTTCAATTT
>CAZCTS010000119.1:0-3668 GCA_964501635.1 uncultured Oscillospiraceae bacterium | reverse complement strand
GAGCAGGATCCCCCAAGCCCGTTTCAAAGAGAGAATAAGGGATCCCGGAAGCCCCGTTACCATGGCGGAAGGTTTGACAGAATCTTCGGAGTGACTGCTTTCGTGCAGTAAAATGGGTGGTACCGCGGTAATTGATCGTCCCAGGCAAGAGACTTGCTTGGGATTTTTTTTATTCGAAAGGAACGAAAAGCCATGAAAAAGACAGGAATATCCGATGCAACGCTCCAGGAGCTTGGCCTCCTGGAAAAAGGCGCAGTGGGCTTTAAGGAAAAAATCGAGATCGTCCGGCTCCTGGACAAAATTCGGGCCGATGTGATCCAGCTTCCTTTCACTGCGGAAGAAAAAGTGAACGAGCTGCTGATCAAAACCGTGGCTCCCCTGGTCCACCACAGCGCCCTGTGCTGCGGCGGCGGCCTGAACACAGATTCTGTGGACAGAGCCTGGGAAGCCCTGAAGGGCGCCAAAAAGCCCATGATCCGCATTTCGATGCCGGTGTCGGCCATCCGCATGGAGTATGTGCTGGGACGCAAGGCGCCCCAGGTGCTGGAGCTGATCGCCCTTTTGGTCGCCAGGGCTGCGGAGCATACGAAGGATGTGGAGTTTGTGGCGGAGGACGCCACCGTGGCGGAATGGGGATTTTTGCGCCAGGCGGCCAAAGCCGCCGTGGAGGCCGGAGCTTCGGTATTTACCCTGTGCGATTCCGCCGGGACCCTGCTTCCTCCCGAGTTCGGCGCTTTTGTGGAGAAGCTGCTGCAGGAGGTGCCCGAGCTGTCCAGGGCCCAATTGGCGGTGTCCTTCAACAACCGCTTTAAAATGTCCGAAGCAGCCTGTCTGGCTGCAGCGGGAAAAGGCGCGGATATCATCCAGGTGAGCGTGGGAGGCCGGACCGCCGCCGGACTGGAGACCCTGGCGGACATCATCCAGCAGCGGGGGGAGAGCATCGCGCTGTCCACGGGGCTGGCCTATACCCAGGTGCAGCAGTCCACCGCAAGGATCCGTCAGATCGCTTCGGGGGCGGCCTCCGTCCTCGAGCAGGACCGCGGAGGCGAAGAGGAAGGGAAAGCCGGCGCCCTGGCATTGAAGGAAGGAGACAGCCTTCAGGCCGTGGGCAAGGCCGCCAAGGATCTGGGATACGATCTGACCGCCGAGGAGCGGAAAAAGGTCTACGAGGCTTTTCAGCGCCTGGCCCACAAAAAAGTGATCGGCGCCAAGGAACTGGAGGTGATCATCGCCAACGAGGCCATGCAGGTCCGCCCCACATATATTTTAAAGAGCTATGTGATCAACAACGGCAACCTGATCCGGGCCACCGCCCACATCATCCTGGAAAAGGTGAACGGGAGCACCGTCCCCGTAGAGGGCTTCGCCGTGGGGGACGGCCCCATCGAAGCGGCCTTCCGGGCCATCGAGCAGATCGTGGGCAGACATTTTGAGCTGGATGAGTTCCAGATCCAGGCCGTCACCGAAGGCCGGGAGGCCATGGGCGACACCCTGGTCAAGCTGCGGTCCGGCGGGCGGCTCTATTCGGGCAAAGGCCTTTCCACGGACATCATCGGCGCCAGCATCAGCGCCTACGTGAGCGCCGTCAACAAGATCGTATTCGAGGAGAGCGTATCATGAAACTGACTTTTTCCACCAACGGCTGGAGCGAGTTCTCCAGAACGGAGTTTCTGGACCTGGCCAAGGATCTGGAATTCTATGGTGTGGAGTTCCACCAGAGCAGCCGGGATCTCTTCGGCGGCCAGGCCGGCCAGGAGGATCTGCGGAACGCGGAGAAGCTGAAGAGGGATCTTTTTCAGGCCGGCCTTGCAGTGCCCTGTTACGACCTGGTGCTGGACGCGGCGGACGAAGCCCTTGTCCAGGAAAACACCCGGCGCATCCTCCACGGCATCCGGCTCTGCGAGGGGGCCGGCATCCCTTATTTGCGGATCACGGCCCGGGAGCCGGCCGGCGGCGATGTCCAGGCCGCAGAGCAGGCGGTCCGGGACTGCCTGGCGCCGGTCATGGAATACGTGGAAAAGGGTCCCGTGTGCATCCTGGTGGAGACCACGGGGCTCTACCGGGACAGCGCCCGGCTGCGCCAGCTGCTCAACGAGTTCGCCAGCGACGGCCTGGGCGCCCTGTGGGATGTGCACCACCCCTACCGCTTCAACGGAGAGGACCCGGAGACCACGGTGCAGAATCTGGGCGCCTACATCCGGCACGTCCACATCAAGGATTCCCTGGACGGCCCCAAAGGCCCTGTCTATTCCCTGGTCGGAGAGGGGGATCTGCCCCTGGAGGCCATGGTCAATGCCCTGCGCTCCATTAACTTCGACGGCTGTCTTTCCTTGGAATGGCTTCCCATCTGGCTGCCGGAGCTGGCAGATCCGGGCATCGTGTTCCCTCACTATATGCACTACATGAGCCGCTTCGAGGAAGGCGGCCGGGGGGACGAGCGGCTCTACGACAACAAGGCCGGGACCGGAAAGTATCCCTGGAAAAAGGATACGCTGATCGACCTGACCTTTTCCCAGGTCCTGGACCGGGTGGTGGCGGAATTCCCCGACCAGTGCGCCTTCCGCTACACCATGGCCGACTATACCAGGACCTACGCGGAATTCCGCCGGGATGTGGATGAATTTGCCCGCTCCCTGATCGCGCTTGGGATCAAGCCGGGAGACAAGGTGACGGTGTGGGCCACCAACGTGCCCCAGTGGTACGTTTCCTTCTGGGCCGCCACGAAGATCGGCGCCGTGCTGGTGACCATGAACACCGCCTACAAGATCCACGAGGCCGAGTACCTGCTGCGCCAGTCCGACACCCATACCCTGATCATGATCGACGGCTACCGGGATTCGGACTATGTGGGCATCATCCGGGAGCTGTGCCCCGAGCTGGAAGCCGCCGAAGGTCCCGGAAAGCTGCGCTGCAAGCGCTTGCCCTTCCTGCGCAACATTATTACCGTGACTTCCGCGCAAAAGGGATGCTATACTTGGGAAGAAGCTCTGGCGGCAGGCCGCGCAGTACCTCAGGAAGAGGTCCTGCGGCGGGCTTCCCTGGTGGACCGGCACGACGTGTGCAACATGCAGTACACTTCGGGAACCACGGGTTTTCCCAAAGGCGTCATGCTCACCCACTACAACATCGTGAACAACGGCAAGTGCGTGGGCGACCGGATGGATCTGTCCACCGCCGACCGGATGCTGATCCAGGTGCCCATGTTCCACTGCTTTGGCATGGTGCTGGCCATGACCGCGGCCATGACCCACGGCGCCTCCATGATGCCCCTTCCTTATTTTTCCCCCAAGCCGGCTTTGGCCTGCATCAATCAGGAGCGCATCACCTGCATCCACGGGGTCCCCACCATGTTCATCGCCCTGCTGGAGCACGAGGATTTCGCCAAGACCGACTTTTCCCACGCCAGGACCGGCATCATGGCCGGCAGCCCCTGCCCGATCTCCGTCATGCGGGATGTGGTGGACAAGATGAACCTGACCGAAGTGACCATCGTGTTCGGGCAGACCGAAAGCTCTCCGGGCTGCACCATGAGCAGCACCGACGATCCCCTGGAAGTGCGGGTGTCCACCGTGGGCCGTCCGCTGCCCCAGATCGAGTGCCGCATCGTGGATCCGGTCACTTTCAAGGAGCTTCCGCCGGGCCAGATCGGCGAGTTCGTGGCCCGGGGC
>CAZCTS010000118.1:0-3814 GCA_964501635.1 uncultured Oscillospiraceae bacterium | reverse complement strand
CACCCCTGGCGCTGGAAGGCGGCCCGGGGAGCATCGACATGAATTTGAAGGTCATTTCCATGCTTCGGATCATGATGCCGGCTGTCAACATCACAGCCCAGCAGCCCGGAAAGGACTTGTCAAAAGGCCTGGCCGATCCCCAGGGAAATCTGGATGCGTTGAGCGCCGGCGGGAATATGCTGTTTGCGGATATGCTGCCCGACGCGAAGGCCCGCAACTTCAGTGTGGTGGACAACCGGATCACACTGGGGCTGGACCACATCCGAAGCATGGCGCAGCAGGCGGAGATGGAGCTTGTATTCTGATACATCCGCTTAAATATTTTTTTATTCCCGCTTGACAAGGCGTTTTTTTGCGGGTAGTGTATATACTGTATATATACACTATCAATTGGAGGCGATTGTGGAGATCTTCATCAGCAACACCGGCAGCGAGCCGATCTATCAGCAGATCTACGAGCAGATCCGCAATGCGATCCTCTCAGGGGAACTCTCTGTGGGCGAGCTGCTGCCTTCCATCCGGATCCTGGCAAAAGATCTGCGGGTGAGCGTCATCACCACCAGAAGGGCCTACGACGAGTTGGAAAAAAACGGATATATCCACACGGTGGCGGGAAAGGGTTGCTACGTGGCGCCCAAAAATACCGAAATGGTGCGGGCTGAGTTCAGCCGAAAGATCGAAGAGCATCTGCGGGCCGTCCTGCGGCTGGCGCCTTCCTGCGGTCTTTCCATGGAGGAAGTGGCAGAATGGATCAAAGAACTTCAGGAGGAAGCATAAATGACCAATGCGATCGAAATAGAAGGTCTGCGAAAAGCCTATCCGGGATTTTTGCTCAAGGACATCCGTCTGAAATTGCCAAAGGGGAGCATTTTAGGATTGGTGGGGGAGAACGGAGCGGGAAAGAGCACGCTGATCAAGCTGCTGCTGAAGGGGATCCCAAAAGACGCAGGCACGGTGCGGGTGCTGGGAGTGGATCAGGAGGATCCGGATTTTGACCGCGTCAAACGGATCGTAGGGGTGGTGCTGGACGAAGCGTATTATCCGGAGGTGCTGAGCGCCCGCCAGCTTGGCGCAGTGATGCTCAGGACATATTCTAACTGGAACAAAGCCGCCTACCAGGAATATCTTGCGCGCTTTCAGCTGCCGGAGGGAAAGCTTTTCAAGGATATGTCCAGGGGAATGAAGATGAAGCTTGCAATGGCAGTGGCGCTGTCCCACGACCCCCAGCTCCTGCTTCTCGACGAGCCGACCAGCGGCCTGGATCCCATGGTCCGGGAAGAAATGCTGGATCTGTTCAACGAATTCACCCGGGATGAGAGCAATTCGATCCTGTTATCCTCCCACATCGTCAGCGATTTGGAAAAAATATGCGATTACATTGCATTTCTGCACAAAGGGGAGATTCTTTTGTGTGAAGAAAAAGACCGCCTTGTTGAGCAATACGCGCTGATCAAATTGAGCCGGAAGGACCTGGATGCATTGGATCCCGCTGCTGTCGCCGGGAAAAGAGAAGGGAAGTACGGCTTGGAAGCGCTGGTGTACCGGGACAGGATCCCCCGGTCCTTTTCTGTCGAGCACACATCCCTGGAGGACATCATATTATTTCTTGCCAAAGGAGGAGCACAGTCATGAGCGGCCTTTTGCTGAAGGATTTCTACACCTTGATCAAGCAGATGAAAGTATTCATCGCGATGATCGTCATATTTTCGCTGCTCCCGAATTTTTCCATGACCGGATTTGCCATCATTTACGCCGCCATGCTGCCCATCACCGCGATGGCCTACGATGAGCGAAGCAAGTGGCATCAATTGGCGGCAATGATGCCCTACTCCGTGCGGGATCTTGTCTTGAGCAAGTATCTGCTGGGCTACGGCACCGTGGGCGCGACTTTTGTGATGGTCCTGATCGCCAGGCTGATTCTGGGCGCGATCAAGGGTCAGCCAGCGGGCGGCGCGGAACTGATGACCATCTTTATTACGGCGAATGCAGCCCTGATCATCCAGGCGGTGAACCTCCCTCTGATGTTCCGTTTCGGTGTCGAAAAGGGGCGCATGCTTCTGCTGGTGCTCGTGGCCCTGCTGGTGATGGCGGCCATGGCCTCCGTATCCCTGCTGTCTGCGCTTGTGGATCACGCGCCCGTGGACATGCTTCGGCTCGCCGCCCTGTCTGCATCCGCGACCGTCGCCGTGAATATCCTGTCGATCCGCATTGCCTTTGGACTATACGGAAAGCGTCCGGACTGATGGAATGGTTCGTCTACATCCTGGAATGCGCCGACGGCACGCTCTATACCGGCATTACCGATGATATCCCAAAGCGCCTCGCCGCCCACGATCTGGGACGGGGAGCTAAATACACCAGGGGACGGGGACCCTTGAAGCTGGTGTATCGCGAGTCCTGCACGGACCGCTCCCAGGCGCTCAGGCGCGAAGCTGTCATCAAGAGGTTGACCCGCGAAAAGAAACTGCAGCTGATCGGATCGTCTCCCTGTCGAAAGGACTGAATTCGCATCGCTTCGCTTTACTTTTTTCTCTCCGGGTAGTACAATAAACGTCAATATCAAAGGCCCCGAATCGTTTGCTTTTCAGCAAAAATCCTTGCGGCTACAGGAGCGGAATCATGAATAAGAACTTAGCGGAGCAATACCATCCCGTCAAAGAGATCGCCACACTCCGGCAGATGCTGGAGCAAAGCTGCGCTGAATTCGCCCAGCGTCCCGCTTTTTTGGTCAAGGCCAGGAAAGGCGAGGAGTATTTGAAGATCCCCTACGCGCAGCTCAAGCGGGATGTGGACGCCTTGGGTACCCGGCTGGTTTCCCTGGGATTGGCAGGGGAAAAAATTGCTGTCATCGGCGAAAACTGTTATCAGTGGGTCGTGGCCTACTATGCCATAGCCAACGGGACCGGCGTGGTGGTTCCCTTAGACAAGGAGTTGTCTCAGGAAGAGATCCACAATTTCCTTCGGATCGGCGGATGCAAAGCCATATTTTACACCGATACCTACCGGAACTACTTGGACGGCTTTCCCATCGATCACAAGTTTTCCATGAAAATGTACGCATATCGTCTTTCCGGCGAGCCCGTGGAAAGTGTCGAAGACCCCACGGGATCTGAGGTCTCCTGGGAGCGGCTGGTCAGCGAAGGGGAAGAGCTCCTGAAGGGCGGAGACCGGGGATTTCTCGACGCGCCCCTGGATCCGGAAGAAATGCGCATGCTGCTGTTCACCTCCGGCACCACCGATTCGGCCAAAGGGGTCATGCTTTCCCACCGGAACATCGTCTCCGATATCATGGACACCTGCAAGATCGCCCTTGTGTCACCGGAGGACCGGACCCTTTCCATTTTACCCATCCACCACACCTACGAGAGCACCCTGGGCCTGTCGCTGATACTGTACAGAGGCGCTTCCATCGCTTTTTACGAAGGCTTAAAATATGTGGCTAAAAACCTGGCGGAATCCCAGGCTTCCGTGCTGATCGGTGTGCCGCTGATCTTTGAATCGATGTATGCGAAGATCTGGAAGCAGGCCGAAAAGACAGGAAAGAAGAAAAAGCTGGAAACGGGTATTAAAATCAACCGGATGCTCCGGGCCATGGGGATCGACAAGAGCCGGAAGATATTCAAGCCCATCTACGACACCTTCGGCGGGAACCTCCGCATGATCATCACCGGCGCCGCCGGCATCGACCCGGCCGTCAGCAGAGGTTTTCAGGATTTCGGTTTTACGGTGCTGCAGGGCTACGGACTCACCGAAACTTCCCCCCTGGCAGCCGGTTCTCCCGACTTTGGGAACACTTACAAAAAAGCCGGCTCCT
>CAZCTS010000117.1:0-3830 GCA_964501635.1 uncultured Oscillospiraceae bacterium | reverse complement strand
CATCCTGATCTCGGGCCACGACCTGGTGGAGCTGTTCCAGATCCACCAGGTCGTGGCCCGAGATCAGGATGGCCGGATTGCCGCGCACGCCGATGTTCACTTCCGTGAACGCCGGATGGCCGTAGGCGGAGGTGTTGGCTTCGTCCAGCAGGGCCATGGCTTTGACGCCGTGGGCGCCGGTCTTTAAGACCAGGGCGACCAATTCGTCTGCGCCCAGACTGCTGTCCAGAGTAGCGGAAAGCGCTTCGTAGATAAAGGCGTTGATCTCCGGGTTCTGCTTGCCTGCGTTGGCGGCGTGTTCCACATAGGCGGCCATGCCCTTGAGTCCATAGATGGTCATTTCCCGAAGGGAGCGGACATCTTCGTTTTCCGTGGCCAGCACGCCCACAGCGGAGGCCTTTTCCAGCATGGCTTCTCTGGAATCCACCCGGAAGTTTGCGGCGTCGTGGAGGTCTTCCGTGGAGAGGCCCTTTTTAAGCTCTTCCCGAAGCGCAAGCATCTTCCGGATCTGAGCTTCCAGAGCGGCGTCGTCGAAATTGGCGTTGGTGATGGTCATAAAGAGACTGCTGATCACCTGATGGTCGGTTTCGCCCAGATCTTTGGCTGCGAGCCCCTTGCGGACGACGATTTCCGAAATCCCTTTGAGTGTATAAATCAGGAGGTCCTGGAGCTTGGCGACTTCCTCGGTTTTTCCGCAGACGCCCCGCACATCGCAGCCGGTTCCCCGGGCGGTCTCCTGGCACTGAAAACAAAACATGCTCATACGTTCGTCCTCTCTATTCTTCCACGGGTTTGAAATCTTCTTTTGAAGCAGAACAGACCGGGCACTGCCAGTCGTCGGGGATATCCTCGAAAGCGGTTCCGGGAGCGATGCCGCCGTCCTCGTCGCCCAGAGCCGGGTCGTAGATGTAGCCGCAGGGAATGCATTCATACTTTTTCATGGATGTTCTCCTTTCATCTCAGCCTTTTAGGACTGGTGCATTTGCGATAATCGATTCTCTCGGGATCGTTGGTTCCCGGTAGTTAGAATTATAACAGAAGAGCTCGGTCGAACCAACAAAAATACCGAGTGGTTTGTGGTCTGACTGTAGTATATGCTTAACAAGGGACAATTTTCCGTTGTATTTGCAACACTATTCTTCGCGGGTGCGTTTTTTCTGGGCAATGGCGCCTTTGGGACAGGCTGCGCTGCAGTCCGAACACTGGTGGCAGAGGTGGATCTGAATGACCGCTTTCGATTGGGCGCCGGACAAATGGATGGCGTCGGTCTGACAGGCTTTTTCGCAGAGCCCGCAACTGATGCAGGCATCCGGGTCCACCTGATAGGATCGGCGGGCAAACCGCCCGAAGGCTTTCTGCAGGGCGCCGAAGGGGCATATGCCGTTGTGGAAAATCCCGGGAGGCCACCTCAGGACGACCAGAGCGCCAGCGGCGATCCAAAACAGCATGATGGGCAGATTCACCTGGAGCACTTTCCTTGCAAAGACAGTGGCTGTGATGCTCAGGACCAATGCGGCCCAGGGAATGTATCCGGCAGTCGGAAAGCGGGGCGCTATGTCCTTCTGCCAGCCCAGTTTTCGAGCTCCGGCCGAGACCGGCCGCATCACGGTGTGGATCGGACAGGCGAAACCGCAGTATAACCTTCCGAAAAGCAGGGCCATGGGCAGGCTCAGGCCGAACAGGAGAAGCCAGATCACCATCTTTCCTTGAAAGGTCAGGAATACGAACAGCGCCAGGAAAGCGATGCGAATCAGAGTATTCTTGGTTTTCATAAGATCATTTCCTCCTTCAGGTTGTTTTTTCCTGATTATATACGTATAATCAGCAGAGGACTGTTACCAATGTAACAGGTTGAGGGAATGATGGAAAGCTGCATAAAAGAGGCCTTGGAAAGCACGCTGCTGTCACCGTTGGGTGAAGATATGATCCGAGCTTGTATGAAAGACGGCCGATTTGTGCTGCGACATTACGGCAAAGAGCAAGTCGTTCATTTTTCCGAGGAAGCATGCACGAAGATGGAAATGATTCTGTCGGGAAGGGTCTCGGTGGAGCGGATCGACGAGAATGGACATCTGATGGTGGTCGCGGAATTTTCAAGAGATGAAATTCTTGGCGGAAACCTGCTGTTTTCCCGGAATCCCCGTTACCCCATGACGATCACGGCAAAAGCGGACACCAACATTTTGAACATTGAGAAAGACCGTTTGTTCGATTTGTTTTCAGGACATCCTGCATTCCTGCGGAAGTATCTGGAATACATTTCGGATCACGCCATGGTCCTGGGCGATCGTATCAAGCATTACGTGAACAGAACGATCCGTGAAAGCGTGATCCATTTCCTGGAGTACGAAAGAAAGGTCCAGAACTCCGACTGCATCGTTCTGCCCATGTCCAAAACAGCCCTGGCCGAAAAAATCGGCGTCCAACGGACCTCCCTGTCCCGGGAGCTGGCAAAAATGCGCCGGGAAGGTCTGATCGACTTTAACGGCCGCTGTATCCGCATGATCAGATCGAAAAGCCCAAAGCCTTAGGTCTAAAGGCTATTTTTGGATGCATCATCCACCATCTCCTGCAAGGATTTGCTTGCGGGTTGTTTTAATAATGAGAATATAGACCCATTCGTATGATTACTGAAGAGACTCGACGATATCAGCCCAGATGCGCTGGGTATCCAGAAATCCCTGATAATGGGTCTCAACCAGCTTGTCGTATTTCTTAAGCTCCTTTAGGATGCTGCGGAAGGATTCGGTTCCAAAATAAGCGCAGATCCGGGGTAGCGTTTCTTCCAGTCGGTTTTTCATATCTTGGATCTGGGACCGGTAGGAATCTCGGTCGGTGATGTACAGGAGGAGGGGCTTATATCGGATCCAGCCCACGCATGCAGCCAGGAAGCGCCGGACCACCTGTTCCGAGTCGCAGCGGATCGCTTTCAGCTGGGTGGGAAGGGTCCCGCCCAGCAATTGGCTGCAGGAGCCGAATCCGTCGTGGAACGCATAGCAGGGCACTTTCCGTACGATGCGGTCGCCGAGACAGGTGCTTAAAAATGTGTCTTCGCCCCGGGCGCCCGGAGGATTATAAAAAGGAAAAATCCGCTCCGGCTTCGTCAGATTGAGGCACAGGTTGGAGCCGGAGATGAACTTGGCCTTATTGGTCTCTGTCACTTCTTCTACCGTCAAGTTTCTTAAGATGTCGGTATTGGCGTAGGTGACGCCGCCGTTTTTCATGATGCGCCGGATGTTCTCCCAATTCACGATGTCGTTGCTGATGGCTTTGATAAAGGATCGAAAATCGTTTTCACCCATGCGGTCGTCGAATTCCAGATAGGGGATCGGCGAGATGTAGCCGCAGTGGTGGCCGTGGGTGATGTCCGCGCCCGGGATGTTGTCCAGGTGGGTCTTCAGAATATGCTGGCCGCTCCAGATGACCGTGTCCCGGTTCTTTGTGGCTGCCATGGGGTATTCGTCATCGTCCAGGAACAGAAGATAGTCGACCTTGTTTCTGATCGCACAGTACAGGATAACATTGCGCTGGGCCGCATAGCCGCCGCTGAAGACCAGAGACAGTTCTTCAGGGCTCGCCACGCCTTGGGTCGTCAGGTCCTTCTTGATGGCTTCGACTTCCCTGATTCCGATAAAAAATTTTTCGTCGATGAGCCGGGCGATATCCGCGCTCATTTGGGTGTAATCGGAACGCAGGGTGTCCTTGTATTTCAGATCGTAGGCCACGAACAGGTTCAGGCTTATGTCTTTGTCCTCGATCAGGCCGGATTCCTTCCAGCTATATGCATAGCTGCGAAGGACGCGCTGAAATTGCTTTCGTCCGGTGGCAAA
>CAZCTS010000116.1:0-3884 GCA_964501635.1 uncultured Oscillospiraceae bacterium | reverse complement strand
GTCTTCCGATCTGCACGCCGCTTTCATACTCCGTTCCGGAGATTTCAATATAGGGAAAATTCTGTTCCATCGCCGCCTCCCGATCCCACGATCTACGCAATAACGCTTGACAATATTGTAGCACAGGCCGCCGCCACATCCAATTCTTGAAAAATTATTTTCGAGAAGGCATTGACAAGCGGCTGATATAACTATACTATCAAGGTAAGACTAATAGGTAGCACAAATAAGTAGTACCAATGGGTCAGCATAAAGAATGCGAGGGATCCCAATGCTTAGAAAAAACACGATCGATATGGCCGAACGGAAAAAAGCAGCAGACAAGAAAAAAGTGATCAAGAAGGGGCTCATGGCCATCGGCACGCTGGCGGCCGCCGGGGCGGTAGCCGCCATTATTCTGGACCCTAAGGCCGAAGAGAAGAAAGAGGAGATCGCAGAAGCCGTCAAAGAAGCGCAGATCAAAACCGCCGACGCGGCCGAGGAGGCTGGCGAGGAGGCCGAAGAGGCGCTCAGGAAGATCCGCAGAAAAGCCCGGGGCATCGCGGAGGATGTCAAGGAAGGCTTCGAAGAGGTCAAGGACAACATTCAGCACGGCGCAGTGCATATTGCGGAAAAATTAGATGAAATTAAGTCATAAGCCAAAAGCAACAGGAAAGAGATGAAAATATTATGAAAACCATAAAAAACAGAAGGATAACGGCAGTGCTGCTGACCTTGGCCCTCATGCTGCTCATGAGCGTCCCGGCCCAGGTGTTCGCAGCGACCCCTCTCACTGTGAATCTAGGGTCCACTTCAACATTTGCGGTGCTGGCGGGTTCAGCGATCACCAATACCGGACCCACTGTCATCAGCGGCGACGCAGGAGGAGATATCGGACTTTCTCCGGCTCTTGCCACAGCTTATACAGGCAGCGCCAGTGTGACCGCCACGGGGATCGCTCACCTGGCTGACGCGACCGCGCTCCAGGCAAAAACCGATCTGGTGAGCGCTTATAACGACGCAGCGGGAAGAACCGGCGCGATCACCATCCCCAGCGAGCTGGGCGGCACGACCTTGACTCCCGGCGTCTATAACTCTGCCGACGGGACATTTCAGATCACCGGCACATTGACCCTGGATGCCCTGGGGGATCCGGAAGGCGTCTTCATTTTCCAGATGGCTTCCACGCTGACCACCATCAGCGGCAGCTCGGTCGTTCTGGCCAACAGCGCCCGCTACTGCAGGACATTCTGGCAGTGGGCAGCTCCGCTACCCTGGGAACCAACTCCAATTTTGTGGGACATATCTTCGCCATGGCCTCCATCACCGCCACCACCGGCGCCCGGGTGCAGGGACAGCTGCTGGCCAGGAACGGGGCGGTCACACTGGACACCAACACCATCACAAACGGCATCTGCGCGGTCGTCGCGCCTCCCAGCGGTGGCGGCGGCGGCTCTCCTGCCCATCCGCCTCTGATCAACATTACAAAAGTACCCGCTCCCTTGGCGTTGACCTCCGGGAGCGGCCTGGTCACCTATACCTATGAAGTCACCAACATCGGTGATCAAGCCATGAGCAACATCCGGGTCACCGACGATAAAATCGCCTTGGTGAGCTATATTTCCGGCGATGCGAATTCCGACAAGCGGATGCAGGTGAGCGAGACCTGGATCTACACGAGCCAGGCCATCCTGAGCGAAGACACGACCAATACCGCAACCGCCAAGGGCGACGCCGGGGGCATGACGGCAACCGATGTGGCCTATGCCACAGTTTTAGTGTCGGATCTGGTACCGCCGCTGATCAAAGTGGTCAAGACGCCTTCCCCCCTGGCCCTGGAATCCGGAACCGGTCTGGTCACCTACACCTATCGGGTCAGCAACCCGGGAACCGAACCTTTGAGCGTTGTGCGTCTGACCGACAATAAAATCAGCCTGGTCAGCTACGTATCCGGCGATGTCAATTCGGACAACTTGCTCCAACGCGGGGAAACATGGATTTACACAGCCAAAGCCACCCTCAGTCAGACGACGACCAATATGGCCACCGCAACGGGGGATGCGAATAAGCTGACGGCAACCGATATCGCTTTTGCCACTGTGGTCGTCACAGCGGCGACAGTTGCGCCGCCGGCAGCTCCTCCGACTACGGTCACAGGCGGGCAGCTGCCCACCACATCAGCCCCCGGCTACAACATTTTCTTTACCGGGCTGGCGTTCATACTGGCCGGCGGTCTGTTCTGGAGCATCCGAAAGCACTATGAACGTTAGTACGAAAAAAAGACCTATCGCAACCATTCGCGCCCTTCTGCCCCCAGTGCTCCTCGCACTGGGGCTTGGCGCAGCCGGGTGGGGATTATTCAGCATCCGGGAGCAGGCAAGACCGCTTCCGGATGTGGCCCACCGTTTCGACCAGCAGGCGGACCGCCTGGCGGTCAGCCCGGAGAAGAAAGAAGTCGTCTATGCAGAATATCCGGAGCAAAACCAGGTGTTCGGCTCTCTTTGGATCCCGGCTCTGGATCAAAGCATAGCGATCGTCGAAGGAACAGAAGAGGAAGACTTGAAAAAGGGGGCCGGGCACTTTATCGGCAGCGTGCTGCCCGGCATTCAGGACAACTGTGTGCTTTCCGGGCATCGGGAAACCGTTTTCAAAGACCTGGGCCTGCTGGCGATAGGAGACCAACTCATCATAGAAACATCGGCAGGCGTCTTTACTTATGAAATCAGTTCCATACGCATCGTCGACAAGGATGACAGAACCGTGATCGTTCCCACCAAGGCCGCAACGCTGACGCTGACCACATGCTATCCATTCAATTATATTGGGAGCGCCCCGGATCGCTACATTTTGGCCGGAGAGTTAGTGACAAGCGAGTAAAAAAAGTGCATAATTATAAAAAGACAAGCTGAAGGAGCGCTACAGATGAGCAGCAGACAAGAACAAGAGTCCGATATCATGTCGAAGGAACTATTTGAAAGGACCATCGTCGAAGTCGTCACAAAGGTGTCGTCCAATGTCCATCGAAAATACGAGATCATCGATCTGGACAAAGTTCCGGACCACGCGAACTACTCGAAAGTGGAGAAATACCTTCGTTCTGTCGATATTGAAATCACCCGGAAGATGTTCCTGTCTTACTTGAAAGAGGAACTTTTGCCCGGCGGGCACGAAGTCAAAAATGCGAATTACTCCTACTATACAAAGGAGCAGATCATTTATTATATTATGGTCGACATATTCAAGCCGATCCTTCCGCTCAACAAAATCAAAGTACTTTTTACAGATATCCTCAAGCCTATGATAGACGACAAGGGGATCGAGTCCACCTATCGAACCTTGTACCAGATCATACGATACATGACGCAGAAGTTCGAAGAAACGGTGACCATGGCATTGAAAGAAAATCTGCCCATCATGGAAGAGAACGGGCTCCGGATGACGGCGGAAATGAAGGACGATCTGACTGCGGCAAAGCGAAATATCGGACAATACACCAACCTGGTCACCCTTTGCATGGCAAGGGGAGCCCTGGACTTCTACAAGTATTCGCCCAACACGTTATTGGATTGAAAAGGAGGGAATTCCGATGATCAAGAAAAGAACCGTCAACATGGCCCAAAGAAAAGAAGCGGCAGATAAAAAGAAAGCGGCCAAGAAGGGGCTTATGGCGCTAGGCGCCTTGGCCGTAGCCGGAGTCGCTGCCGCCGTCATCCTCGATCCCAAGGCAAAAGAAAAGAAAGAGGAGATCATCGAAAACCTCAAAGAGGGGTTCCAGGATCTCAAAGAGGATATCCGGCACGGCGCCGATCATCTCTCCGAAAAGATTGAGGAAATCAAAGAGGAAAGCTAACATTCCAACGAAAAACAGATGGTCAAGCCATCTGTTTTTTAATGGAGCGGGTGAA
>CAZCTS010000115.1:0-4010 GCA_964501635.1 uncultured Oscillospiraceae bacterium | reverse complement strand
TCAGGTGAGAGTGAATATCTGATCAACGGCACAGCATGCAGGCTGAAGGATATTAATGAGATGTTCTACGACACCGGTATCGGTAAAGAAGGCTATTCGATCATCGGGCAAGGACAGATTGATAAGATTCTGAGTGGAAAACCGGAGGAAAGACGTGAACTCTTTGATGAAGCGGCAGGAATTGTAAAGTTCAAGCGCCGTAAAAATATGTCAGTCAGGAAACTGGATGATGAGAGGCAGAATCTGGTTCGTGTAATTCAGCTGGTGGACATCCGTCACAAGCCCACGCTGCAGGACCGGCAGATGTACGAATGGCTGCGATACTACGGCCTTTCCGGCACCGTGGTGGCCACGAAGGCCGACAAGGTCTCCAACAACGAACTGCGAAACCACATCGCTGTGATCCGAAAGGAACTGGAACTGAGCGACCAGGACCTGGTCCTTCCCGTGTCCGTGCTCAGGAAAACGGGCGTGGAAGAGATTTTACAGGTGATGGACACATTGCTTTTAAGCGAATAAGAATGTAAAATAGAAAGCGGAGATGAAAAGGAAATGGGATTCCTCAATTTGTTTATCTTAAAAAAAAGAATATTTGCCATCAAGCCCTTGATGAAGGATCCGGCGGTCTCCCCATGGAAAAAAGTTCTGGTAGCTGCGGGGTTGGTCTATCTGTTCCTGCCCTTCGACCTGATCCCGCCCTTTATTCCCGTGTTCGGCTTTCTGGACGACGCCATCCTCTGGGCTTTTATTATCTCCTATCTGAAGGACGAGCTGGACCGCTACTGGGTCGACGACCGGGCGGGAGGCAACCACGTGGAAAAATTCAAAGGGAAGAACATCGTGGACAACGTGGATTACACGGTGGAAGAAGAGACTTACGAGGAAATCAAAGATAAGGAGGCCCTATGACAGCGGCTCAGAGCAAAAACAAGTACGACCTGTCGGAAGTGCTCATCGACGAGAAGACCCTGGCTAAGAGGATCGCGGAACTGGGCAAAGAGATCACAAAGGATTATCAGGGAAAGTCCGTGGTGCTGATCGGCATACTAAAAGGGTCCATTCCCTTTATCGCCGACCTGATGCGCAACATTCCCCTGGAGGACCTGGAGGTGGATTACATTTCCGTTTCCAGCTACGGAAGATCCACCAAGAGCAGCGGCGTGGTCCGCATCCTCAAGGATCTGGACTCCGACATCAAAGGCAAAGACGTGATCATCGTGGAAGACATCATCGACACCGGCCTCACATTGGCTTACCTGAAAGAATACTTTATCGGCAGAGGGCCCGATTCTCTGAAGATCTGCACGCTCCTGGACAAGCCTTCCAGAAGAAAGGTGGACATCGCCGGCGATTACGTGGGATTCCAGGTGGAAGACCGCTTTATCGTGGGCTACGGTCTGGATGTGGATCAGCGGTATCGCAACCTGCCCTTTATCTCTTGGATCAAGGAAGAATAAAATGGCGTCGTTCGTAAAGAAAAGGAGAACAACAATGGGTTACATGGTTCCGGTTGGCGTATCCAACAAGCACTTGCATCTGAGCCAGGAAGATCTGGAAAAGCTCTTTGGGCCGGGCGCAGAACTGCACCCTTCTAAAGCCCTCAAACAGCCCGGCCAATACGCGGCCGAAGAGAAGGTGGATATCCTGGGGCCCAAAGGGATCCTCAAGGGCGTGCGCGTTTTGGGGCCTGTCCGCCCCCAAACCCAGGTGGAACTGGCTTTGACCGACGCCAGATTGCTGGGCGTGAGCGTGCCCGTCAAGGAGAGCGGCAAGCTGGACAACACCCCGGGCCTGGAACTCGTGGGACCGGCGGGAAAAGCTGAAATAACCCAGGGGGCTATCGCAGCCCTGCGGCATGTGCATCTTTCCAAGGAACAGGCGCTGGAAGCCGGCGTCGTGGACAAGCAGATGGTCAGTCTGCGGGTGCCCGGCGGCAGAGGGCTCGTATTCGAAAACGTGCTGGTGCGTTCCGGCGTCGGCCACGAAAAAGAGGTCCATCTGGACACCGACGAAGCCAATGCGGCGGGATTGGGCAACGACATGGAAGTTGAGATCCTGGTGTAAGCCATGGGAAAACTGGCCTCCTTCATCGACCATACCCTGCTGGCGCCTCAAGCCCGCAGCGAAGAGGTGGTCCGGCTCTGCAGCGAAGCCGTGGAGCACGGGTTTTACGCGGTCTGCGTCAATTCCCGCTTCGTTCCGCTGGCCCGAAAACAGCTGGCCCACAGCGACGTCAAAATCGCCTGCGTGGTGGGATTCCCCCTGGGCGCCTGCGCCACAGAAGTAAAGGTCTGCGAAACAGTATACGCCTGCCGGGAAGGGGCCCAGGAAGTCGATATGGTCCTGAGCATCGGAGCCCTGAAAGAAGGGGCTGACGGCCAGGTGCTGCAGGATATCCGGGCTGTGGTGGATGCGGCGGAAGCTTTTGGCGCCATCGTCAAGGTGATCCTGGAGACCTGCCTTCTGACCGACGAGGAGATCGTCCGGGCCTGCCGATTGTCCCAGGAAGCCGGCGCCGCTTTTGTCAAAACGTCCACCGGCTTTTCCACCGGCGGCGCCACGGTCCATCATGTGGAGCTGATGCGCAAGTCAGTGGGGTCCGGCGTTCGCATCAAAGCCTCCGGCGGCATCCGGGATCGAAAGACGGCAGAAGCGATGATCACCGCCGGCGCCGACCGGATCGGCGCGTCGGCAGGCATTGCGATCTGCAGAGAGGAAGCTTCCGAATGAGCGATATTCTTGTATTGACTGGCAGTCCCCGGAAAAACGGGAACACCCGGATGCTGGCGGATGCGTTTGTCCAGGGAGCGCGGGAAGCGGGATTGGACGTTCAGGTCATTCACGTGGCGGAATGGAACATCGCGCCTTGCAAGGGTTGCGGATACTGCCTGGAGCACGAAGGCGTCTGCATCCAGCAGGACGATATGAAACAGATCATGCCTCATCTCTACTCGGCCAGGACCATCGTGTTCGCTACACCTGTGTACTATTTTGCCATGAGCGCCCAGCTCAAAACGGCGCTGGACCGGATGTACGCCACGCTGGGCAAACCGCCTGCCATCGATTCCTGCGCCTTGCTGGCCGTATACGGAGACACGGATACCACGGTCCCCGAGGCGCTGATCCACAATTACAAGGTCTTTACAGGCTATTGCGGATGGAAGGACCTGGGCATCGTTACCGCAGAAGGGGTCAACGACCCGGGAGACATCGCCGGACATCGGGCCCTTGCGGAAGCCAGGGAGCTTGGCAAGGGTTTACAGGCCTTCTTTCAGAAGTCTTGAATAGAGGGGATGGACCACCAGGGTGTAGACCAGGCTCATCATCAGGGAAAAGGGCGCCCGGACCAGGAGCAGAGCCCAGAATTTCTCCGCGGTAAAGGGCCCCATATAGAGCAGAACGATCCACAGGGTGTTGAGCGCAGCCGATGCGATCAGCTGCGTACAAAGAATAGACATAAAGAGCAGGGTCCCTGAAAGGCTTTGCTCTTTTTTCTTAAATCGCCTTACAAAGAAAGCGGGCAGGAATCCCGTCAAAAAAGCCGAAAAGGTAAAGCCCGGGAAATACGGGCCGCTGGGGAAAAGCGTGGCGCCCACCAGGTCCGCCGCAAGGCCGGTCAGCCCTCCGGCCGGCCCGCCCAGGAGCAAGCCGGCCAGGATCAGGGGCACATCCCCGAATCCCACACGCATGGATTGCACGCCTAAAAATGGAATATAGAAAGAAAGAAATCGGGTCAGCACCAGGCTGAGGGTGGCCAGCAATGCCATGCCCGTGAGCAGAGACGTTCGGTTTCGCTGGTTCATGGGATGCACCTCCGGAAAATCGAAAGAAAGATCAAAACCATTATACAAAAAAGCGAAACAGAATGCGAGAACTGTTGAAAAACCAAGCGCTATCGAAAAGAAAAAAAGAAATAAAAAAAGGTCCCAAAAGCGGTTGACAATATCGGAACTACCCCCTATAATGAAAACGTTCCGCTCAAAAGCGGAGCCGCTCTGACAAAGAGCAGA
>CAZCTS010000114.1:0-4067 GCA_964501635.1 uncultured Oscillospiraceae bacterium | reverse complement strand
GCAACATCCTCCTGTACGGGGACGCGGGGACGGGAAAATCCAGCACGGTAAAGGCCGTGGCCAACGAGTACTTTCACCGGGGGCTCCGCTTGATCCAAATCGAAAAGACCCTGTTGCAGACCATTCCGCCCTTGCTGGACGAATTGGCGGACAATCCCCTGAAATTCATCCTGTTCATCGACGACTTGTCCTTTGCTTCCGGCGATGGCCATTTTACAGCTCTGAAGACGGTTCTGGAGGGAAGCGTCGCTGTCCGCTCCCGGAATGTGGCGGTCTACGCCACCAGCAACCGGCGCCATTTGGTCAGCGAGACCTTTTCGGACCGCAGGGGAGACGAGATCCATCTGAACGACAGTCTGGAGGAAATGGCGGGCTTGTCGGCACGCTTCGGCATGGTCGTCACCTTCGGCAAACCCGGAAAGGATCTGTTTTTGTCTTTAGTGCTCCATCTGGCCCGGCGCAGCGGCCTGGAAACGGCGGAAGAGGTCCTGATCCAGGAGGCGGAAGCCTTTGCTCTGCGAAGCGGCGGGCGATCCCCCAGGGCCGCCCGGCAGTTCGTGGAATATAAAATTTCCATGGGCTCCCAATAAAAGGCGCTTGACAAGACCTGGACGGCTCTATATAATTCATATAATTTTATAGTGGTTGCGTCGAAGGGAAAGAGTAGCCTTCGGAAAAGTTTCAGAGAGTTGTCGCAAGGTGCGAGACAACACTTCTTCCGAGCGGTGAACGTCCCCCCTGAGCAGTTGGCCCAAGGAGTATATCTGTGTAAGCACAACCGGCAGCGCCCGTTATCGCGCAGGGGATTGCAGGATCCCCGCAAAGTGGTTTTTCCGGAAGCGGAAAAGCAAGAAGAGTGGTACCGCAAGGGTTCGTCCGTTGTCTCTTCGTCCATCGGAGCATGGGCGAAAGGCAGCGGTTTTTTACTATAATGAAGGAGGAGCACGGTATGAAGATGACAGGAGCCCAGGCCATCGTGGAACTATTGATCGAGCAGGGAGTCACGGATATTTTCGGATATCCGGGCGGCGCCACGCTGCACATCCACGATGCGCTCTTCGATCGAAAAGACAAGATCACCCATTACCTTCCCGCCGACGAGCGGGGCGCGGCCCACGCGGCGGACGGCTATGCCAGGGCCACGGGCAAAGTGGGGGTCTGTCTGGCCACCAGCGGTCCGGGCGCCACGAACCTGGTGACCGGCATCGCCACAGCCTTTCTGGACAGCGTGCCCCTGGTGGCCATCACCGCCAACGTGGGGACGGATCTGATCGGCAAGGACAGTTTCCAGGAGGTCTACATATCCGGGATCACCGGCCCCGTGGCCAAGCACACCTATGCGGTCCGGGATATCCAGCGGCTTCCCCAGACCATACGGGCGGCTTTCGAAATCGCAAACAGCGGACGGAAAGGCCCGGTCCTGGTGGACATCCCCAAGGACCTGACCGCCGCCCTGTGCGAATTTGAACCACGCAAGCGGCCGGAGGCCCCGTCCGCATGCCCGCCGGATCCCCTCCAGATCCAAGCCATCGCCGACATGATCAACCAGAGCGTTCGCCCGGTGCTCTGCTTCGGCGGCGGCGTGGTGAGCAGCGGGGCTACCCAGGACCTGAAAGAGTTTATCGACAAGACCGGTATCCCGGCCTGCCACACCATCATGGCCACCGGCGTGATCGCCTTCGGATACGATCTGGATCTGGGTATGACCGGAATGCACGGCAGCCTGGCGGCCAATACGGCCGTCGCCCACGCGGATCTGCTCATCGCCGCGGGGACCCGGCTTTCGGATCGGGTGGCCCAGGGACGAAAGACCTTTGCGCCGAAAGCCCAGATCATCCAGTTCGACATCGATCCCAGCGAGATCGGGAAAAGCGTGGATTCCGGCGGCTGCCTCATCGGAGATCTGGGCAGCATCCTTCGCGCGCTGACGCCCCTGTTGGAAAAAACAGACCGGAAGGCGTGGATGGACGAGATCCGCGGTTGGAAAGAAAAGGATTATTTTCCGGCCGACAGCGGAGATCGGCTGATGCCCCACCACATCATGGAAGTGATCGGCGAACTGGCCGGTCCCGATTCGATCATCACCACCGACGTGGGCCAGCACCAGATCTGGGCTGCCCAGTACTGCAAGACCACCCGTCCCAGAGGCTTCATCACCAGCGGCGGCCTTGGGACCATGGGCTTTGGCTACGGGGCGGCCATCGGCGCCCAGGTCGCCTTCCCCTCCGCCCACGTGATCCACATCACAGGGGACGGTTCCCTGCACATGAACATGTGCGAGGCGGCCACCGCGGTCTCCTACAGCCTGCCCGTCATCACCCTCATCCTGGACAACAAAGTGCTGGGCATGGTCCGCCAGCTTCAGTGGGCTTACCACAAGGAGCGCTACATGGCGACGGAGCCCGATCGAAAGACCGACTACGAGATGGTGGGAAGAGGCTTCGGGGTAAAGACCTATCGAGCCGGCACGGTGGACGCTTTCAGGGAGGCCTTCGCATCGGCCCTGGAAAATACCGGACCCTCCTGGATCGTATGTCCCGTGGACAAAAAAGAAAAAGTCCTGCCCATGATGCCGGCGGGCAAAGGGGTGGAAGATATTATTTTGACACAGGAGGAAGGAGGATTATAATGATGGACAAGACCATAATCGCCCTCATGGTGGAAAACAACGCAGGGGTGCTGTCCCGGGTCGCCATGCTCTTCGGGCGCCGGGGGTTCAACATCGATTCCCTCACCGTGTCGGCCACCCAGGATCCGGACATCTCCCGCATCACCATCACCACCCGGGGCGATGAAAACGTGATCAAACAGATCGTTCTGCAGACAAAAAAGCTGGTGGAAGTCCTGGAGGTGCGGGTGGAGGACCCCCTCGTGGCCATCCAGCGGGAGCTTCTCCTGCTCAAGCTGCGGACCCGGGAGAGCGATTTGACCGGGATCTCCGCCATCTGCAGCATCTATCAGGCTGAAATCGTGGATCTGTCAGAGAACAGCCTCATCATCGAACTGACCGGAAAGCCGGGCAAGATCGACGCCTTCCTGGCTGTCCTGAAAAAATACGAAGTCATCGAACAATGCCGGACCGGCGTCACCACCATCGAACGGGGCGAGGACGCCTTTACGTATCAAAGCACAGAAAGTCACCGCGCATAGCGGGAGAAGGAGATTTCAATGGTTAACAAGTACTACGACAAAGACTGCAACATGGGTTTGCTCGACAACAAGACCATCGCGATCATGGGCTTTGGCTCCCAGGGCCACGCTCATGCTCTGAATCTTAAGGAAAGCGGAGCCAAGGTGATCGTCGGACTGCGCGGCAGCTCCGCCGGCGTCGCCGCAGCCCGGGCGGCCGGACTTACCGTCATGACGGTGGCCGAAGCAGCGAAAAAGGCCGATATCATCATGATGCTGGTCCCCGACGAACAAGCGCCCTCTGTCTATAAAGAAGAAGTGGAGCCCTATCTGGAAGAGGGCAACATGCTCATGTTCGCCCACGGCTTCAACATCCACTTCAACCAGGTGCAGCCCCCCGCCAATGTGGACGTGACCATGGTGGCGCCCAAGGGCCCCGGCCACACGGTCCGCAGCCAGTACCTGGAAGGCAAGGGCGTGCCCAGCCTGATCGCGGTGCACCAGGATTTCACAGGCAAAGCGAAAGAATATGCTCTGGCCTATGCGGCCGGCATCGGCGCGGGCCGCGCCGGCATTCTGGAAACGTCATATAAAGAAGAGACCGAGACGGATCTCTTCGGCGAGCAGGCCGTGCTCTGCGGCGGCGTCACCGAACTGATGAAGGCCGGATTCGACACGCTGGTGGAAGCCGGATATGAGCCGGAAATGGCTTATTTCGAATGCATCCACGAAATGAAGCTGATCGTGGACCTGATCAACAGCGGCGGATTCGCCATGATGCGCTACTCCATTTCCAACACCGCCGAATACGGGGACTACCGCACCGGCACCCGCCTGATCACTCAGGACACCCGGAAAGAAATGAAGAAGATCCTGAGCGAGATCCAGGACGGCACCTTTGCCACGGAATTCATTCAGGAATTCGGCGCCGGCAACCA
>CAZCTS010000113.1:0-4113 GCA_964501635.1 uncultured Oscillospiraceae bacterium | reverse complement strand
GAAAGGACACACCATGAAAGATTTTAAAGTAGCCATGCTGGGCTTCGGCAACGTGGGCAAAGCCCTGGCCTCCATCCTGCTGGAAAAGGACGCGGAGGTGCGCAGCCGCTACGGCCGGGGCATTTCGGTGACGGCCATCGCCACCAACAGCCGGGGGACCCTCTATGACCCCGCGGGCCTGGACCTTTCCCGGGCGTTGAAGGAAATCGAAGAGGAGGGGCGGTTTTCTATGGAGAACCCCGCCTTTTCGACCCTGGACGCCATGGGGGTGGTCCGGGAGGCCGATTACGATGCGATCCTGGAGATGACCACCCTGAACATCAAGACCGGCCTGCCGGCGGCGGACCACCTGCGGATCGCCTTCCGGCGGGGAAAGCACGCGGTTTCAGCCAACAAGGGGCCCATCGCCTGGCACTACAGAGAATTGAAGGAATTGGCCAAAGACAAAGGCGTCCGCTTCTATTTCGAATCCACGGTCATGGACGGCACGCCCCTGTTCAACCTGGTGGACCAGACCCTGCGGATGTGCACGATCACCGAGGTGAGCGGCATATTGAACTCCACTACCAATTTTATCCTGAATCAGCTGGAGGATGGGCTCTCCTACGAGGTAGCCCTGGAAGAAGGGCGCAAGCTTGGCATCGTGGAGGCGGATCCTTCCATGGACCTGGAGGGCCACGACCCCACGGCCAAGATCATCGCCATGGCCAACGTGCTGATGGACGCGGACCTGACCCCGGACCAGGTGGACCGGAAAGGGATCGAAGGCATCAGCCGGGAAGCGCTCCTGGCGGCCAAGAGCCGGGGCAAGCGGATCAAGCTCCTCTGCAAAGCTACGAAGGAAAACGGCCGGGTGACCGCGTCGGTGCAGCCTGCGGAAATTCCGTCAAACCACTTGTACGCCACCGTGGACGGCGCCTCTTCGGTCTACTCCATCCTGACGGATTACATGGGCCGGCTGAGCGTGGTCGAGCACGACGGCATGCCCCTGCAGACCGGCTACGGCGTGTTCGGGGACATCCTGCGGATCCTGGAGGAAAAGTGAAAGGACGTTTTATGCAAAAAAGTATAGCGATCCTCTCCGCGCTGCTGCTGTCGGGGGTCCTTGCCCTATCAGGCTGCGCGCAGCCGGAGGCGCCGCCGGACCTGGCCCGGGTGTATGTGAAAGGCGTCCTGGACACCCTGTATTTGGGGGAATATTCCGAAGATTTTATAAGCTTGACCGATACCCGGGACCCCGGGGAGCTGGAGCGCGAATACCTGGCCGGGCTGGACGCCGAAGCGGACTATTTTTCTGAATACTTCGGTGTCGGCGAACTGACGGAGAACGCAAGAAAGCAAGTAAAGGACCTGTACCGGGATCTTTACAAGCTGGCCCGTTACGAAGTCTCCCCTTCTCTTTTGGAGAACGAAATCTATTCCGTGGACGTGGCGATCCAGCCGCTGGATGCCATCGACCGGGTGGCCAGGGAAGACCTGGAAACGTATGCGGCAGGGCTGAAGACCTCCCTCTCCCCGGATCTGTCCCAGGAGCAGCGGACCGATGCCTGCGTGGAGGGCTTGGTCGGGCTGGTCCGGGAAAAAATGGAGGAGCCGGGCTACTTCGAGCCGGTGACCATTACCCTGGAAGTGGGCAAGACTGCGGAGGATGGGCTCTATCGCATCGAGGGCAAGGGGCTGGCCGAAGTCGACGAGCAGGTCATCCGCTATTGACTCCCGGGATCCGGTCAAAGCAAAACGGAATGCGTCAAAAAAGCCGGAGCTGAAAAGCGCCGGCTTTTGTTTTCTCGGATAGGGGTTTCTATTTTACTGTGATCAGCTCGTAAGCCCGCCGGCCCATGCCCAGCATTTCGCCGTGCTCCAGGCAGGATTCCCAGTTGGTGTCCGGATGGAGGTCCGTAAAATGGTCTCCGTGGCAATGCTTCGCCGCGTGGAGCTGGCTGCCGGGCAGCACCTGCTGGGCGTTGACCGCCTCGGCGCAGGCCTGGTCCAGGGCGATGGGGTCCATGGAGGCGAACATGCCCACATTGGGCACGATGGGGATGTCGTTCTCCGAACCGCAGTCGCAGCTGGGGGACACGTCGATCACCAGGCTGATGTGGAAGGCCGGCCGGTCCTTCAGGACCGCCCAGGCGTACTCGGCCATCTTCCGGTTCAGGATGTCGTTGGACTCGTCCCACTTGGAGGCCATGGCGCCGGTGGGGCACACGCCGATGCAGCGGCCGCAGCCAACGCATTTGTCTTCCTGGATCTCCGCCAGGCCATCCTTGACCAGGACGCCCTCGTGGGCGCAGTTCTCCACGCAGCGGCCGCAGCCGATGCATTTTTCGGTCTTGACCCTGGGCGTCCCCTGATTGTGCATCTCCATCTTGCCCGAATGGGAGCCGCAGCCCATGCCGATGTTTTTAATGGTCCCGCCGAAGCCCGTGGAATCGTGGCCCTTGAAATGGGTCAAAGAAATGATCACATCCGCGTCCATGATGGCGCTGCCGATCTTGGCCTCCTTGACATACTTGCCGCCGGCCACGGGCACATGGGTCTCGGTAAGGCCCTTCAGCCCGTCGGCGATGATCAGCTGGCAGCCTGTGGAAAAGGGGGTATAGCCGTTTTCGTAGGCCGAATCCAGGTGGTCCAGGGCATTTTTGCGTCCCCCCACGTAAAGGGTGTTGCAGTCGGTCAGGAAGGGCTTGCCTCCCTTTTCCTTGATCAGGTCGCAGACCACCTTGGACCAGTTCGGACGCAGGAAGGCCAGGTTGCCCGGCTCGCCGAAGTGGATCTTGACCGCGGTGAACTTGCCGGAGAAGTCCAGGGACTCGATGCCAGCTGTGCGGATCAGGCGCCTGAACTTGACCAGCAGGCCGTCGTCCAGCTCGGTGTGAAGATCGGTAAAGTATACTTTTGATTTTTCCATGGCTTCCTCCTGGAAGAACAGGCGGGCAGCTCCAGCCGCCCGCCTTGGGGATTAAGCATAAAGGCTTTGCGTGTAGCGCTGGATCTCCGACACGCCCGTGTATTTTCGTTTATCTTTTCCTTCGAGCACCACCGCGGTGGGGGCCTGGAGGATGCCGTAAGCCCGGGCCAAGTCCCGATTCTCCTCAGCCAGAACTACCTCGAAGGGCAGGCCTGCGCCCTGGAGCAGCGCCTTGGCCGCGCTGCAGTTGGGGCAGGTTTTCGTGGTGAACAGCAGCGTCTTGGATCCTCCGCCGTCTGTGGGACCGCCGCATCCTTTTTTCCCGGGGCCCGCCAGGGCCGGCCTTGGATCGTAGACCTTCCGGTCCAGAAACTCCTGGGCTTTGCCGTCGTTCCAGTTCTGCACCGGCCGATAGTACCCGGTGATCCGGCTGTAGATCTCCGTGGGTCCGCCGCATTCGGGACAGGCTTTTTGTTCGCCCTGCAGGTAGCCGTGGGAGCGGCAGATGGAATAGGTGGGCGAAATCGTATAGTAGGGCAGCCTGTAGTTTTCCGCGATGGTGCGCACCAGGGTGGCCGCCGCTTTCCAGTCCGGCAGTTTTTCGCCCAGGAAGGCGTGAAAAACCGTCCCCGAGGTGTACAGGGTCTGGAGGGGATCCTGGATGTCCAGGGCTGCAAAGATGTCGTCGGTGTAGCCCACGGGCAGATTGGAGCTGTTCGTATAGTAAGGCGCGCCCTTGTCCGAAGCGGTGAGGATATCCGGATAGCGCTTGACATCGTGCTTGGCCAGCCGATAGGTGGTGGACTCCGCCGGAGTGGCTTCCAGGTTGAACAGGTCCCCGTACTGCTCCTGATAATCCGACAGCCGCTCCCGCATGTGGTTCAGCACTTCCGCGGTGAACTCCTGGGTCTCGGGGTGGGTCATGTCCGCCTTGAGCCATTTGGCGTTCAGGCCCGCTTCGTTCATGCCGATCAGGCCGATGGTGGAAAAGTGGTTGGCGAAGGTGCCCAGATAGCGCTTGGTATAGGGATAAAGGCCTTCGTCCAGCAGCTTGGTGATGACCCTGCGCTTGATGTGCAGGGACCGGGCCGACAGATCCATCATCTTGTTGAGCCTGCGGTAAAAATCCTCTTTGTTGTGGGAAAGATGGGCGATCCTGGGCAGGTTGACGGTGACCACGCCCACGCTGCCGGTGCTCTCGC
>CAZCTS010000112.1:0-4238 GCA_964501635.1 uncultured Oscillospiraceae bacterium | reverse complement strand
ATTTCCGGTACAGGCTGTGAGACAGGGCCAGGATCTGCCGGTCGCTGTCCTCCGTGGCTCCGATGATCAGCTGGGTGGTCTGCCCCGCCGGGGCGAAGCGCTCCTTCTTTTGATAGGCCAGCGCGTCCTTCTGCCGGTCCGTCAGATATTTGCCCGCGGAAGCCACGTATACGCTGCCTCCCTCCTCTTCCAAAAGAGGCGCCCGGTAGCGATAGTGGGAGTACTTGTTGCCGGCCCCCACCAGGGATCTCTGTTCGGCCATGGTGTGGGTGATCTGCTCCATGGGACCCAGGATCCCCTCGGGTTTTTTCTGCGGGGCCAGCTTTTCCAGTCCCGCCGACGAGGGCAGCTCGATGTTGACGCTCACCCGGTCGGCCAGCCGGCCGATCCGGTCCACCAGCTCGGGAGACGTGCCCGGGATGATCTTCGCGTGGATGTAGCCCAGGAAGCCCTGCTCCTCCCGAAGGATCCGAAACGCCTTGCATATCTCCTCCCCTGTGCGGTCGGGGGAGCCGTCCACGGCGGAGCTTAAAAACAGCCCTTCGATGTAGTTGCGCCGATAGAACTCCATGGTGAGATCCGCCAGCTCCTGAGGGGTAAAAGAGACCCGCTCCACCTGGGCGGAGCGCCGGTTGACGCAGTATTCGCAGTCGTAGACGCAGCGGTTGGTGTAAAGGACCTTGAGCAGGGAAACGCAGCGGCCGTCGGCCGTCCAGGAATGACAGATGCCGGCGGCCGCGGCGCTGCCCACCTGTCCGTTCTTCCCTTTGCGCTCGTGGCCCGAGCTGGAGCAGGACACATCGTATTTGGCGGCATCCGTCAAAATTTTCAATTTTTCCATTACGGCATCTGCGTTTTTCATGCCTTAATTATAATACGATGCGAACATACGTTCAACAGATTTCCGCTTTCCCTTTTAAAATAATCCTTCGTGATGTATGATGAGTTCGACTACAGGAGGCACCATGTACGAAGCGTTAAAACAGATTCTTCATAACGGCCGCCGCATGGTCTTCTTCGGCGGCGCAGGCGTTTCCACCGAAAGCGGCATCCCGGATTTCCGGTCGGAATCGGGCCTGTACCATGCCGAAAACCGGTACGGCTTCCCACCGGAATACCTGCTGTCAGAGGAATGTTTCAGCCAGCAGCCGGAGCTTTTTTATTCTTACTATAGGGAAAATCTGATCTCAAAAAGCGCGCGGCCCAACAAGGCCCATTATGCCTTAGCCCTGCTGGAAGAACAGGGAAAACTGGCGGCGGTGATCACCCAGAATATCGACGGGCTTCACCAGATGGCGGGCAGCCGAAACGTGCTGGAGCTCCACGGATCCATCCACGAAAACCATTGTCTTTCCTGCGGCGCCCTCTACGATCTGGATTTTGTTACGGACGGGGAGCATTGGAAGAGCGGGATCCCCCGCTGCAGCGCCTGCGGCGGCACCGTCAAGCCCCGGGTGGTGCTCTACGGCGGCATGCTGAACGAGGAATGCATCGCCCGCTCTGTGGACGCCATCGCCGGAGCGGATGTGCTGATCATCGGGGGCACCTCCCTGGCCGTGTGGCCGGCGGCGGGCTTCCTCCGTCATTTCAAGGGAGAAAAATTGGTGCTGATCAACCGGTCGGCCACAGAAATGGACCGGGATGCGGATCTGGTGATCCGCGACCCCATCGGAGAGGTGCTGGGAACATGTCTGAACATCAATTGAAATCAAGCCTGATGAACCGAAAAATTCGGCAGCCCAAGGATTCGAGCCATCTGATGGCGCCGGTCTCGGGCCGCACGGCCCTGGTCTTGTCCGGCGGCGGCTCCCGGGGAGCCTACCAGGTAGGGGTCTGGCGAGCCCTGCGGGAAATGGGCATTCCCATCCACATCGCCGTGGGCACCTCCATCGGCGCCATCAACGCCGCCGCCGTGGCCCAGGACGCCTACGAGGACGCGGAGGACCTGTGGAAACAGCTGGAGACCGACATGGTGTTCGACTACGCCCACGCAGTCGAAAACAAGGGGGTCAAATTTACCACGATCAAGGACATCCTGGGTCAAAATTTGGACGAAAAGAAGATCCGCGGCTCGAAGGTGGAGTTCGGCATCGTCACCGTCAAATTTCCCTCCATGGAGCCTCTGTATCTGTGGAAGGAAGACATTCCGGAGGGCGAGATGTTGGACTACATCCTGGCCAGCAGCTCCTGTTTTCCCGCCGTGACCCCTTACGAGATCCACGACGAAAAATTTCTGGACGGGGCGTTTTACGATTATATGCCCATCTCTATGGCGCTGGAAAAGGGGGCCGAACGGATCATCGCGGTGAACCTGCAGGCTTCGGGTAAACTGCGCCAGGAGGATCTGAACGTGGCCAAAGACCGGACGATTCTGGTCCAGTGCCACTGGGATCTGGGCTCTTTTCTGATCTTCGACAAGGAAAACGCCAGGCACATCATGCGCCTGGGCTACCTGGACACCTTTAAAGCCTTCGGCATACTGGAGGGCTATCGCTATTCCTTCGGCAAAGACCAGATGGACCTGCGCAACATCCGGACCGCGGAGTACGCCGCCTTCGCCTTCGGCCTGGACCCCGAGATCCTCTACACGCGGGACGTGTTTCTGCATCGTCTGGGCGCCGCTGTGGATCAATATATCCATTCGGAGGATCTGGACCTGGCCATGATCCGCAAGGGTTTTCGAAAGCTGTCCTTCCTGCAGATCGAAAAAAGCGTGGAGCGGATCCGCCGCCTCAGCCGCCGGGCCGCCATCGTCTTTGCCTCGGACTTTCTGAAACAGCAGCTCGGCACAGCGCCTGCGGAAGGCAAAAAATTCCCGGAGCTCCCGGCGCCGCTTCGCAAAGCCCTGGAAAAAGTATTCGCCAGAGATCTGTCGGCGGCGCTCTACCTGATGAAGAACAATCTGCTTTAGTTGCCAAGGATATTCTAAAAACCGGGCCGCCCTTGCAAGGGCGGCCCGCTTTTTACTCTTCCTTAGGAACTTCCTGTGTCGCTTTTGTTTCCTGCACAAGCAGCGCTTTGATTTTCTTTTCGAATTCCCTGCGGGTCATCCAGATCTGGGCGCCGCAGGTGTCGCAGGAGGCGCGCACATCGGCCCCCACCCTTTGCAGTGTGAACACATCCCCTCCGCAGGGGTGCTTTTTTTTCATGCGGGCTTTATCGCCGACGGCCAGGGGCAAAGGCATGATCTCCTCCTACAGCAGATTCCGCTTGTACTCCGCATACAGTTGTTCAAGCTGGCTGATTTTTTTCTGGGTCAACACCTGCATTTCTGATGCGGTGTCGTAATCCCCTTCGTCCAGGGCGTTGATGAGCCGGGTGAGCAGGCACACCCGCTCGGTGGTGTCCTGTCCCATGTCCTTGCGGATGTAGCGGATCTTCTTCCACCGCACCTCGTCGATATCGGCGCAGTCCAGGGAGTCGTGGAGCTTTTCGCAGGAGCGGATAATGCTTCTCATGCCGGGAACGATCCGGTTTCTCAGCTCCGTGATCCACTGGTCCATGGCGGCGGTCCGGTAGGAATCCAGATCCACCGGGTCCATCACATTTTCGGTGAACAGCAGTTTTACCTTGTCCGGACACTGATCCAGCCGCTTCAGGACGTCCCACACCGTTTCCGGGGCGCGGCCGAAGAGCATGTCCCGCTCCTCCTGGCTGAAATCGTCGAAGGTGTTTTTTTCGGTCCGGTAGAGCCGGTCCTTTTCCAGGTAAAAGTCTTCCTGGCCGTATTCTTTGGAGATGGAGGCCAGCAGCTGGGCCGGCGTCTTTTCGTTTTCCAGGGCCGCCCGGAGGCCGTCCAGCATCGCCATGTAGGCGGCGGCCAGGACCAGATAGGTGTTGGCTTTGGGATTGGGCGAGCGAAGCTCAAACCGGGTAGCCATGGAGTTTCGCATGTCACGGATCAGTCCGACCAGAATCGTCCGGTTCCGGGAAGGAGCCTCCACGGTGTGGCCCAGGCTGGTCACCACGCTCACCGGCGCTTCGAAGCCGGGTTTCAGACGGTTGTAGGCGTCGTTGGTGCAGTTGGCCATGGGCCCCACGATGTCGTAGTTCTTCAGCAGACCCATCAGGCAGGAATAGCCGATGGGACTCAAATAATCCTTATGCGCTTCCTTTGCTGTGAACAGGTTCACGAGCCGGCCGTCCCGCAGCCGGGCCGCCACGCCCATATGGGTGTGCTTGCCGCTGCCGGCCACGCCCTCGATGGGTTTGGCCATGAACGTCACATCCAGACCGTG
>CAZCTS010000111.1:0-4316 GCA_964501635.1 uncultured Oscillospiraceae bacterium | reverse complement strand
GAGCACGACCGCGGCTTCCTGCCGGGTCAGGCTGGCCTTGGGGTCAAACCGGCCGAAGCTGCCCACCATGATGCCTTTGGACGCCAGGTAGTTGACCCCGGGGACCGCATACGCGGCAATGCTGCTTTGGTCTGAAAAGCCATGGTCCGCGGCTACTTCCGGCTCCTTTTGCTGCGCCTTGGCGATCAGCCGATAGGCGATGGCCGCCAACTGTTCTCTTGTCATGTTATCCAGCGGCGCAAAGCGGTCGTTTCCCACACCGCCCATCAATCCAAGAACGGCTGCGCTTTCCACAGTTTCAGCGTACCATGCGTCACCCGGCACGTCGGAAAATCTGCCCGTCTTTGCAGCCGGCTTTCCATAGAGCGAACGGATGACCATTGCGGTCAATTCCGCTCTGGTGATCTTGCCGGAAGGATCGAAGATTCCTTCCTTCTTTCCGCTGATCAATCCGCGGGAAGCTAAGATCTCCACCGGCCCCTTGGCCCAGGCCGCGGTGACGTCCTGAAAGCCGCGAACCGTTTCAAAAGCCGCAAAGTCGGAAAAGTGGCCCGTTCGGAAGGTGATGGTCCCCGCTTCAAGATCCGCCTTTCCGCCCAGGGGCACCCACTTGCCGCTCAGCTCGTCATAGCGGCAGGCGATCACTCTTTGACCGTTCCGGATCTCTTCCTGCCGCACCGGCATGACCACGCTTACCGGCTCATCAAACGTTGTCAGCGGTCTTCCGCTAAGGGTTACCGTAATATTCAACAGCCCCGACACCCTGTCCGGATCATTCGATCCCTCTTGAGCATTTTCGCTTCTTCCCGCAATCGTTATTATTATCGATTGTTTTCCGCCTTCGGGTAGATCGCGGATCCATTGCGCCGGGAAGGTCAGTGTGCCCTTTTCGCTTGTGATGCGAAGGCCCGTCCCCGCGGCTAAAAGCTGGTCCAGCACGGGGCCGGACAGCGTTACGCGGACACCGTCCGACAGATTCGCTTCCCGGGTGACATCCAGGGTGTAGAAGCCCTCCTGATCCACGCTCCAGCCGCTGCCGCTCAGACTGTCCGCAAGCACCGGTGTCAAGGAAAGTTCGCCCTGGACGGGAGGCTTGGAGCCGGAGCCGGGATCCGGCGCCGCGGGATCCACTTTTGTAGTAAATGTAAAATCGTGATCTGCGGATTGATGATCTTCCCCCATGTTTTTTACAGCCCCCATGGGAATGTGCACGGCGTAGGCGGTATTGCCGGATAAGCCGCGGGCAGGTTTCAGGTTCAGCCATTGCCCGTCGATCGTTGCGAGCACCGGTGTTTTAAGGTTGCTGGCAACCTGCTCCAGATAAATGCCGCTGAAGGCGGAGCCCGCCTGGATGGCCTGGCTGTATTGAATGCGAATGTCCGCATCCGTCTCTATGTCCATCGATCCATCGAAGGGCGCGCTGAAAACAGGCGCCGGATTTTGAGATACAGTGGTAAAGCCGATCGATTCAGCCTTCCTCATGCTGCGGCCGTAGGCGTCGCCGATGGCGTTCTCCGGGATGAGCAGGGTGTATTGGGTGCCGTACTGCAATGGACTGTCCGGCGTTACGGTCAGAAGGTCCCCATCGATGGTCTTCGCGGCGGGCACAGGATTTAAATACCCATCCGTCAACTTGATCTGATCAAAATCTTCCCTTTCCGCAAGCAGGCGGTTGAATTTCAGCGTGACCGCTTGGTGGATATCCACCTGCTGCTGGCCGTCGGCGGGATCCATGGATCCCAGCGCGATGATCTTCGTGTCCAGCTCAAAGTCCAGGACATTGTTGTCCAGGGTATTTTCTTTGACGCCTTCGGGCAAAGACAGGGTCGCCGTCATGGGATACCGGCCTGTCCCGGCGGCGGTAAAGCCTTCCGACGAAATGACAAAGCCGGCATTGCCATGCTCCCCGGGCTCCAGTCTCTCAACCACGGCGGAGGCCACTTCCGTTTGATCGTGCTCAAGAACGACTTCGATGTTCTCCAGCGGCGTTGAACCGCTGTTAAAAATCAGGGGCTTGACAAGGTATTGATAACCCGGCAGGCTCTCCCACTCTATTTCCACAAGCTCGGCATCCGACGCCGCCACCGTGAATTGAGCCGTGTTGTTTGTCGTATCGGTCTCCGCGGCTTCGCCGGTCGATGCGACCACGGCATAGAGGCTGTATTCCGGCCTGACTTCCTGGGGCACGATCCATTCCAAGGTGACCGGGGAAGAGGCTCCTGCCGGGATCAGGTCCGTCGTGGCTTCGCCGATCTTTGTCCCCGATGTCGACGTTCCCTCGTACAGCGCAAGCTTGGCCCGCTCTGCAAAGTCGCCTTTGTTTTCCACCAGGCACGAAACCCGGACCGCCGTTTCCGGCGTGGGATTTTTCGTGGAAAGAACGATGGGGTCATCCTGAGCCATGGCCAGATCATGTTCCGGCGTATAGCTTGAAAACATCAGCCGCAACCTGTCGCCCGGTTCAAAATATTCCGTTTCGTCTTTCACTTCCGTGATGATATCGGCGTGGGTATACAAGAGCCCCAGGTTCCCCTCTCCGTCAAAGGCAGGGCTGAAGGATCGCACATAGCCCGGGTCCGTCATCAGGGGGATCTCATGGCTCCACATTTCTTTTTCGAGGTCATAGAACAGCGAAGAAAGGGTTCGCTGATTGTTTTCCCCGCCCTTTTGATAGACCAGCGCGATGAAGTCATCCCCCAGGGCCAATGCGGTTTTTCCGGATACCCCTTCCAGGGCTTCCGCCGACCGGGTCTCTCCCGCCAGGCCTTCCCGATACACATATCGCTCATCCTGCTTCCACAGGAGGAACCAGTCTCCGTTCACAAATACCCCCCGGGCGTCGGAATCCCGGATGTCGTTGTCTGTGATTTGGATCGGAGCGCCAAAGGCGCCGGTTGAGACCTGATAGACGCTTGCCCAGACTTCGCTGTCTTCCGGGGTGGTGATATCATTGTCGGCATCCAGTGTGTACAGGAGCAGGAAGCTGTCATCGCCTGCAAGCAGACTGCAATCCGACAGCAAGGGCAAATTTTCCCGGAGCAGCATCGCTTCGCCCCAGGTTCCGCCGCTGCGGATCGAGTACAGCAAACGGCCGGTTTCCGCTCCTGCCTGCGGGATATCTAAATTGCCCGTCTTGTCCGATTTGGCCCAGACCAGCAGAGCGGAGCCGTCGTCGAGGGATGCGATGGCGGGCGAATGATCATAAAAGTCGTCCCCGGTCAGAGATCCGGGACCCGCCGGGCCATCCGCCACGCTGATCTCGGCCTTTTTCAAGATCCTGTCCAGGTTGTTTTCTACAATGTCTTCCTCTGTAAAAGCGCCGCCAAAGTCCTGCCAGGCGATCAGGACCTCCCCGCCGGCCAATGCCACGGCAGGCGAAAAGTCCGCCGTGCCGTCGTCGTCCAGACCGGCAGCCCCGGACCAGCCGGCCGGAGTTTTGGTAGAGGAGTACAGCCGTGTCCGATTCAGATCGGTCCGCGCCGGATCGTCGTCGGTCCATACCGCTGTAAGCGCAGCGCCATTTCTGATCAGCTGCACATCCGCGTAAGGATACACATTGTCTTTTAATAAGGCGTCATCCTCCGCCGAGAGGATCGAAAAACCCCCTTCCGCGGCCATGGCTCTACCTTCGCTGCGGGAGGATCCCGCCCCCGAGGGATCCTGCAGCAGATAATTTCGCGGGATCACTTCGTAGGAGGCGTTTTCGTCTGCCAAGGCGGCTGTCATTCTGTCGAAAGAAAGGCGCTTGATCGGGATGACCGGATCCTTTCCGTTGTTCCACTCGGTGGACCAGGTCTCGTCAAACACCGTGGTCGTGACAAACAGGACCGTCTTGTTGACCTTGGAGGTCAGCTCGGGCACCACTTTGATGTACCCGGTGGGAACATGGACCTCCGTATTGACAGAGCCTCTGACGTATCCTTCCACGTTCAGGCCCTCGATCCCGCCGTAGACTTCGCCTTTCACATAAGGCTCCAGGTACAGGATCCCGCTGTATTGCGAGGCGGCTTCGGGCGCGTTGTCGATGTACAGGGTGCCCCCCATGCCGGTCCCGATGGTGACCCGCCCTTTCGCGCCCAGGTTGATCACCGGGATGACCTTCCCCTTCTCTTTGTATACGGACACATCTCCCCGCACGTAGAACTCCCCGGCATCCATGCTCCAATAGCCTACCGCAGGGTCGTAAATCATGTAGACGTGCCCTCCGGTTTCGCCTTCGACATCGTATCCCACGGAGACCATCTTGGGCTTTTTCTTGGACTCGCCGTAGGACCCGGCCGCATTAAACGACATGTCCATATAAAGCTTGCCGTTGA
>CAZCTS010000110.1:0-4345 GCA_964501635.1 uncultured Oscillospiraceae bacterium | reverse complement strand
CCGCCGTCCTTGATCAGGGCGAAATAGTTGGCCATAAACCCGCTGTCCCGCAGGATGTCGTAATCGAAGGACAGGGCTCCCAGGGAACCCGCAGGCACGGAAAAGGCAATGTCGGAGCTGGCGGAAATGTAACGGTTGCTCCAGTCGCTGCCCTGATACAGATAGGCGTGAGCCGCGTCGTACCAGCCGTCCAGAAAGCGGCTTTCCTCCAGATCGAAGGGCCCGGCGGCTGGAAGACCGGAGAAGTTCTCCAGGTATTCTTCCCTCACTCTGTAGTGTCCGCCTTCTCCCAGGGTGGCCCCCGCCGCTGTTTCTACCCAGGCGGTGACGGAGAAAATATCCCGGGGGGTCGTGGTGGTGTATTCGTAATAATATTGGGTCCCAGGGCGGAGAGCCAGGGATTTGGACAGGGAGCCGGAGGGGGTTTGGGTGCTCAGGATCATTGTTTTCGCTTGGTCCTCCGGCCGCGCCAGGATCTCCAAAGCCAGGGCGGCCGGGTCCGGGGGGCCGGCCAGGAGTTTGGAAAAGGCCTTTGACGGATCCTCGGGCAGATAGCGGATCCGCAGTCGGTCCATGCGGCTTTCGCAGGACTCCCGGAGGGCGATCACGTGGGTCGTATGGACGGCGGCCGGCTGGTATTCGTGGTTGGTTCCGGTGGACAGCAGAAGAAGTCCCGGGCTCCGGGTCCCATATTCTATAATGCTGTTCAGCCCGCTGCAGAGATCGCTGTGGGCGCCCGGGGCGGCGGTCCCCGCCGCCGGGGCATACCCGAGCACCGCGGTGCGCTCGGGCAGGCCGTGGACCGGCCCGTTGTTGAAGCCCGAATTTGCTATGTAGGTCCACTGGGCGCCCATGCCCACCAGGACCTTGCCGTTTTCCTTCTCCACCCCAAAGAGCAGGCGGCCGGCCTCCGTGGGATAGCCTTCGGTGTTGCGCACCGAGGCCGTGCCGCTGTAGCCGTCAAACAGCCCGAACACCGTGGCGTAAACGGTCTTGGAAGAAGAGGAGCGATGGATGTTCCGGACGCCCACATAGCGGATCCGGCTGCCGCTGTCGTAGATGGGCACCGCGCAGTCGGGAAAGTTCTCGGTGATCGGCGCGCTCTTCTCCCACAGCAGCCTTCCTTTCGTGTCGAAGGCCCGCAAGCGGGCAGAAGTCCCCAGCACCGTGCTGGTCACCAGCAAGCCTTCCGCATCCTGCCCCACGGCGAACACCCGGGCGGCGGGACTGTCCCCCGCAGTCCCCTGGAGCCGCACCAGTTCCAGCTTTTGGCTCTCCGGATCGAAAAGCCCCCGCAGCAGCTCCCCGCCCCGGCGGATCAGGAAGGAGTCCCGGCCCCCCAGGGTCTGCACGGCGCCGTCCCCGGCGAACAGCTCTTCCGAAGCGATCTTTTTGACCGCGCCGTCTCCCATGGAGACCCGGTAAATGCCGTCGCTTTTGTAACAGAAAATAAATTCCCCGGCCACGCTGTTTCGCCGCCCCGCCAGGAAAGGCAAAATCGCCAGCTCCGCCCCGGTCTTCTTGTCCAGGAGGATCGTGCGGCCGTCGATCATCCAGTAGAGAAAGCGCCCCTGGCTGTCGTGGCCGAAGCTGGCCTGCCGGGCGCGGTTCAGGTCCACGGGGAAGCGCACGGCGGACAGGGTGTAGGTCCAAAGGGGCGCCAGGGTCCTGGCGTCGAAGGCCCTCAGCACGTAGGGCTGCTCCGGGTAGCAGTCATGCTCCGTGGCGCCGGGGGTCCAGCTGGCTTCCGCTTTGTAGATCCGCTCCTCGTCGCCGGTGACGGAGCCCTCCTCCCAAAAGCCCGACCAGGTGCCCTGGAACCCGTAGGGCGCCTCCAGAGTCCCGATTTTCGCCGCTTCGGGCTGCAGCGGATCGTCGGGGAGGACCAGTTTTGCCGTGACCCGGGCGTCGACCCCCTCTGCCAGCAGCAGGGCCCGCAGCTGGGCGCTGCCGGCTTCCGCCGCCTGCATACTCTCCTGGTCCGGGGCAAAAAGCAAGACCTCCAGCTCCCGGCTCCGGACCGGTTCCAGGCTCACCACCGGCGCCACGTTGTCCACCAGCGCGGAGGCCGTGCAGGCGCCGGACAGATAATCCGACTCGTCAACGTATTCCGGCAGGGTCTCCTCGGTCCAGACATCCTTGACCCGCAGCTCCAGTTCGAAGGGGCCCACCCCCGCCTGCTCGAAGGCCACCCGGCCTGCGGTGCCGAAGCTCAGGTCCCGGTAGCCGCCCAGGCTTTCCAAGGGTGTATCGCCTATCGCCATTGTCCGATAGATCCATTGGCGGCTCAGCTGGTCCCCGTCGGTGAGGCTGGCGTCCCCCACCTGGATCCTCGCCGCATTGCTTCCCTTCTCCCGAAGCCAGCTTTCCGCCAGATCCATGGCCGCCCGGGGCGGCTCGTCCCGGGCCACGGAAAACGTGCCCTCCACGCTGTCCTGCCTGCCCCGGCTGTCCCGGGCGAAGACCCGGTACACGTAGTCCCGGGGCACATCGTTTTTCGTCAGGAACTCCAGCTCCAGGCAGACCGTTTCCCCGCTGCTGCCGGAATCCTTTAACGGCCGGGTCTTGAACTCCGCCGAATTTTGAAGGGTGTTCGCCTGGGCGCCGAAGCGATGCTCCAGGCGCACCGTCTGACCGGTGGCGGGGTCCGCCAGTTCCACCCAAAGCGCGCTCAAGGGATACTGGGGGTTCTGGGCCACGGCCAGGGAGAGCAGCTGCTTCCGGTTCTGCTTTTGGACGCCGCTCAGCGTGGCCCGGATGGAGGGTGTGGCCAGGACCTGGATGGGCTTGACGTCCCGCCCGCTGTCCCCGCTTTGCGTGTCCACGTCCAGCTGAACATGAAAATTGCCGGGCCGGGCAAACACCGCCTCCGCCTGGATCGCGCTTCTGCGGCTGATCGAACCGGCGCCGCTTTCCGCCAGGGAAAAGCGGTTGACGGCCAACTTTTCACTATAAGCCCGCAGGGCCGAAAGGGTCCGGCCTCCGGTCTCAAACAGGGAGGAATCCACTGCAAACACCCGATGACCCTCGTAGGTTTGGGCCGGCAGGTCCAGCCGGGCCGTCACCGTCACCTGCTCCGGTTCCGGCGGCTCCTCGGGTCCCGGCGGCTCTTCCGGTGGCTCCTCGGGCCCCGGAGGTTCTTCCGGCGGCTCCTCAGGCGGCGCCTCCCCCTCCACCACCTCGTAGAATCGGAACTGCACCGGATACGAAAAAGAGAGCCCCACGGCTCCCCCGGCTGCGAAGGTCCCGTCCCCCACCCGGTAGCCTGCGGAGCCCACGGCGCTTCCCCTGATATAGATGGTGTGACCCCCTGCCAGCGCGCCGTTCAAGCCGGTGATCATGGAAGGATGCACATAGCCCGCCTCCACCAGGTCCGGCGCCCCCCGGCTCAGCCGCCCTGCGGCCTGAGCCCCGCGCTCCCCGTTGCCGAACAGCGAATAAATGTTGTAGCCGTAGGCCCGGTCGATCAGAGGCACCTCGTTGGAAAGGGGGAGGCTGTAGTCCAAAAATGAAAGATCCCTTTGGGAAATTAAATTGAATTTGGGCTTAGCTTTGAAGGTTAGACTGCTACTTCCCATCTCCATTAAGACGCTGTCCATATCAAACAACGTATCCAGTGGTGCAGAGTATGTAAAGATTCTTGGAATAACCCGCCCCTCTTTATTGATTACTGCCAAAGCAGCAGCAGGGATTTCTATGTGAAACTCTGCATATTCTCCGGCCAGAACGCCATCGATTCCACGGTTGAGCATCTCCGTATCGCTAACTATGATTTTATCAGATCCCGCATTGCCCACTTTCCAATAACCGCCACTGTAGTGCCAAAGGTCGAGAGATTTTCGCACCACGACTTCTGATCCTTCTATATATTTTTCCGTTGTTTCCAAACCCTGCCCATGCACCCCGTTTGCCGCAATGAACGAAATGCATAGAAGGCAAATCAGCAAAAACAGCGTGCGTACATTGCGATTCATATCCATTCCCCTTCTATTTCCACACAAACCATTCTTCAGCAGAGAGGTTTCTGTATTCAGTTAATGCTATTTGGTTTTCTATATCTTCGTACTGGACTCTCAATTGGAGATCTTCGTTACCTTTCCACATCAATGAATAATCCACCCAACATGGATGCTGAATGGGCGTTATTGAAAAATTTACTGACAGGGACCCAATTTCAGAAATGGCTCTAATGCCAACCAGATTGTTTTCCACAGTATGTGCATTAAGATTTCGACTTTTATAATCACTGTCCGTTAAAATCTGCTTCCCTGCAGGTGAAAAGAACATAACACTGATAAAGTTTTTATACCCCTCCGCCACCGCAGGCGCAGAAAAGCGGTAGCGG
>CAZCTS010000109.1:0-4349 GCA_964501635.1 uncultured Oscillospiraceae bacterium | reverse complement strand
TTATTTCATTTTATGGAGGTGAAATAATGGGTTTCATGGACGTAATCGACAAAATGGTCGGAATCATATGGGGACCTCCCCTTATGATTTTGCTCCTTGGCGTCGGACTTGTTCTGACTGTAGGCTCTGGATTCTTCCAATTCAGACACTTCGGTTGGATCATGAAAAGCACCTTCGGTGCGCTCTTCTCTAAGGCAAGATCCGGCGAAGGCACACTGACCCCGCTGCAGGCGGCCACCATCGCTGTCGGCAGCGCAGTAGGCGCCGGCAACATCGGCGGCGTCGGCACAGCCATCGCCATCGGCGGCCCCGGAGCCATCTTCTGGATCTGGATCACCGCGCTGGTCGGCATGATGACCAAGCTGGCCGAAGTTTCTCTGGCTCTTCACTACAGACAGCTGGACGTTTCCGGCGACCGTTATGTCGGCGGACCGACCTACTACATGGAAAAAGGTCTGGGCGAAGAAAAGGGCTGGGGCGGACTCTACAAGATCCCTGCCATCATCTTCGGCTGCGGACTGTACATCGCTTTCTTCCTCACCATGCAGTGCTACAACACCGCAGAAGCGGTCAACTCCACCTTCCCCATGATCGGCATGGTTCCCGTGGCGGCGTTCTATTCCGCTTTCGCCATGGTCATCATCTGGGGCGGACTGAAGGGTGTTGCAAGCTGGGCTGAGAAGCTGGTTCCCTTTATGTGCATCATCTATGTCGTATTCGGACTCTTCATCATCCTCAAGAATGTGGGCACACTTCCCTCTGTGTTTGGACTGATCTTCAGCAACGCCTTCACCGGAACCGCCGCAACCGGCGGATTCGCAGGGGCTGCCGTGGCTGTTGTCATCCAGCAGGGTATCAAGCGGGCTCTGTATTCCAACGAAGCCGGCTGGGGTTCCTCTCCCATGGTCCACGCTACTGCTATGGTCGATCATCCGATTCAGCAGGGCCTCTGGGGTTGTTTCGAAGTATTCGTAGACACCATCATCGTCTGCTCCACCACCGCGCTGGTCATCATGTCCACCGGTATGTGGACCTCCGGACTTGGCGGCGCATCCCTCACCCTGGCTGCTTTCGAAGCAGGCATCGGCTATGTGGGCCGCGTGGTCATCGCGCTGTGCACATTCCTGTTCGCCCTCACCACCACCACCGGCTGGTTCTCCTATTATGACACCCTGCTCAGACATGCTTTCGGAGAAGACTCCCCGCTCAGAAAGAACATCCTGTTCGGCATCAAAGTCATCTATGTGCTCCCCGGATTCCTGGCTGTATTCCTGACCATGAACAGCGGCTTCGCATCCTCCAGAGTATGGGCGATCGTCGACCTGGGCACCGGTGTTCCCACCTTCGCAAACCTGTTCGCCATGGTATTCCTCCTTGGCAAGTTCTTCAGCATCCTGAAGGACTACAAGGCTCGCTACATGGGCATCGGCGAAGTAGATCCCGAATTCGTCATCTGGTACGAAGACAAGAAAAAATTGGCGGCCAAATAATTCGGCAGATCAATAATAAGCTGATATGCAAAAGGGAAGGGCGCCATGCCCTTCCCTTTTATTTGCGTCCTGTTTGATCTACAGGTATTCCGTGAGCGACTTCAGCACTTTTCCCCGGATCCCCCTCATCGTTTTCCCGTGAAACAGGGAGCTGAGCAGCGCTTCCTCCACCACCTCCACGGCGGCTTCGAACACCAGGGACAGCTCTTCGTCGTAGAGCATCCGGATCTCTTTGAACTTGCTCGAGTTGAAGTGCTCCACCCGGGCGGCGGTGGAGAAAGCCAGGGCCACATCCCCGCTGCCGTTGCCGCTGTAGGATCCGGTCCGGGCCAGGGCGTGGGCGGCTCTGGAAGCGACCCGCCGCAGCTGGCGGTCGATCAGGGGAATGTCGGTGGCGATCACAACGATGCAGGAGCCCTTGTCTTCTTTGGTCCGGCAGGTCTGGATCTGCCGCCCGACAGGTTTTCCGCCGATCATCAGGTTGTCGTCGGTCCCGTAGTTGGTCAAAGCGATGGCGCCCAGGGTGTATGAGGCTCCCTCCAGGTCCAGCATCCTGGATGCGGAGCCGATGCCGCCCTTCAACCCCATCATCTCCATGCCGGTCCCGGCGCCCACCGGCCCTTCTTCGAAAGTGTCCCCAGCCTTTTCAATGGCCTCCAGAACATGCTCCTCCCGGACGTGGAACCCCCGGATATCGTTCATGCCCCCGTCGTTGCACTCCGTCACGACGCAGTTGACCGTTCCGGTTTCAATGCCGATCTGCGGATTCTGCGCCAGCATATATTTGACGCAGGCCGTCAACGCAGTGCCCACCGACAGCGTATTGGTCATCAGGATAGGGCTTTCCAGCGTTCCCAGTTCCTGGAGCTGCATCAGCCCCACGCTTTTCCCGAATCCGTTGATCACCCAGGCCCCGGCAAACAACTTTTCCCGGAACAGATTGCCCGGGTGGGGCAAAATGGCCGTGACCCCGGTCTGGATATCCCCTTCCTGCAGCGTCACCTGCCCCACCAGAACGCCGGGCACATCGGTGATCAAATTTTTTTCTCCTGTGCCGAATTTGCGATAAAGCCTCGCTGCATCTTTTTGATCGAGTCCCATCTCTTTTTCCTTTCTGTCGCGATACGCGCTGAAATTATAACGATATTTTACGGCTACGTAAAGATTTACTCAAGTTAATAATGTCAATTATCGTGAATAATCATTTGGATTTAGCAAATGTCATTAACATTGACAGATTTATTCTTTGTCTATTGCTTCCCGATTGCAGTTGGATTACAATGCTCTTGTAATTTATTTCTTTTATATTTCATTTTATGGAGGTGAAATAATGGGTTTCATGGACGTAATCGACAAAATGGTCGGAATCATATGGGGACCTCCCCTTATGATTTTGCTCCTTGGCGTCGGACTTGTTCTGACTGTAGGCTCTGGATTCTTCCAATTCAGACACTTCGGTTGGATCATGAAAAGCACCTTCGGTGCGCTCTTCTCTAAGGCAAGATCCGGCGAAGGCACACTGACCCCGCTGCAGGCGGCCACCATCGCTGTCGGCAGCGCAGTAGGCGCCGGCAACATCGGCGGCGTCGGCACAGCCATCGCCATCGGCGGCCCCGGAGCCATCTTCTGGATCTGGATCACCGCGCTGGTCGGCATGATGACCAAGCTGGCCGAAGTTTCTCTGGCTCTTCACTACAGACAGCTGGACGTTTCCGGCGACCGTTATGTCGGCGGACCGACCTACTACATGGAAAAAGGTCTGGGCGAAGAAAAGGGCTGGGGCGGACTCTACAAGATCCCTGCCATCATCTTCGGCTGCGGACTGTACATCGCTTTCTTCCTCACCATGCAGTGCTACAACACCGCAGAAGCGGTCAACTCCACCTTCCCCATGATCGGCATGGTTCCCGTGGCGGCGTTCTATTCCGCTTTCGCCATGGTCATCATCTGGGGCGGACTGAAGGGTGTTGCAAGCTGGGCTGAGAAGCTGGTTCCCTTTATGTGCATCATCTATGTCGTATTCGGACTCTTCATCATCCTCAAGAATGTGGGCACACTTCCCTCTGTGTTTGGACTGATCTTCAGCAACGCCTTCACCGGAACCGCCGCAACCGGCGGATTCGCAGGGGCTGCCGTGGCTGTTGTCATCCAGCAGGGTATCAAGCGGGCTCTGTATTCCAACGAAGCCGGCTGGGGTTCCTCTCCCATGGTCCACGCTACTGCTATGGTCGATCATCCGATTCAGCAGGGCCTCTGGGGTTGTTTCGAAGTATTCGTAGACACCATCATCGTCTGCTCCACCACCGCGCTGGTCATCATGTCCACCGGTATGTGGACCTCCGGACTTGGCGGCGCATCCCTCACCCTGGCTGCTTTCGAAGCAGGCATCGGCTATGTGGGCCGCGTGGTCATCGCGCTGTGCACATTCCTGTTCGCCCTCACCACCACCACCGGCTGGTTCTCCTATTATGACACCCTGCTCAGACATGCTTTCGGAGAAGACTCCCCGCTCAGAAAGAACATCCTGTTCGGCATCAAAGTCATCTATGTGCTCCCCGGATTCCTGGCTGTATTCCTGACCATGAACAGCGGCTTCGCATCCTCCAGAGTATGGGCGATCGTCGACCTGGGCACCGGTGTTCCCACCTTCGCAAACCTGTTCGCCATGGTATTCCTCCTTGGCAAGTTCTTCAGCATCCTGAAGGACTACAAGGCTCGCTACATGGGCATCGGCGAAGTAGATCCCGACTTCATCCTCTGGTACGAAGACAAGAAAAAGCTGGCTGCAAAATAATCGGCCTGCAAGAAATTCAAAAAGTACAAACAAAAAAGCCCGATCGCAAGATCGGGCTTTCGTTT
>CAZCTS010000108.1:3319-4383 GCA_964501635.1 uncultured Oscillospiraceae bacterium | reverse complement strand
CTTCGATGATCTCGATGCCGGCGGCCACGGAGGTTCTGAAATGCTCGATGCCCAGGGACAGGTCGCACTGGTAGATATAGTAGGGGCGGACCCGGTTCCGGACCAGGTCGTGGACCAGGTCGCGCATAATGTGCGGGCAGTCGTTGACGCCCCGCAGCAGCACGGACTGGTTGCCCAGGGGAATGCCCGCGTCGGCCAGCTTTCGGCAGGCTTCCTGGGCTTCCGGAGTGACTTCCTTGGGGTGGTTGAAGTGCATGTTCAGCCAGATCGGGTGATACTTTTTGAGCATGTTGACCAGGCCGTCGGTGATCCGCTGAGGGCAGACCACAGGGGTCCTGGAGCCCAGACGCACGATCTCCACGTGGGGGATCTCCCTGAGCTTGCTGATGATGTATTCCAGCACTTCGTCCTCCACCAGCAGGCAGTCGCCGCCGGAGAGGAGCACGTCCCGGACCACGGGGGTCCTGCGGATGTACTCGATGCATTGATCGATGTCTTCCATGCTTCTGGCGCCGTCGGTCTCTCCGGCCAGCCTTCTCCTGGTGCAGTGTCTGCAGTACATGGAGCACTGGTCGGTGATCAGGAACAGGACTCTGTCAGGATAGCGGTGGGTGAGTCCCGGCGCCGGGGAGTCTTCGTCCTCGTGCAGGGGGTCCAGCATGTCCGCGTCGCTCCTGTGGTTTTCCGCAAGCACCGGCACCGCCTGCATCCGAACGGGGCATCTGGGATCGTCCGGGTCCATCAGGGAGGCGTAGTAGGGCGTGATGCCCAGCCGGAAGTTTTTTGTCACTTCGGTGATGTCTGCTTCTTCCTTGGCTGTCAGATTGATGACCTGCTTCAGTTGCTCCACGCCGGTGATCCGGTTTTCGATCTGCCAGTGCCAGTCGTTCCACTGTTCGTCGGTCACGTCTTTCCACAGCTGGATGTCTTTGAAATTTCTTCGTGCCATTGTCTTCTCCTTACTGTCTCCGGGGAATAGTTTGTGCGGCGGCGGGCGCCGTTTCGAATTATGCGTAGAGCTCGGTGAATACTTTTCTCAGCTCTTCGCTGTCCCGCAGGACCTG
>CAZCTS010000108.1:0-3279 GCA_964501635.1 uncultured Oscillospiraceae bacterium | reverse complement strand
TTGCCGACGATCATGTTGATGTCCTTGCCCACGCCCTCGGCGCCCAAAGCAGCCTTGGTAAAGCTGGTGGCCATGGAGAAGAAGTACACCGTTCCTTCGTCTTTGCAGCACAGGATGGAGCCCATTTCCGTGTTTTCGATGTTGACGCAGTTGATGACCACATCGCAAAGCTTCCCGTTTGTCAATTCCATGACTTTCTCGTAGAGCGCCACGGCGTCGGTGGAGTCGCCGGAGAACACTTCGTCAGCCAATCCCAATTCCTTGGCTCTTTTAGTGCTGCGCTCGGAGTGGGCCACGCAGATGACCATACCCTTGGGGCCGGCCTTTTTCTTGGCTTCGTACAGGCACAGCATGCCGGACTTTCCGCCGCCGCCGATCACCAGCACATAATCGCCTTCTTTGACCAGTTTCTGGGTCTGGGCCGGCGCGCCGGCAACGTCCAGGACCGACAGGGCCAGGTTCTGGGGCATGTCCTCGGGAAGCACCGCGTAGATGCCGCTCTGGAAGAGAATGGCGTGGCCTTTGATGTCCACCTGATCGATGTCCGGGCGCACAGCCAGGATCTCGTCGATCACCAGGGGGGTCAGGGACAGGGAGACCATGGAGGCGATGTGATCGCCCACTTTCAGGTCCCCTACATAGTTGTCGCCCAGTTTCTCCACGGTGCCGATGAGCATGCCGCCGGAGCCGGTGACGGGATTCTTGTGCTTTCCCTGCATTTCCACGTTGTGAAGAATGATCTTCTTGATCTCTTCCACATCGCCTTTCGCCTGCTCTTCGATCTGGGTAAAGGAAGCGGAGTCGATGTTCAATGTTTGAACGTTGATCAGGACCTCGTTGTCGTAGATCTCATCCATGTTGTTGTCGATCTTGAGCGCGGGCTGGGGCAGAACGCCTTTGGGCTCGATAACGCGGTGGGTGCCGAATGGATTTCCTTTTTTCTGCATATGATTGTCCTCCTAACAAATCTGATTGTTTGAACGGCCGCTGCCGTCTCCGTTTTTCCTTTGCTGCGGAAAAATCGCGGCAAAGAGGGATACGCTTTTGCTATATTATATAGCAAAACAGATGCCAAGTGCGACAAAAGTTCGCACTTTTACATAGGGATCGTGTACGGTTTAATAATTTGGCGAATGCAAGGGCTTTCCCTTTTATATTTTTATATTTTTCCGGGTATCCGGCAATTTTTCCTCGAGAAGGGCCGCCGATTTGAACTGTTATTGGTTCATATTTAAATAGTGTGAACCATTATTGCTTCGGGCGGTTCTATTCCACTTCCAGTCCGTATTTGTTCTTCTTTCTGATGTACTGAGTCTGGCTGATGCCCAGTCCCCGGGCCGCCTTCCTGGAGGAGCCGTATTTTTGGGCTGCCTGGCTGAGGATGCCTTTTTCGAACTGCTCCAGCATGCCCTTCAAAGACAGCTCCGATCCCTCCGTCCGCTCTTCCGCCAGGCTCTCCGGGGGCAGGGTGTCGCCGTGGAGTTCCCGCATGGCTTCCACCAGGGTGATGGTGTCCGTAGCCGCATTGATCATGAGACGCTGCAGCGTGTTTTCCAGCTGCCGGATGTTTCCGGGCCAGTCGCAGGAAGAGAGATAGCCTATAGCCTCCTCCTCCATTCCCTTGCAAATGCCGAACTTTTCGTTGTAGCGGCCCAGAAAATGCCGCAGCAGTGCAGGGATCTCGCCCCTCCGCTCGGAAAGGGGCGGCACCCGGATGGGAAACACATTCAACCGGTAAAACAGGTCCCTTCGAAATTGTTTGTTGTCCATGCTTTCTTCCAGGTCCCGGTTCGTGGCCGACAGGATCCGCACGTTGCTCTTGACCGGTTTGATCCCGCCCACCCGGAAAAACTCCCCGTCCTGGATGACCCGAAGGAGCTTGGCCTGCATGTCCAGGGGCAGCTCGCCCACTTCGTCCAGAAAGATGATCCCGTTGTCCGCGGCTTCGAAGTAGCCCTTTTTCCCCGAGGCGTTGGCTCCGGTGAACGCGCCTTTTTCATAGCCGAAAAATTCGGACTCCAGCAGGTGTTCGGAAATGGAGGCGCAGTTGATCTTGATGTAGGGCTGGTTGCTGCGGTTGCTGTTCTTTTGTATCATTGAAGCGACCTTTTCCTTGCCGACACCCGTATCTCCGCTGATCAGAACGTTGCAGTCGTACTTCGCCACGGAAAGGATCTCCTCCAGCACGCCCCGCATGGCCTTGCTGTCGCAGATAAAGTCGTCGGTGAGCCCTGCCTGCTCCAGGCTGGTCCGCTGCTGCTTGATGTTCTTGCGCAGCGCGTAGCCCACGTTGTCGGCCAGGGTGTAGCCGTCCAGGCTGCCTTCTGGAATAAAGGGCGAGATCTCCCGCAGCAGAGCGATGTCAAAAGCCGCGTAATTCGGCTCGTAGCCCTCCCCGCAGCGGATGTCGATCTGGCGGCGGATCACCTCGGTGATGTACAGGGCGATGTTATAGTTGTTGATCATGTTGGCAAAATAGACGATGCCCTTGTCCCTCGTGGATAGGATGTTGATGGTCTCGGCGCCGGCCATGTCCGCGCAGTTCACCGAGAGGTCGAAGAGCCCGATATCCAGATTTTCCAGGCACTCCACGGGTTTGACGATGTTCACGTAGTGGATGGAGGTAAAGGTGCTTTCCAACAGCGCCCGCAATTGGGCGCTCCGCATCCCCAGGTCCGTGTTGTTGTCGAAGAGGCAGACGATCTCCGCGTCGGGTCCGGCGGCCTTGCGGATGGCCAGACCGAAGAGCAGGTTGGTGAGCAGACTGTTGCCCACCACCAGGCTGCGCCGCTTGTCCCGGGCGCATTGGTGCACGCTGTACAGGGTGCCGGATTCGTCAAGGGTGTAAAGGAGCAGGCTCACCAGCAGATCTTTTGGCTTTTCGATCAGCGGCAGGGATTCGTTGATCAGGGCGTAGCCCTCCGCCTCGATCTGGCAAAGGCCGAAGTGGACCTTCGTGATCTCCTGCAGATGGAGGGGGACCGCCGCCAGGGAGGCGTTGCAGATCACTTCCTGGCCCACCCGAAACCCTTGGGGATTGTGAAAGGCAGATCCGATCTCCTCGATGGTGCCGAACACCAGCCCCCCCGTGTCCGTGATGGGATTGTGCAGCTTGCCCCGCTTGATGACGATGTCCCGGATCCGCTCCCTGACCCGGTTTTCATCGTTTCCGGATTCCACGCAGATCTGGCGGAAGCCTGCGCTCTCGATGTGGATGCGCTTCACCTTCAGCCGGAGTTCGTCGGGATAGATCTTGCGGCTGTTGTCGATCTTCCAGGC
>CAZCTS010000107.1:0-4383 GCA_964501635.1 uncultured Oscillospiraceae bacterium | reverse complement strand
GGCTTGACCCTGCTGGCGATAGGCCTGACGGATCGATCTCTGATCCTTCCGGCTGTTTTTGCTTTAGCCCTTGCCGCAGTGCTCACCAAGCGCGTCCAGCGCGCTTTGGGCGGGATCACCGGCGATATTCTGGGCCTGCTCTGTGAAGTTTCTCAAATCGCCTTTCTGGTCTGCATCCTGATTTTCAAAGCCATAATCGGTTAATGTACAAGCGGCTTTTCTGCAAAAGCCGCATAATTATATCGCGAGTCCGCCGTTGACGCCCAGGACTTGCCCGGTGATGAAGGAAGAACCGTCCCCGGTCAGAAAGACCACGGCGCCGGCCACATCCTGCGGCTGGCCCAGGCGGCCCAGAGGCGTTTCCGCCGCCAGGGCCCGGCGTGTCTCCCCGTCCAGACCAGCGATCATGGCCGTGTCGATCACGCCCGGCGCCACGCAGTTGACCCGGATCCCGGAAGGACCCACCTCTTTGGCCAGCGCCTTGGTCATGGCGATCAGTCCGCCCTTGGCTGCGGAGTAATGGACTTCGCAGGAGGCGCCCACCTGCCCCCACATCGAGGCAATGTTCACGATGCAGCCCCTCTTTTGGGCGATCATATCCGGCAGGACAGCCCGGGTGAGCAGGTAGGCGCTTTTTAGATTGGCGTCCAGGATCCGGTCCCACTCTTCTTCCAGGATGTCCTGAAACTGGGCGAAGCCCGCCGCGCCGGCGTTGTTCACCAGGACCTCCACCGGTCCCATCTGGCTGCGCACGTCCCGGTACAGCCCCTCCGCTTCTTCGGCCCGGGTCAGGTCTGCCCGGTAGACCCGGGCCTGGCCGCCTTCGGAACGGATCCTTTCGGCCAGGGCTTGCGCCGCCTGGATGCTGTGGTTGCAGTGAAGGGCGATCCGGTCCCCCCGGCTTGCCAGGGCCAGGGCGCAGGCGCTTCCGATGCCGCCGGCGGCGCCGCTGATAAGAGCGATCCTGCTCATGATAAGTCTCCTGTAGCCGCCTGTAAGGCGGCGCTTGCGATGGGTTCCGCCGCCATTGTACCACAGGGGTCCCCGTTTCGTCTTGCATTCTCTTTTTTGCGGCGGTATACTGAAAAAGCAATCAACAGGAAGTATTCACATAGAGCTCGAGGAGGTACAGGTATGTTCAAGGAAGGCCTTCGCCCCGCATGGGTGGAAATCGATTTAAAAGGGCTGGAGAACAATATAAAGATCATCCAATCCAGAGTTTCTCCGGGTTCCCAGGTCTGCGGCATCGTCAAAGCCAACGCCTACGGGCACGGCGTGCTGGAGTGCGTCCGGGTCATGCAGAAGAACGGCATCCACACCTTCGGCATCTCCACCCTTTCCGAAGCCATACAGCTGCGGGAGGCCGGGATCAAAGACCGCATCATCATGCTGGGACTGACGCCGGAAATGTATGTGGACACCGTGGTGGAGCACGACATCATGACGGGCTTTACCCATCTCTCCTATGCGAAAGCCCTTTCCGCCGAAGCGGTCCGGCAGGGAAAAGTGATGGAGATCTGGGCCATCGTGGACACCGGAATGGGCCGGATCGGCTATCAGGCCCGGGATCCGGAAGCCGTCGAGGAGATCGTGGCCGTTTCCCAAATGCCCGGATTAAAGCTGGCGGGGGTCTTTTCCCACTTCTCGACCTCGGATTTTGAAGACCGCAGCTACGCGGACAGGCAGGAGGCCCGCTACAACCATATCCGGGACATCCTGATGGACCGGGGCTTGTCCTTCTACCTGTGTTCCCTGGCCAACAGCCCGGCCACCATGGACCGGCCCAGCTCCCACTTCGATCTTTGCCGGCCCGGCGGCATCTTCTACGGGCGGTATCAGAGCGGCGTCACCCTGGTGCCCGGCATCGTCCCCTTAATGTCTATTAAAGCCAATATCGTGCAGCTCAAGAACGTGCCGGAAGGCTTTTCCGTCAGCTACGAGCGGAGCCTGATCACCAAGCGGCCCAGCACCATCGCCACGCTGGCCATGGGCTATGCGGACGGCATTCCCAGGCCCTGGTGGGAAAAAGGGCGGGTGATCGTCAACGGCCATTTTGCGCCTTTTGCGGGGGTCATCTGCATGGACCAGTGCATGCTGGATGTGACGGACGTGCCCAATATAAAGCTGGGAGACGAAGTGGTGCTGATGGGGAGCAGCGGGGGCTTGACCGTCCGGGCCGAGGACATCGCCGAGGGGGTGGGCACCATCGCCAACAACATCACCTGCGGCTGCGATCTGCGGCTGCCTTATGTTTATCTGAAATAGGATCGGTGCGGAATACGAAAGGGCGGGATCCCGAGGGATCCCGCCCTTTTTGCTTTTACAGCGTCCGGCTATTTCTTCTTTTTGTTCCGGTTTCTGCTTTTACCGACTGCCTTTTCCGCTTCTCTGCGGGCCTTGTTCTTCTTGATCACGGAACGGGGCACTCTTCCCCCCGCCGCCTTGACCGAGCGGGGTCCGGACACCCGGTACCGTCCCTCTGCGTGCTCCGCTTCCGCCAGCTCCGCTTCGATGGCGGCCATTTCGGCGGCTCTTTCGGCCTCGATGCGCCGCTTCTCTTCTTCCAGCTTTTGCTCTCGCTTGGCGATCTTCGCCTTCTCTTTTTCCACGTAAGCCGTGGCGTCCTCCAGGGAGATCCCCTTGAGCTTGGCGATTTTATAAGGGTTCAGATTTTCTTCCCTGATCTTCCCGGAAGCTTCGAAGTTGTCCTTTTCCGCCGCCTTTTTAGCGGCCTTGGACGTGGCCGAGAACATGAACACCATCATGACTACCATCAGGCCCATGCTCACCTTGTTGTCGGTGCCGGTGTTGCGGGTCTTAAAGGTGGTGGTCATCCCCTGGTCCAGGGTGCCGCCTTCCGCGGAAAGCACGCCGGGCAGGATCTCCACGGTGTATTCCGAATCGGATTCCAGGGTCTGCTCCAGGACCAGCCAGAGCTGATCGGGATACTTTTCGGCGCTGTACATCAGCTCGAAAGGCTGGATGACGCCTTTTCCGTCCTTGATTTTAAAATAAGCCTTGTTTCCGGCAATGGCTTTTTCGTCCATCATGTTCTGGCTGAAGGTGACTTTGACAGCCATGTTCTGAGGCTGCTTGCCCGTCTCCCCGTCTTTTGGGGTGATGCTGACGACGTCCAGGCCGGCGGCGAAAACCGGCGCAGCGACCAGGGCGGCAAGGATCAATACAAGGGTGATGACAGCGGTGATTCGTTTCATGCGCAAGGCTCCTCCATAATGTGGTGAATTTATCGCAGCCGGCGGAAAAATTGCCGCATCAGCTGAGCGCATTCCTCTTCCAGAATGCCTGTGAACAGCTCAACCCGGTGGTTGAGCCTGGGATCGGTGACCAGTTGGTTGAGGGAAAAACAGGCGCCGGCTTTGGGGTCCGGCGTTCCCACGTACAGCCCGGAGATCCGGGCCAGAACGATGGCGCCGGCGCACATGGCGCAGGGTTCCACCGTCACGTACAGGTCGCAGCCGGCCAGCCGCCAGCCGCCCAGGGTCTGGGCCGCCTGCCGGATGGCCAGGACCTCGGCGTGGGCCGTGGGATCCTTGGCGCTTTCCACCAGATTGTGCCCTCTGCCGATGACGCATTCATCTTTCACGACGATTGCGCCCACTGGGACTTCGCCCTTTTCGAAGGCCTTTTGCGCCTCTTCCAAAGCGATGCCCATATAGAATTGGGGCTGGTTCATCTCAACCTCTTTGCTTTCCGACAAAATGCATTACTCATCATAACATAGTGACCCCGGGTTTTCAACGCTTTTGTAAATTGCCCTGCGGGCTTGATATTTGCTCCGTCCGTTGGTAGAATGAAGCGGTAATCGACTGGAGGGTCAACGAGTTGATATTGGACATCTGTCTGGGCGTCATCCTTCTTTTTTCTGTCATCGCCGGCTACCGCAAGGGATTTACGGAAGCTTTTTTGCATACGATAGGCTGGATCCTGGCCATCGTGCTGGGCTTCGTGTGGACCCCGGCGGTGGCCGCTTTTCTGCGGGGCAACACGGGTCTGGACGAAAACCTGCGGTCGATTTTAGACCAGCGGCTGGCTTCGGCAGGCGGCGAAGCGGCGGAAGGGATCCTCAGCGGCGTGCCGGAGATCCTGAAGGACTATTTTTCCGACGCGGCCAGCGTCATCCAGACCAAAACCGCGGAGAATCTGGTGGACATCCTGATGACCATCCTGGCGCTGCTGTGCATCATCCTGGTCATCAAGCTGATTTTCTTCCTGATCACTTTCTTCTTCAGCAAAAAGAAAAGGGGGGGGATCATCGCTTTTTCCGACGGGATGCTGGGGCTGGCATTCGGGCTGGTCAAGGGCTTGCTGTTCATCTGTATCCTGCTGGCCTTCTTTCTGCCCCTGGCCAACTTTATCCGAAGC
>CAZCTS010000106.1:0-4460 GCA_964501635.1 uncultured Oscillospiraceae bacterium | reverse complement strand
CCATCGCCATGGGCGGCCGCGGCACGATCCATGCCTGCGACCTGCACGCGCACACCACCCGATCCGACGGCAACGACAGCTATCCGGAGCTGATCGCGGCGGCCGCCGAAGCCGGCCTGCTTGTGGTGGCGGTGACAGACCACGACGTGCTGCCGGCTTTGGAATGGGACGGTGTCCCTGTCCGGGACATCGCCCTGGAAGCGGGACTGGTCCTGCTGCCCGGCTGCGAATTCTCCTGCGAGACCCACATCGAAGACTGCCACATTAAAGTGATCGGCGGCGACTGGGAAAGCCCGGCCATTCGGCAGATCATCGAGGCCATCGCCGACAGCAAGTCCGGCTCCTACCTGGAGCTGCTGGAGATCCTTGGCAGCAAGGGCATGCCCATCGATCTGGAGGAACTGCTGGCCTTCGGATACCCCATCGCCGTGGAGGACCTGCAGAAAAAGCGCATCTTCGAATTCATGGCCCACAAGGGTTACACCCGGGACTGGGTGAGCGCCAAGCTGATGGTCCGGGACGACCCTGAGCTGGCGGTCAAGCGAAAGAAGCCTTCGGCCGTGTCTGTCATCCGGGCGGGCCTGGCCTCCGGCGGCGTCGTGAGCCTTGCGCATCCCTACCTGATGGATCCGCAGGTCTCCTGGGATGGCCAGCGGATCAGCCGCAGGGAGTGGATCGAGCTGCTGATCCGGGAAGGGCTGCAGGGCATCGAAGCCCGCTATACCTACGACAAGACCACCACCCGGGAACCCTACGCCAAGGCAGAGATCGAAGAGATGGTGCGGGAAGCCTTCGGGGGGCGGCTGTTCATCGACGGCGGTTCGGATTACCACGGGGACCACAAAAAAGGCGTCGAAAATCCCCGGCGGCTGGGAGAATGCGGACTCACTTCGGAAGAGTTCCGGGCGACGCCCTATGCGGCCCTGCTCACGCCGGCCCAGCGATCCCTGATCGGACTCAAAGGAGAATAGGATATGGATCGCCCGGCCGCGCTGGCACAATTGGACCGCAGCAGCGCCACCCCCTTGTACCGCCAGATCGAAGCCATCCTGCGGGAGCGCATCGCCAGCGGCGAGTGGGGCGAAAATGCGAAGATCCCTTCGGAGAACGAGCTCTGCGCCCGCTACGGACTCAGCCGCATGACCCTGCGGGGGGTCGTGGGCGAGCTGGTGAGCGAGGGGCTGCTGTTTCGGATCCAGGGGAAAGGGACCTATGTTTCCCCGCGAAAACTTCGCATGGGATCCACCGCCTACGCAGGCATCCGGGAGCAGCTGGAGGGAATGGGTCTGCCCACCCAGACCCGGCTGGTCGCATTCCGCCTGATCGCCGCCAACGCCAAGGTGAGCCGCATGCTGGAGGTGGAAGCGGAAAGTCCGATCCAGTATATCCAGCGCGTGCGGTCCATCGGGGAGCAGCCGGTGAGCATCCACCGCTCCTACCTGCCCCTGGAATTGTGCGGCCGCCTGGACCGCTACGACCTGGAAGGCCGCCAGCTCTGCCACATCCTGCAGGAGCAGGTTGGTCTCCGGGCAAAATTCAGTACCCAGACCCTGGAATCCACCCGGGCCCAGAAGAGCGAGGCCAGGCTGCTGAAGATCCGCCAGGGTGACCCGGTATTGCTCCTGGAAGAGGTCAACCGGCTGGAAAACCGTCGGGTCTTTGAGTTTACCCAGGTGCTTTTCCGGGGCGACCAGGTGAAGCTGCAGTTCGACTACACCCTGGACGCATCCGGAGAGTAAAGGAAGGCGCATTATGGACAATCGATTAAAAGGCATTTTCGTCCCGGCGGTCACCCCCTTCGACGAAGCGGGCGGCGTGGACCCGGGCCGCATGGAAAAAATCTACGCCAGATGGCAGCGGACCGGCCTGGCCGGCATCATGGCCCTGGGGACCAACGGGGAATTCCGTCAGCTGTCCGACGAGGAGTCCCTGCTGGTGGTCCGGACGGCCGTCGCCTGCAAGGGGCAAAAGACACTGATCGTAGGCGCCGGCCGGGAATCCCTTCGGGGCACTCTGGATTTTATGGAGAGCCTGACCCCCTATTGGGGCTCCATCGACTTCCTGTCTGTCATGACCCCCGGCTTCTTTGCCAAGCAGATGAGCGATCAAGCCTTGTTTGGCTATTACACCAGCCTGGCGGATCGCAGCCCGGTGCCCCTCTTGCTGTATATGGCCCCTTCCTATGCCAACGGGGTGGCCATTTCCGTTGAACTGGCCGGGGCCCTGGCGGACCACCCCAACATCGCCGGCATCAAAGACACCTCCGCCGACCGGATGGAAGCGCTGATGGACCGGCTTGGCGGACGGCAGGATTTTTCCGTGCTGGCCGGCTCCGTGAACAACCTGATGACCTGCCTGGACAAGGGCGGACCCGGAGGCGTGGTCTCCGCGGCCAACTACTTTCCGGAAGAGTGCGTCCGGGTCACCCGGCTCTTCTTTGCGGGAGACAAGGCCGGCGCAGCCGACGCCTATGCCCGGCTTATGCCCTTGATCCGGTCCACCGGCGGGCGCAGCGGGATCGCCAGTCTCAAGGCCTGCATGAACCTCCTGGGGTACGACGCAGGGGCGCCCAGGCTTCCCGTATTGCCCCTTTCAGACGAAGAGATCGACCACATTAAAAGCAGCCTGCTGGAAGCAGGCAAACTGTAGACACCACCAACCAACGAGGAGGACGACATGGCGGTAAAACTCACAGCCGAAGAACAGAAGATACTCCGGGGGGAACTGGGGCCGGCGAAAAAAATGGCCCTGGAAAAGATCATCCGGTACGCGGAGATCCTGGGCGCCGAAGAACTGGTGAAAATCACCAAAGCCCACCTGGATTGCGGCATCCCCAATTCCTATCTGGGCGACCTGTACGATTACAACGAAGTGTTTACCAAGCGGTTCCTGGACCCCACGGGCACGGTCAAGCTGACCGAGGAGGACGGGTTCTGGGAAGACCTGTACATTCAGGACGATGTGACGCCCTGCGACCATTACCAGTGGGAGATCGTGAACCAGGATCAGGCTTTGTATGACGGCAACCAGGCCCTGCTGAAACAGGCCGCGGGCTGCGGCGTGTGCATGGCCAGCACCTGCGCCCCCTACCTGACGGGCTGGCTGCCCCTGCGCGACGAGTACTTCGTGACCGTGGAATCCAGCAACGTTTTGTTCTGCAATTCGATCCTGGGCGCCCGGGGAAACGGCGGCGGCAGCGCCACCACCTTCCTGTCCTGCGTCTGCGGCAGAACGCCCAAAGCGGGCCTTCATCTGGATGAAAACCGCTTGGGAACCCATGTGTTCAACATCCACTGTCCCACGGAAACCAAGCAGGACTGGGACATGCTGGGGTACGCCGTAGGCAAGCGGCTGGACCAGGACGCCATCCCGATCCTGGCCGGCGACTTTACGAACCCGGACCTGACCCGGCTCAAGTCCTTCTTTACGACCCTGGCCACCACCAGCGGCGTGGAGATGTGCCACTTTGTGGGCTTTTCACCGGAAGCCCCCACGCTGGCCGCCGCCCTGGGGAACAAAGACCCCAAAGCGGTGTTCGAGATCACAGCGGATATCACCCAGGGCTATCGGAAGGCCCTGTGCCATCCCGTATCCGGCCCGGTGGACCTTCTGCAGATCGGCTGCCCCCATTGCACCATCGACGAGATCCGCAGGCTGGCCCGCTACATGAAAGGCAAAAAAGTCAAGGAAGGGGTCCGGCTGTTCATCGAGACCACCTACCCCATCCTGGAGATGGCCAGGACCTCCGGATATGCCGCGATACTGGAAGAGGCCGGCGCCCACATGATGACCAGCGGCTGCATCAACACCATCCGGTTTATGACCCAAGGGGCCGCAGGGGTCGGGCTGTCCGCCGGAAAGCTGGCCCACTATCAGAAGAGCGAGCTGGACGTGCCGGTCTACTACGGGACCGACGAAGAAGTGCTGGATGCAGCGATCAAAGGCTACTGGGAGGTGCGTTGACATGGCAGAGAATACAGTGATCCGGGCCCGGGGCGTCATGGGGCCCACGGTGGAAGGGATCGTGATGGTCTGTCCCAACAGCATTCAAGGCTGGTACGGGATCGACGTTAAAACCGGCGTCATCACGGAAAAAGGCCACATCCACGAAGGGGAGAGCATCGCGGGAAAGGTCCTGGTGCTGCCCTGCGCCAGAGGCTCCCTGGGCTGGTCCAACTACTTCCACAACGCCTTTTTGAACGGCGTGGGACCGATTGCCTACGTCTTTACCCGGATGGACTCCAAGTGCGCCACCACCATTTTATCCACCGAGACCCCCTGCGTGGCCGACTTCGACCTGGCGCAGTGGGACCCCTGCAAGGCCCTCCGGGACGGAGACCTGGTGCGGCTCAACGGGGACACGGGCGAGATCACGATCCTACAAACCCAAGCAGAATGACAAAGGAGGCATGAATATGCAACAGACAGGAAAAGTCCGCATCCCGGAGGGGAAAAAACTC
>CAZCTS010000105.1:0-4564 GCA_964501635.1 uncultured Oscillospiraceae bacterium | reverse complement strand
TGTCTGGCGCTCAGCCGCGTCTTTGGATTTGCCGATTTCTTTTGAGACAGCATTGCGCTGAGCCTTCAGTAATTCCACCTCGGTAATCAGGGCGCGCCGGCGCGCATCCATCTGCTGCAGATCATCCACCACGCCGGGGTCCATCTGGCGGATCTTCAGTGCCTGACGCACCACGTCAGGCTGTTCGCGAACAAGGTTAATGTCGAGCATAAGAGCCTCCTGAACAGAAATCAAAATCCCCCACACTCGTGCAGGACGAGGGGGGGACAGCTCGTGGTGCCACCTGCTTTTGCCGCCCATGCGGCCTCATTGGGGGATAACGGTTTGCGCCGGCCTGCTTCGGACCTTGGCCCCGGCGCAGGCAACCCGCCGTTTGCACGGCGACCGGGGTGGAAGGTTTTGGCGCTCCTGTCAGCTTTCACCAGCCGCTGATTCTCTGGACCGCCCGAACAGGCCGTAGTTTCGTCATCGCATTTATTTTGATTCTGTTATATTGAGTTATTTTAACTGGCCAAATTGAAAATGTCAAACGATATTTACTGTATTTTCTGCTTATTGCTTGATCCAACAGGGCTTGCCCCCGCGGGAAGATCCCGCTTTTTCCGGAAGGCGGATTATGATATGATGACATCGACAGATAAGCCAAAGCCCCAGCGACGCTCCCCGGAGGCACACGATGGACAACAACATTTCCCGACAGGCTCTTTTCGACTGGTGCTCCATTCCTTATCAGGAATTGGAGGCAAGGACCGACCTGAAGGTCAAGCTGAACATGAAGCCGGACCGCGCCCAAATCATGGAGGAGATCGGAAACTGGATGGCCGACGAGGCGCTGGCCTTCAACAGAGCGGGCAAGACGCTGAAATGGGTCCTTCCCGCAGGCCCCACGGACGAATACGATATCTTCGTCCGCCGGGTCAACGAAGAACGGATCAGTCTGAAAAACCTCTGGATCTTCCACATGGACGAATTTCTGGATTGGGAGGGCCGCCCCTACCCGGTGGCCGACACTTACGAAAGTCTGGAAGGCACTATGAACGCCTGCTTTTACGACCGGATCGACGAAGCGTTGACGGTGCCGCCGGCCCAGCGGATCTGGCCCAGGATCGATGACCTGGACCGGCCCGACCGGCTCTGCCGGGAACTGGGGGGCATCGACACCCTGTGGGCCGGCATCGGCGCCAAAGGGCTGGTGGCCTTCAACGAGCCGCCTTACCGCTACACCATGCGGCTGTCCCACGAAGAGTACGCGGCGGGCAGGACCAGGGTCCTGGACTTGAACGACGACACCATCGTGGCCCTGTCCCAGCGCTCCTTCGGGGGCTGCTACGACGCGGTGCCGCCCCGGGCCGTCACCATCGGCTTCGGGATCATGACCACAGCCAGGCGGGCGGTGTACATGGTGGCCACGGGCTCCTGGAAGCAGACCGTGGTCCGGGTGATCCTCTTCAGCGGGCCCACCCTGGAATATCCGGTCACCCTGCTGCCCCGGTATATCGCCGACATCACGCTGTGCACAGACCTCAGCACCCTGGACCACCCCCTGTCCCACGAGATGAAAGGCTGGTAGCTATGGAACGGAAAACCGACGTCATCGTCCTGAACAGCCACGGCGTAGGCCAGTACGCCTATGCCGACCGGATGCCCCGATGGGGCGAGACCATGCGGGTCAGCCGCTGGCACATCGACCAGGACGGGGGCAAGGGGACTAACATCTCCGTGGCCCTGGGGCGCCTGGGCTTGAACGTGTCCTATATCGGAAAAGTCGGAAACGATCCCTGGGGAGACCTGGGGGAAAAGTGGATGCAGGACGCCGGTGTGGACACCACATTCTTGTACCGCACCGACGAGGTGGCGACGGGGACGGCCCTGATCCTTTTGGGCCCCAACGGCGAAAATTCCATCATCGACGGGGACTCCAGCAGCGAAAAGCTGACGGAGGAGGAGATCCGAAGCGCCATGGCCGCCAGGGCGCAGGCCCGGATGTTCGTCACCGGCTTCGAGATCCCCGAGCGCCTGTCCCTGTACGGCGCCCGCTATGCGAAGGAGCTGGGCATGACCACGTTCCTGAACCCCAGCCCCTTGCCGGAGCAAGCCCTTGGAAACCTGGATTTCGTGGACTATCTGGTGCTGAACGAAGTGGAGGCCAGGGCGCTGCTGGACATTGAACCCGGGGAGGATAGTGACCCCGAAGAGATGGCCCGCAGCCTAAAAAAGCGCTACGGCTGCGGCCATGTCGCACTGACCCTGGGCGCCCGGGGCAGCGTGGTGCTGGACGCGGACGGCGCCCTGTGGCGCCTGCCGGCCCCCCGGCCGGAGAAGATCGTCAACACCGCCGGCGCCGGAGACGGCTACCTGTCAGCCCTGGTCTACAAACTTTTCTCCGGCGCCTCCCTGGAGGAAGCCGGTCGCTGGGCCAGCGGCTACGCTGCCCTTACGGTGACCATCCACGGCACCATTCCGGCTTACCGACCCTTGGAAGAAGTGGAGAAATTTATACAGCTGCACCGGTAAATAAAAAATGGGGGCCTGCGGAGAAACGCAGGCCCCCATTTTGAATGCAATGGATCATAAAGACCGGATAAAGGCGTCCACCTCCGCCGCATAGGGGTAGCCCATGCCCGGCTTTCGGGTCATGGAACCCTTCCGGGTCACCTTGAACGCGGCGTAGCGGCCGGCATACTCCGCCGCCTGCCGGGTCCCCAAACCCCGGACCAGCCCGGCTGCGAAAGCGGCCAGGTAGCCGTCCCCGGCGCCGATGGTGTCCACCGCCTCCACCGAAAGAGGCTCGATGGGGAAGTACTCGTCCCCTTCCAGCACCCCGCTGCCCTTTTCCCCGCAGGTGATGAGGACCCCGCCGCAGCCATAGGTTTTCTTGAGGTCCTCCGCCATCTGCCGGACACTTTCCGACGAATGCTCTTCGAGGCCCAAAAGCGCCCGGGCCTCCACATCGTTCAAGATCATGTAGTCCAAATAGGAAAGATCCCCCATGGGCTCGTCGGGCAGGGGGCTGGCGTTGCAGAGGGTGAGCAGGCCGAATTCCTCCTTGGCCGCCTTTGCGCCCGCCAGAGCTTTGCGCCAGGGCATGCCGAAGCCGGTGATGAAAATTTTCGCGCCCCTCATCGCCTCCAGGGCGCTGTGCACTTCCTCTTCCGTCAGATACTCGCAGGCGCTGTCCCCGTCCACGATGGTGTTGAAGCCTTCCTCGTCGATCATGATCAGCCCGGTGCCCGTGGCCACATTTTCGTCGAAGATCATGTAGGTGGCGTCCACACCGGATTCCTCCAGCCACTTCCTGCCCATTTCGCCCCAGGGGTCGCAGCCCACCTTGCCGATGTAGCCCGTGGCGATGCCCAGGCGGCCCAGGGCCACGGAGACCGTCACGCCTTTTCCGCCGTCCTCCTCCACTTTCCAGTTTTTCGCCGCCAGGGTCTCGCCCCGCCGGGGCAGCCTTTTGACGTGGCAGACCTGGCCTACACCGTGGCTGTTGAGCACGATTACATCCACTTTGCCCATTGACGCCTCCTTTACTGGCCGATGCCCAGTTCTTTCATGGTCTGATCGATATAGGCCTTCACTTCTTCGGACACATAGTCCTGGTGGGCGGGCATCCTGGACCGCGTGACCACCGGTCCGCCGGTAAATTTTTGGGCGTACATATAGGCGGCATTGAAGGGAGATTTTTTAAGAGCGTTGCGGATCTTCAGGATCCGGTTCTGCGCCTCCAGGCACTTTGCCCAGTCGCCGGCCAGGCCGCAGTCCACCACTTCCTTCATCTGGGCGGGGAAAGGAACTGCCATAAAGGACACGGCGCCTACGGCGCCCATCAGAACGGCCAGGCCGTCGGTGGCGTCGCAGCCCCCCAGGAAGTCGAAGTTGTCCTTGTCGATGCGCAGCAGCACCTGCATAAAGTGGATCATGTCCGTGGTGGCGTCCTTGTACCCCCGGAAGTTCGGCACATCTTTCCACAGGCGCTCCAGGGTGTCCGGATCGAACAGAGTGCCCATCTGGACGCTGTTGTAGATGTAGCAGGGCTTGTCGCAGAAGGAGATCAGCTGACTGGCCCAGTCGTACAAAGCTTCCGGGGTGTGGCGGAAGTAGGGCGGCGCGCTGATGCAGTAGCAGTCGCAAAGCCCGCTGTCCATGTATCGCTGCAGCAGTTCCTTGTTCTGCAGCAGGGAATTTTCGAAGGAGCAGCCCATGAGCACGCCTTCGGGCCCCGCGTGCTCCCGGACGATCTCCAGAAGCTTCATCTTTTCTTCGTTGGAAAGACAGTGGCATTCGGCGCCCAGGCCATTGACGAAGAAGTTTGACACCCCGTTGGAAACCTGGAAATCCACCAGTTCCCCCATCATTTCATAATCGATGGAACCGTCCCCGTGGAAAGGGGTGATCAGCTCTGTGAACAAGCCTTTTACGTAATGTTTTGACATGTTGTCCTCCTTGTACAAACCGGGCCGCTTTTGGCGGCCCGGTTTTATTGCTGTGTTTGTTTGGATCGTTTGGGGGATTTAGCCCAGAACCTTGGCCACGACCCCGGAGGCTACCGTGCGGCCGCCTTCCC
>CAZCTS010000104.1:0-4638 GCA_964501635.1 uncultured Oscillospiraceae bacterium | reverse complement strand
GACGACAAGACCCATCCCATCCCCGACCTGACCGGCTACATCACCGAAGGCCAGATCATACTGTCCCGGGATCTGCACCGCAAGGGCATCGTGCCGCCCATCGACGTGCTGCCCTCCCTGTCCCGACTCAAGGACAAGGGGATCGGCCGGGGCAAGACCCGGGAAGACCACGCGGACACCATGAACCAGCTTTTCGCCGCTTATTCCAGCGGAAAGCAGAGCAAGGAGCTGATGGCCATCCTGGGCGAAGCCGCTCTGACGGATGTGGACCTGCTCTTTGCCAAGTTCGCGGACGAATTTGAAAAGCAATATGTCTCCCAGGGCTTCGAGTCCGAAAGAAATATCGAGGAGACGCTGAACCTGGGCTGGAATCTCCTGTCGATCCTGCCCAGAGAGGAATTGAAACGGGTCAAGGACGAGTATCTGGACCGCTACCTGCCCATGAGTCCTGCGGAAGTCGTCTCCAGAGATGAGATGGAGCCAAAGGACAGCGGCGAGTCGGACCAATAAAGGAGGACTAGTGCATGGCACGAATGAATGTCAATCCCACCCGCATGGTCCTCACCTCTCTTAAAAAGAAGTTGCTGGTGGCCAGGCGTGGCCACAAGCTGATGAAGGACAAGCGGGACGAGCTCATGAAGCAGTTTCTGGAGCTGGCCCGGCAAAACAAGGTCCTCCGGGAGCAGGTGGAAAAAGAGCTCATGGAGGTCTACGGCAGCTTTGCCATCGCCAGCGCCGTCATGAGCCCCCAGCTGATGACCGAAGCGCTCATGTATCCCACCCAGGGCGTATCGATTCTCGTGGGCAGCAAAAACGTGATGAGCGTCAACGTTCCGGTCTTCGATTTCAAGGCCGACGAGGGGGAATCCACCAACATTTACCCTTACGGCTTTGCCGGCACCTCCGGCGAGCTGGACAGCGCCGTCAAAAGCCTGAGCGAGGTCTTTCCCCGGATGCTGGAGCTGGCCGCCAAGGAAAAGCAGGCGGATCTGATGGCCCGGGAGATCGAAAAGACCCGTCGCCGAGTCAACGCCCTGGAATATGTCATGATCCCCCGGCTCAGCGAGACCATCCGCTACATCCGGATGAAACTGGACGAGAACGAGCGGGGCAACCAGACCCGTCTCATGAAGGTCAAGGACATGATGCTGGAAGCCGCCATCAAGGAAAAGCGCCATCAGACCGAACAGGCGCTGAACGAATACCACTCATAGCTCGACGACCTGCCCCCGGCCGCGAAGATCCGCCGGGGGCTTTTTGATGGATTATTTTTTGTCACCGATTGTCTTGCGGAGGCCTTTTTGCTATAATAGGTAAAATTGCGGGAAGGAGATGTGCGTATGGCCCATTTGTTGTCTCTGGCTGATCTTGGTATCCCGGAGGTGAATAAGATTCTGAACAGGGCCGGGGAATTTTCCCACGGCGCAAGCAGCAAGGCGGCAGAGGACAAAGTCATTGCCAGCCTTTTTTTTGAGCCCAGCACGAGGACCCAGCAGTCCTTTTCCATGGCGGCCTATCGTTTGGGCGCCAAAGTGCTGACCTTTAACGCGGACAGTTCCTCCATGCAGAAGGGCGAGACCTTCTACGATACCGTGCGGACTTTCGAGGAGATCGGCTGCGACGCCCTGATCATCCGCCACAAGGAAAACGAATATTACAAGCGTCTGACCGGGGTCCGGGTACCCATCCTGTCCGGCGGGGACGGCACGGGCAACCACCCCACCCAGAGCCTGCTGGACCTGATGACCATCCGCCAGGAGTTCGGGGGTTTCGAAGGGCTGAAAATCTGCATCGTGGGGGACATCCTCCACAGCCGGGTGGCCCACACCAACAGCGAGATCATGCGCCGCCTGGGCATGGAGGTCTATACTTCGGGACCGGAGGAATTCCGGGAGGAGGGCTATGCCTTTATGGAGTTTTCGGAGGCGGTCCGGACCATGGACATCCTGATGCTCCTGCGCATCCAGCACGAACGGCTGGCCGGAAGCATGCAGATGAGCCCCGAGCAATACAACAGGGACTTCGGGATGAGCCTTTCCCGTACCGGGCAGATGAAGGACAGGGCGATCATCATGCACCCGGCGCCTTTCAACCGGGGCGTGGAGATCGACGACGACGTGGTGGAAGGGCCCCGCTCCCGCATTTTTAAACAGATCCACAACGGCGTGTTCGTGCGCATGGCGGTGATCGAGAGGGCGTTCCTGGAATGAAGGACCTGCTGATCCAAAACGGGCGCGTCTATATCGACGGAGGTTTTCGAAAAACGGATCTGCTGATCCGCCGGGGGATCTTGTATTCCGCTTCCCCGGCCGAGACCCCTTCCGAAGGCGCGGAAGTTATCAATGCAGACGATCGATACATCCTGCCGGGCCTTGCCGATGTTCACGTCCACCTTCGGGAGCCCGGTTTTTCCTATAAGGAGACCATTGCCACCGGAACGGCGGCTGGGGCCCGGGGCGGATTCACCCTCTTGTGCGCCATGCCCAACCTGGATCCGGTGCCCGACAGTCCTGCCCATCTGGCGCTGGAGCAGGCAATGATAGACCGGGACGCCCTTATCAAAGTGCTTCCCTTTGCCGCCCTCACCATAGGGGAAAAAGGGATGCAGTTGACGGACATGGAGAGCCTGGCCCAGGGCTGCGCCGGCTTTTCCGACGACGGCCGGGGTGTGCAGGACGCCGCCCTGATGCGCCGGGCCATGAGGGAGGCTAAGCGCCTGAACATGGTGATCGCAGCCCACTGCGAGGACGAGCGCCTGATCCCCGCCGGCGCCTGCGTCCACCAGGGAGAATACGCCAGGATCCACCAGCTGCCGGGCATCCCCTCCGCTTCGGAATACGAGGCGCTGCGAAGGGACATCGCCCAGGTCCGGGAGACCGGCTGCCGTTACCACGTGTGCCACGTTTCCTGCCGGGAGTCCGTCCAGGCCATCCGGGAGGCAAAGGCTGAAGGACTTCCGGTGAGCGGGGAAACAGCGCCCCATTATCTGGCCTTTTCCGACGAGGATCTGCTGGACGAAGGCCGTTTCAAAATGAACCCGCCCCTGCGCGGTCCCGAGGATAGTGCGGCGCTGATCCAGGGGATCCGGGACGGCACCCTGGAGGTCATCGCCACGGACCACGCGCCCCACAGCGCGGAGGAGAAATCCCGGGGACTTCGGGGGAGCGCCATGGGCGTCGTGGGGCTGGAGGTCAGTTTTGCAGCCGCAAACACCTATCTCTGCAAAGCGGGCCACATCGATCTTGGGCGCCTCGCGGAGCTGATGAGTCTGAATCCCCGCAGGCTTTTGGGCTTGCCCGCCGGCATACGGCCGGGCCACCCTGCGGATCTGGTCATAGTGGACCCGGACCGGGCCTTCCGGGTGGATCCCGGGGCGTTTGCGTCCATGGGCCGGTCCACCCCCTTCGATGGCCGCATGTTATACGGCCACATCCTATTGACAATATACGATGGACGCATCGTGTATCGGGATACAGCTTTTTAACTAAGTGCATGAGACACTGGAAAAGAGGAAGCAATGCCTAAAAGAAACGACATTAAAAAAATACTGGTGATCGGCTCGGGGCCCATCGTGATCGGCCAGGCGGCCGAATTCGACTACGCGGGGACCCAGGCCTGCATCGCCTTGAAGGAAGAAGGGTATCAGGTGGTGCTGATCAATTCCAACCCGGCCACCATCATGACCGACACCCGCATGGCCGACAAGGTCTACATGGAGCCCCTGACCCTGGAGTACGTGGCCCGGATCATCCGCTTCGAGCGGCCGGACGCCATCGTGCCGGGACTGGGAGGCCAGACCGGCCTGAACCTGTGCGTTCAATTAGCGGAAAAAGGCATCCTGGAGGAGTGCCAGGTGGAGGTCCTTGGCACCAGCATCCAGTCGATCCGAAAAGCCGAGGACCGGGAACTTTTCAAGCAAATGTGCGAAGAGATCGGGGAACCGGTCATCGCCTCCCACATCGTCCACAGCCTCCAGGAAGGACTGGCGGCCGCCGGGGACATCGGCTATCCGGTGGTGCTGCGGCCGGCCTACACCCTGGGAGGCACCGGCGGGGGCTTTGCGGAAAGCGAAGAAGAATTTCTCGCGATGCTGGAGCACGCCCTGGATCTGTCGCCGGTCCGGCAGGTGCTCATCGAGAAAAGCGTCAAAGGCTACCAGGAGATCGAATACGAGGTGATGCGGGACCACCTGGACAATGCCATCGTGGTCTGCCACATGGAAAACTTCGACCCGGTGGGGATCCACACGGGGGACAGCATCGTGTTCGCCCCCTGTCAGACCCTGACGGACTCTCAGCTTGCCATGCTCCGGGCTTCCGCGCTTAAAATCCTGCGCCATCTGAAGATCGCCGGGGGCTGCAACATCCAATTCGCCCTGGAGCCCGGCACGGAGCGCTATTTTCTGATCGAGATCAATCCCCGGGTCAGCCGCTCCTCGGCCCTGGCCTCCAAGGCCACGGCCTACCCCATCGCCCGGGTGACGGCCAAGATCGCCGTGGGGCTCACATTGGACGAGATTTCGGTGAGCGGCATTCCCGCTTCCGTGGAACCGGCCATCGATTACATCGTGGCCAAGATGGCCCGCTTTCCCTTCGACAAGTTCCAGTCGGCCTCCCGGGTGCTCTCCACTCAGATGAA
>CAZCTS010000103.1:0-4643 GCA_964501635.1 uncultured Oscillospiraceae bacterium | reverse complement strand
GCGTTGAGCACCTCGTGCGGGATGCCGCGCCTTTCGAGCAGTTCGCTTAGGTATTCGCTGCGCTCGACCGAGATCGTGCCCACGAGCAGCGGCTGGCCGGTCTTGTGCGCCTGCTCGATCTCGTTGACCACGGCGCGGAACTTGCCCGCCTCCGTGCCGTACACGGCGTCGTTATAGTCCTTGCGGATCATCGGCATGTTCGTCGGGATCTCCACAACGTCGAGGTTGTAGATGTCCGTAAACTCGGCCTCCTCGGTCTTGGCCGTGCCCGTCATGCCGGCGTCTTGTTCTCGTTCTCGACCTTGACGCCCTCCTTGGCCTCGATCGCCTGATGCAGCCCCTCGTTGTAGCGGCGGCCGAACATCAGCCTCCCTGTGAACTCGTCGACGATGATGACCTGGCCGTCCTGCACGACGTAGTCCTTATCGCGCGTAAACAGGCTGCGCGCGCGCAGCGCCTGAAAGATGTGGTGGTTGAGCTCCATGTTCGCGGGGTCGGCGAGGCTTTCGACGTTGAAGCGCCGCTCCGCCTTCTCGAGGCCTTCGGCCGTGAGCTGCACGGTGCGCTTTTTGATGTTGCACTGGTAGTCGCCGTCCTCGGGCTGTTCCTCGCCCATGAGCTGCTCGGTCATTTCACTCGACTCCTCGCCCGCGCCGCTGATGATGAGCGGCGTGCGCGCCTCGTCGATCAGGATCGAGTCGACCTCGTCGATGATCGCGTACTCGAGGTCGCGCTGAACCATGTGCTCGCGGTACACGACCATGTTGTCGCGCAGGTAGTCGAAGCCGAACTCGTTGTTCGTGCCGTAGGTGATGTCGCACTGATACGCTTGCCGCCGTTCTTCCGTGCTGATGCCGTGGATGACGCAACCCACGGAAAGCCCCAGGAACGTATAGATCTTGCCCATCCATTCCATGTCCCGCTTGGCCAGGTAGTCGTTCACCGTGACCAGATGGACGCCCTGGCCTGCCAGGGCGTTCAGATAGACGGGAAGCGTGGCCACCAGGGTCTTGCCTTCGCCGGTCTTCATCTCGGCGATGTTGCCTTCGTGAAGGACCACGCCGCCGATGAGCTGCACACGGAAATGTTTCATGCCCACGCTCCGCCATGCCGCTTCGCGGCATGCGGCGAAAGCCTCGGGAAGGATGTCGTCCAGGCTTTCGCCCTTGGCAAGACGCTCCTTGAACCAGGCCGTCTTGCCGCGGAGCTCCTCGTCGCTCAGGGCCTGCATCTCTAGGTCCAGCGCTTCGATCCGGTCCGCGATCTTCTCTATCCTCTTGATCTCTTTGGCATTCCAATCCCCAAAGATCTTCTCTAAAAATCCCATAAACTCCCTTTCTAATGCGTTCCCGTCTCCCCTTACAGGCCGGCGCGGCGGATCCTTTCCATGGCCTCGGTCAGCACTTCGACGCTCTTGGTGCAGGCGATCCGGACGTATCCTTCTCCGGCCGCGCCGAAAGCGGTGCCCGGCATCACGAGCACGTGAGCCTTCTCCAGCGCTTTGTAAACAAACTCGTCCGCGGTAAGGCCGGTCTGCTTGATATTGACGAATAAATAGAATGTTCCCATGGGCGGCATCACGGACAGTCGCGGGATGCTGTTGATCACCTCTGCGGTCCTGAAGACTCGTTTCCGGAATTCTTCCATGTACGGGGGCATGAGCTCGTTCCGGTGGGCCAGGGCATGCTTCGCAGCTCGCTGGGAAGGCGCCGGCGCCGTAAACACCATAAAATCGTTGGTTTTTTGCATGGCATTGGCCAGGTGCGCCGGGGCCACGGCCCAGCCCAGGCGATAGCCGGTCATCACAAAGTTCTTGGAGGTGCTGTTGATCGTGATGGTCCGCTCCTTCATGCCCGGCAGGGAAATGAAGGGAACGAAAGGCTCCTGATAGCTCATGCTCGTATAGATATCGTCAGAGATCACCAGAAGGTCGAATTCCCTGGCAAAATCGGCGATCTCTTTCATGTCGTCCAGATCCATGCAGGCGCCGGTGGGATTGCAAGGCGTATTGATGATCAATACCTTTGTCTTGTCCGTGACATACTCCCTGGCCCGGCTTGGATTGAAGCGGAAGCGCTCCGCCTCATAGGTCGGCACCGAAACGGCTGTGGCCCGGCAGAGCCGGATCTGCTCGTTATATACAGGGAAGCAGGGATCCGGGATCAGCACCTCGTCCCCCGGGTTCAGACAGGTGAACAAAGCGAGGAACATCCCCATGTTCCCCGAGGTCACCACAAAAACCTCCTCGTCGGTGATCTCCACGCCGTATTCTTCCTTGTAGTATTTGACGATCTCCGCGCGAAGCTCGGGATCGCCCCGAAAAGCGGTATAATGAGTATGACCGGCCAGGGAGTCCCGGTAACTGGCCTCGATGATGGGCTCCGGCGTCGTCATGTCCGGATCGCCCACGGACAGATCGATCACGTCGTCATAGGCGGCCAGCAACTTTTCGGTCTCTCCCAGCATGTTGAATTCCTGCCCCTTGTGCAGCTCCGCGATAAATTTGTCCGTCATTTCTGCCCTCCCATGAACGCTCCGTAGATGGCCCGGATGGCCTTTTCAAAATCCTGGTTGAGCACGCCCACGATGATGTTCATCTCGCTGCTGCCCTGGTCGATGAGCCGGATGTTGATGTCCGCTTCGGCCAGCGCAGTGAACAGCGTAGCCGATACACCCTTCCGGCTGGACATCCCCTTGCCCACGGTGGCGATCAGCGCGATGTCCTTGTTGACCTCCACGCTGTCCGGCTCCAGGTTTTTCTCGATGTCGGCCACGATGTCCGGCAGCCGGTCCCCCACTTTGTCGTTGGACAGCACCAGGGACATGGTGTCGATACCCGTGGGCAGGTGCTCAAAGCCCAGATCGTAATCCTCCAGAATGCCAAAGAGGCGGCGGACAAAGCCGCGGTCCTTGTTCATCATGTGTTTATAAAGGGCGATGACCGTAAAGTCCTTGCTGCCTGCGATCCCCGTGACGATCTTTTCCGGGTCCCTGGGCACATCGGCCAGAATCGTGGTGCCCGGGTGGTCCGCGTCGTTGGTGTTGCGGATGTTGATGGGGATATTGGCCTCCCGAACCGGAAAGACCGCGTCCTCGTGGAGCACGCTGGCCCCCATATACGAAAGCTCCCGGAGCTCCTGATACGTAATATAATCGATGGGCTGGGGATCTTTGACGATCCTGGGGTCCGCCACGAGAAAGCCGTGGACGTCGGTCCAGTTTTCGTACACATCCGCATGGACCGCCTTGGCGATCAGGGCGCCGGTCACATCGGAGCCGCCCCGGCTGAAGGTCTTGATCCGGCCTTCCGGCATGCTGCCGTAAAAGCCCGGCACCACGGCCTTTTCGTGCTTTGCCAGCTCTTCCGACAAGGCTTTGTCAGTCTCCTGAGCCAGGAAATGGCCCCTTTCGTTGAAGCGGATCAAACCCGCGGCGTCCACAAAATCAAAACCTAAAAACCGGGCCATGAGCAGGGCGTTCAGATATTCTCCCCGGCTGGCGATGTAGTCGGCCCCGGCGCCTCCGTTCAGGTCTTTCTTGATGATCTCGAATTCCTTTTCCAGGTCCAGCTGATCCCGGCTCAGGCCCAGGCTCAGGGCCATGGCCGTAAAGCGGTCGCAGACCACCTGAAACAGCTGATCCCAGGGCAGGTTGTGCTCCACGTGGGTCTGGCACAAATAGAGCAGGTCCGTCAGCTTCGTATCGGTCTGATACCGTTTCCCCGGAGCTGAAACCACCAGGATCCTTCGGGTGGGATCGGCCTGGACGATGCTTTTGACTTTCTTGAACTGTATGACGTCCGCCACGGAGCTGCCGCCGAACTTTGCAACCTTTAAACCCATCGATGCCTCCTAAAAACAGGAGGTCCGGCCGATGGCAGAACCTCCTTCTATTGCCATTTTGCATGGCATAAATTATATCATATTTTTCCCAGTAATTGTGCGTCTTTTTTAAGGGCTTCCGCCTTGTCCGTCCTCTCCCAGGGCAGGTCCACATCCGTTCTGCCGAAATGGCCGTAGGCGGCGGTTTGGCGGTAGATGGGCCGGCGCAGATCCAGGTCCCGGATGATGGCGGCCGGGCGGAAGTCGAAGTGCTTCTCCACCAGCTTGGCCAGCTCTTCGTCGGACAGCTTGCCGGTCCCCTGAGTGTCTATCAGCACGGAGATCGGGTGTGCGATGCCTATGGCGTAGGCCAGCTCGATCTCGCAGCGGTCGGCCAGACCGGCGGCGACCACATTTTTCGCCGCATAGCGGGCGGCGTAGGAGGCGGAGCGATCCACCTTCGTGGGGTCTTTCCCCGAGAAGGCGCCGCCGCCGTGCCGGGCGTAGCCGCCGTAGGTGTCCACGATGATCTTTCTGCCGGTGAGCCCCGAATCGCCGTGGGGACCGCCGGTGACAAAGCGGCCCGTGGGGTTCACATAGTATTTGGTCTGTTCGTCCAAAAGCGCCGCCGGAATGACCGGCCGGATCACCTCCCGCAGGAGGTCGCCGCGAATTTGCTCCTGGGTGACGTCGGGGTCGTGCTGGGCCGACACCACCACGGTATCCACCCGGACCACCCGGTTATCTCCGTCGTACTCCACGGTCACCTGCGTCTTGCCGTCGGGCCGCAGATAGGGCAGAAGGCCGCTCTTGCGGACTTCG
>CAZCTS010000102.1:4295-4877 GCA_964501635.1 uncultured Oscillospiraceae bacterium | reverse complement strand
TACGGGGGACTCCATCATGGGCGATGGAGCCACTGCCAATGTAAACGGCAACGTGAGCGCATCGGACTTCAACGGCGGAGGATATATAGGAGTTTCAAATCTGTTCATTAACGGTAATGCCAACATGGCCACAGGCGGCGCCACCGTCGGCTCCATGACAAGTCCGGGAGTCATCTACATCAATGGCGACCTGACCCTTTCCGGAGGAGTAAAAATGTACGGAGATGTTTATGTTGCTGGAAATCTGATTTCCAGCAACGGCACGGCGAACGGTAAAGTCTATGTACAGGGAAACGCAACCATGACCAACGGCACCTTCAACGATGATGTGTATATAGCCGGAAACACCTATATGACGAATATCACGTCCAACAGCAAAATTTATGTGGGAGGAAATCTTCAAGTGGACTGGACGCCCAAGGGCAGTTTTACCGCAGACTATGTGGGTACATTGACAAAGCCTGCCGGAATCACCCGGAGCTGCACCAAAGTGGCCTCCATACCCGCCGTGCCGACCTTTACAATCCCATCCTACGATGTCACGCTCAAGGAGGACGCCTGGTATACAGATAACGGATATAC
>CAZCTS010000102.1:0-4240 GCA_964501635.1 uncultured Oscillospiraceae bacterium | reverse complement strand
GGGCGGCAATGTGATCCAAAACATTATGCCGGATAATCTTAAATTATTGGCAAACAGCTACACCTCAAAGGGATGGCAGGCTTCGGTGCCCAGCGCAACGGCCCTGAGCGTAAATCCCGATAAGCATGTGATCATCGTCAGCAAAGGAGATATCACCTTAGAGAGCAAAGCAAATCTTGTGTGGGTACTGCTTGCTCCTTACGGAAAAATTACTTTGAGCCAAGGTGGTTCCACATTTACCGGAGTGGCCATATCCAGGGATGGTTTCTTCTTTAAAAGCGGGGGAAGCACGCTTCACCCCAAAACATTGAATGACTACTTTGACTCCGAGGAGGACATGCCGGTGATGGCCGAGGATACCACTCCCGGAGTCCCCGATCCTTCCGCCGACCCCGCTACCGAAGGAGTACCGGGAACAGCGAGGACCACCCTTTATCCTATTGTGGAAAAGTAAAAGGCAAAAGACTTTCGCAGGGCCCGGAAAGCAGGCTGTCCCCAAGCACTTCTAACGGCGGCAACAGCCTATAATGTCCGCAAGATGCTCAATGCCAAACTTTTTCATCGTTCCGGGTAGGTTTTCTATGATCTCCCTGCAGGCAAACGGATTTCGGAGATTCTCGGTGCCTACCGCCACCGCCGTGGCTCCTGCCATCATCATTTCGATCACATTTTCCGCCGTAGAAACGCCCCCCATGCCTATGATCGGAACATCTACAGCTGCGGCCACTTCACTGACCATCCTGAGGGCTACGGGAAACACAGCCTTGCCGGAAAGCCCGCCCACACGGTTGGCTAAAACCGTTTTTCTTGATCGAAGATCGATCCTCATCCCCAGCAGCGTATTGATCAGACTGATCCCATCCGCCCCTGCATCCTGGCAGGCCTTCGCGATCGAGGCGATATCTGTTACGTTGGGCGAAAGCTTGATGTACAGCGGCTTGGAGGTTGTAGCCCTGACTGCTTTTGTCACTTGCGCCGCCGATTCAGCGGAAGTGCCGAAGGTCATGCCTCCCTGGTGAACATTCGGGCAGCTAACGTTGACTTCGATGATCCCGACTTGCTCGACGCCATCCAATTTTTCGCAGCAATACGCATAATCTTCGATGGAAAATCCGCTGATGTTGGCGATCACTTTTTTATGAAAGACTTTGGCCAGCGCCGGCAGTTCTTCCCGGATCACGGCCTCGATTCCCGGATTTTGGAGGCCTACCGCATTGAGCATGCCGGCTTCGCATTCGGCGATTCGGGGCTGGGCGTTGCCGAAGCGAGGGTCTCTTGTGGTCCCCTTGAAAGCGAAGGAGCCCAGGATGTTGATGTCGTAAAACCGGGCGAACTCCCTGCCGTAGCCGAAAGTTCCGCTGGCGGCCAACACCGGGTTTTCCAGCAAAATGCCGCTGAGGGTTACGCTTGTGTCCATAAGACCTCCTCTTTATCCAGCACCGGACCCTCCACGCAAATTCTCTTTGCGCCGTTTTTTGTCATGACGCTGCAGCCCATGCAGGCCCCGAAGCCGCAGCCCATTCGCGCTTCCAGGCTGAACTGCCCCGGCAGCCCCTCCGTACGTTCCGCCAGGGCCCGGAGCATGGGCAGCGGCCCGCAGGCAAAGAGAAATGTATACCCTGCCGGATGATCCGGTTCGATCAAATCCGTAGCCAGACCCTGTACACCCAGACTGCCGTCCCTCGTGGCGACCCGGATCGAAGCCCCCAAGCCGATCAAATCGATAAAATCGCCCAGGAACCCGGCTTCTTCCGAACCGTTGAAGCCAAGGACCACCGAAGGCGCACTCCCGGTCAGGGCCAGGCTCCTGGCCAGCCCGTACAGCGATGCGGCGCCGTAGCCGCCGCCCACCAGCAGGGGCTTTTCTCCTGCCCGGGAAGCGTCGTAGCCGCTGCCCAGTCCGGTGAGCAGTTCCGCTTTCGTCCCCGCTGTCCACTCCGCCATCCGCGCCGTGCCTTCCCCGACCACCTTGTAGACCAGGCTGAGCTCTCCGGGGATCGCCCGGTACACGGAGAGGGGGCGCCGCAGATATTTGCCCGGGATGGCGATGTTCACAAAACTGCCGTCCGCCCGGATCCCCCGGGTGTCCCCTGTAAGATCCATGCGGTACAGCCCGGGGCTCAGGGGCCGGTTGTCCGTCACGGTAAAAAAATCCTGTCTCAATTCGACTTCCTTCCTTCGGCAGGGGATGCCGCACACGCCGGTCCATTGCTTATCCAACGGAGGCTTCCGGCTTTCTGTCAACCTGTGTTTCTGTTTCAGCGAACGTTTATCAACACGTCCAAAGGGCACTGTTTTTGGGGGCGGATACGGTTTTCCCCACCTTGCGAAAAAATTGTATACAGTTTTATCCCATAGGGCCTGTGGATAACTTAAAAGGCGCAAATGCCTTTATTTACAAGGGTCCAGGGAATTGCTGAAATGGTTTTGCAAAAAGTTTTCCCCAGCTTCCCTCCTCTTTGTTCTGCCCTTATTTGCCACCTCCCGGAAGGGATGCAGTTTCGTCGAACTCCGGGATCCCAGACTGTATTTTGCGCCGCCGCGCCTAAAATATGATACAATCATTGTCAAATATTCTAACACATTTCCCTGTGGATTTGAACAGGGGCCGGCCCGAGGCCAAGAGGAAGGGGATCCTATGCCAACGCTGCGAAAATACCAGACAGACGTCTTGCTGAAAGAAGACAGCCTGCCGATCCGGACGATCCTGGAAACCGAAGCCCAGTGCCGGGAACGGAATGTGAAACATATCCCGGGAACGATCCTGGTGGAACTGGAAGAAACCCTGTTCTACCCGGAAGGGGGCGGACAGCCCTGCGACCTGGGCACTATGGAAGGGATGCCGGTGATCGATGTGTTCGAAGACAAGAAGAGCGGGATCGTCTATCATCGCCTGGCTTCGGCTCCGGAAGCCTGCGCCTTGTCCGAAAAAAAGCTGGCCTTTTGCAAACTGGACTGGGACCGCCGGTTGACCCATATGCAGCTCCACAGCGGAGAACATCTGCTGTCGGGGCTCATCTGGAGCCGGTACCGGGGCGTCAACAAGGGCTTTCACATGGGGAAGGACTACGCCACCATCGATATCCTGCTGCCCGCCGAGGGAAGCGAGACGGAATTTACACCCGAAATGATCGACGGGCTGGAGCTGGCGGCCAATCGGGCCGTGTGGGAAGATCTGCCCATCCTCACCCATTTTTGCACCACCCGGGAGGAAGCCGCCGCCCATCCCCTGCGAAAGCCTCTGGCCCTGGACGAAGATATCACCGTGGTCCAGATCGGCGGGCAGACTGAGCTCTACGACAGCTGCGCCTGCTGCGGCACCCATGTGCCAAGGACCGGCGGCATCGGTCTGATCAAGGTCCTCAAAACCGAAAACTACAAGGGCATGACCCGGATCACCCTGACGGCCGGACTGGCGGCCTACAAGGACGCGGCCCTGCGCCACCGCATCACCGCCGCCCTGTGCGGCCGCAATTCCACGGAGATCGACCGCCTGATGGACCGGCTCGACGCGCAGGAAAGCAAGAACGGCGCGGCCCGAAAAGAACTCTATGATTTAAAGAAGGAACTGCTCCGGGAAGAAAAAGAAATATTGACCCGGGACGCCTCCGCAGCCCATGGCGCCGGTCAAAAGACCCCGCCTCCTTCGATCCGGATCTATGTTTACGACCGCTATTCCACCGACGATCTGCAGACCCTGGGCCGCTCTCTGGAAGAACAGCTGTCCGGGCCCCTGGCCCTGGTGTCCCGGCGGGACAACACCGCCGTCCTCCTGTCTTCGGGCAAGCCCGACTGCGGCGGCCTGGTCCGGGATTACGCGGGCATGTACGGGGGCAAAGGCGGAGGCAATCCCAGCCTGGCCCGGGCCATGTTCAATAAACAGGAGGATCTGGATCTGTTTCTGGATCTGATCGAAAAACACCTGCGCTGAAGGTGTCAAAAAGTTGCTGATGCTTTGGCGCTGTTGAGCCGCTGTACCCTTCCCTGCATTGTTTTTCCTCCCTTATCAGCAAAAACACAACGTATTATTTCCGGACTGCCTTAAAATAGTCTGGTATTTTATTGTTTTATTTATTTATTTCCGTAAAATATATTTATTGTCACGAATATTGACATATTTTCTAAATTTGCTTGCTTCGCCCATATAGTTCGGTTAATATGGAATCGTACTTTATTTCTTTTATCTTATTTCATTTTATGGAGGTGAAATAATGGGTTTCATGGACGTAATCGACAAAAT
>CAZCTS010000101.1:244-4882 GCA_964501635.1 uncultured Oscillospiraceae bacterium | reverse complement strand
GAAAACGCCGCGGCGTCCGCCGGGGAGGGCACGTCCTCGTCGGGAATGAAATCCCCGAGATGGCTGTCTTCCTCTTCGCCGATGGGGGTTTCCAGGGAAACAGGCTCCTGGGCGATCTTGGAGATCTCCCGGACCTTTTCCACGCTGATCTCCATCTCGATGGCGATTTCTTCCGGCGTAGGATCCCGCCCGAATTCCTGCAGCAATTGACGCGTGATCCGAATCTGCTTGTTGATGGTTTCTACCATATGCACCGGAATGCGGATCGTGCGCGCCTGGTCTGCGATGGACCGGGTGATGGCCTGCCGTATCCACCAGGTGGCGTAAGTGCTGAACTTGAAGCCCTTGCGCCAGTCGAACTTGTCCACGGCTTTGATCAGGCCCAGGTTGCCTTCCTGGATCAGATCCAGGAAGAGCATTCCCCGCCCAACATAGCGCTTTGCGATGCTCACCACCAGCCGGAGGTTGGCTTCGCAAAGCCTCTGCTTTGCCTCTTCGTCCCCGTTCTCCATGCGCTGCGCCAGATCCATCTCCTCTTCGGCTGTGAGAAGAGGCACTTTTCCGATCTCTTTCAGATACATCCGGACAGGATCGTCCACAGCAACGCCTTTGGGAACGGACTCCACGTCATCCTCGGAAGCTTCCGCCACGATTTCCTCCAGGTCCGCCTCCTCGGAGGGCTCCAGCGCGATGATCTCAAAGTCATCCGGATTGGATTCCGTCATCACCTCCACGCCCTGGGCTTCCAGCTGGTCGTAGGTTTGATCCTTCTGAGCCGCTGTGAATTCCAGTTCGGAAAGCATTTCCTCCACTTCCCGGAACGTGACGGAGCCGTTTCGCTTGGACTTGTCAATAAAGGCCGTCAGCTGTTCGTATTTTTTTTCATCCTGGATATCGATTTCGTACGACAATGGGATCACCCTACCTTTTTTGCATTTGCTGTATCATCATATATTCTTTCATCAAATCGTCCAGCTGGGCCTGACTTCCGCTCTCTTCGGCCAGCGACAGCAGATCGATGATCTCTTTCTTTCGCTTTTCCAGACGGTGGTCCTGCAGTCTGGCAATGCAGTCGGCGTATGCCTCTTCGTCCTTTTCGCCCACCTGGACGTCCCGCAGGATCTCCTCCAGATACGATAGATCCTCTTCTTCCAGCGCGTCGCGGATCCGCTCCAGATCCAGATCGCTGTCCTCGGTGAACAGATCCTGGAACACGGACATGAGCCGCATGCCCGAAGGACTGACGATGGCTTCCGGATATTCGCGAAGGCCTTCCAGATACTCGCTGCGCAAAAGGATCAGCCGCAAAAGCATGCGCTCCAGGGACAGGTCCTTTGGCTTGGGCGCAGCCGCCTGCTTCGCCCCCGAAGCTGATTCGGGTCTTGCCTGACCCGCCGAAGCCGGCCCCCCTGCTTCGCGCTGCACTTCCCGTCGGAGCGCCCCCTCCGAGATCCTGTATTTCTTGGCGACCTTTTCGATATACAGGTCCGCCTCCACCGGCGGAAGCGACTGCAGGATGCGGGACACTCTCTGCAGAAATTTGATGCTCTGCGCTGTGTCCTTTAAATCGTATTGCCGCTCCAGGAGAGAGATCTTGTATTCCACATCCGGGAGGGCCTTCTTGGTGATCAGATCCAGGAACGCTTCCCGCCCGTTCTTTCGGATGTATTCGTCCGGGTCCTTGCTGCCGGGCACGTTGAGCACCCGCACATCCAGTCCTTCCGCCCTCAGGACATCGGCGCCCCGAAGCGCCGCGTCGATGCCGGCCGTGTCCGAATCGTAGCAGAGGATCACTTTTTCCGCATATCGCTTCAGCAGCTTTGCCTGCTGCGGGGTTAGCGCAGTGCCCAGAGAGGCCGCGGTGTTGCGGATGCCGTGCTGGTACAGGCTGATCAGGTCCATGTAGCCTTCCACCAGGACTGCGTATCCCTCTTTCTGGATCTCGGACCGGGTGAGATTCAAACCAAAGAGATTGTATTTCTTCTGAAACACGATGGATTCCTGGGAATTGAGATACTTCGGCTCCCCTTCCCCCAGGATGCGGCCGCCGAAACCGATCACCTTGCCCCGGGTGTTGATGATGGGAAAGATGACCCGGCTTCTGAATTTGTCATAGATCCGCCCGTTTTTGTCCGAAGAGAGCCCCAGTTCCAGCATCATATCCTTGTCGCAGCCCTGGCGGATCAATTCCTTGGAGAGGCTGTCCCAGTTCTCGTCGGCATAGCCCACGCCGAAAGCCTTGAGCACCTTGGGCTCGATGCCCCGCTGGATCATATAGGATAATCCGGGATTGGCCTTCTGCGTAAAAGCAATAAAGTAGAATCGGGCCGCCAGGCGGTTGATCTCGTAGTATCCTTCTTTCTTTTTTCCCTGGGCCCCATAGGCCTCGGGAATGCTTACCCCGAAATGGAGCGCCAGGCGCTCCACCGCCTCGGGAAACGTAAGATTGTAATAGCGCTTGTAGAATTCCAGCACGTCCCCGGAGGCGCCGCAGCCGAAACAGGTGAAGATCTGCTTCGTGTCCGACACAATAAAAGAAGGTGTCTTTTCGTTGTGAAACGGACAGATCCCCTTGAAATTCGCGCCGGTCCTCTTGAGCGGAACGAGCGGAGAAATGACGTCGACAATGCTGCACCTGCTTTTGATCTCATCGATGACCGTCTGATAATTCTGCTGCGCCACGCCTGCCCTCCCATCATCTCCTGCGATAGGATATTCTACACAGAAAGGCTGTTTCCTTTATTGTTTAAATTATTTTTTCCAGCCTGCCGGCACAAAGTTCGCCGTATAGACGTTGATCGCGTAGCGGTCGGTCATATTGGCGATGTGGTCTTTGACCACCTCTTCCGCGCCGTCGGCCTCCATCATCTCCTGCTGTTCTTTGGGAAGCTTGTCCGTGTTGTCCAAATAATAGTCGTACAAGGCGAAAATCAGATGGCGGATCTTGTCCAGCTCCGAATCTTTTTTGACCACGGGGCTGCAGTAAACCGTATTGAACATGAAGGTCCTCAAATCGTCCATGTGGCGGCTGGCTTCCGGAGACTGGCATATGTGGTCCAAACCGTCGCTGCTGGCCACCAGATCCCGCACCAGGGTGTTGATCCGGCTGCGGTGGTCGGGGCCCAGGAAGCGGATGCATTCCTTGGGCAGGTCTGTTTCGGAAATGATGTTGCCCCGGATGGCGTCGTCGATGTCGTGGTTGATGTAGGCGATCCGGTCCGAGAATTGAACGATCTGCCCTTCCAGTGTAAAGGGGGTCCCGCTTCCGGTGTGGTTCAGGATGCCGTCCCGCACTTCCTGCGTCAGGTTCATGGTACGGCCCTTTGCATTGCGTTCCAGCACATCCACCACCCGCAGGCTCTGGACATTGTGCGCAAATCCGCCCGGATGCCGCTCGTTGAGAAATGCTTCCCCGTTGTGCCCAAAGGGAGTGTGACCCAGATCGTGGCCCAGGGCGATGGCTTCGGCCAGGTCCTCGTTCAGGGAAAGAGCCCGCGCGCAGGTCCTGGCGATCTGGGCAACCTCCAGCGTATGGGTCAAGCGGGTGCGAAAGTGGTCCCCTTCCGGAGCCAGAAAAACCTGGGTCTTGTGCATCAGGCGGCGCAGGGATTTTGAATGGATGATCCGATCCCGGTCCCGCTGGAAATCGGTCCGAAGAGAACAGGGTTCCTCGCAGATCGCTCTGCCTCTCGAATGGGCCGATTGGGCCGCATAGGGCGATAGGCGCTGGGCTTCCAGCTGCTCCAATTGTTCTCTCAATAGCATCGCTATACCCCCGTCGAACCGAATCCGCCGGTCCTGCCGCCCCTGGCTTCGTCTTCCAGCGTGATGCCGTAGGGTACGAACACGCCTTGGGCGAAGGCCTTGCCCCGCTCCAGGGACAAAGTCCCGCCGCTTCTCCCGTCGTTGGTCAGGCGGATAATGATGTGTCCTTCGTTTTCCGCAGCGTAATAGTCCGCGTCCACGATGCCTACGGTGTTGTCCAGCTGGAGCCGGTAGCGGAACCCCAGGCCGGATCTGGGGAAGATCATCAGGACCCACCCTTCCGCAATTTTCGCGCGAATGCCCGTGGGGATCGAAAGGGATTTCCCGGCAGGCAATTCAAGCGCGCAGGGAAGAAAAAAATCGTAGCCAGCCGACCCGGCGGTAGCCCTTTGGGGAATGCGGACGTTTCGGAACGCCTCCTCCGCCTCTTCGGGGCTTCCAGCGGGAAAGCTATTAGAGAAGTATTCGATAAAAATCGAAGGGGCAACCTTTTGAAATTGGGCGATTCGTTTCATTTTGACCTTCTTTTCGCATCGATCGCCGATGGATCAATGGCGCATCAATTTCCTGAGATCCAGCTTGTCCTTGCTGATCGCAACGCCGCTGTAGGAGGAAAGGTCGCCTATCCTCCCGCACACCTGCACGATCTGCTCCTGGGTGACCGAATCGATATCCGCCATCACTTCCTCCGGCGCGTAATAGCGCCCCAGAAGAAGCATGTTCTTGCCCAGGCGGTACATCCGCCCGGTCATGCTCTCCAGGCCGAAAATATAATTGCTCTTGAGCCGCTGCTTGACAATGGCGACTTCTTCGGGTGAAATGCTTTCTTTTTGAAGCTGATCCAACTCTGCGTCGATGGCGTCCAGAGTCTCT
>CAZCTS010000101.1:0-234 GCA_964501635.1 uncultured Oscillospiraceae bacterium | reverse complement strand
CAAAAAATCTTCTTCTTTTCCAAGGCCGACCCCTGCATAAATGTAGCTCATGCCGGTCCGGACATAGCTGGCGCTCGCGCTGTAGACCGTGTAGGCCAGCCCCCGGTCCTCCCGTATGCTCTGGAATAGTCTGGAGCTCATGCTTCCGCCTAAAACGTCGTTGACGATGGCCTGGGCGTAATATAGTTCGCTGCTCATGGGGATGCCCGGCTGGCCCAGGGCCAGGTGAGACTG
>CAZCTS010000100.1:0-4882 GCA_964501635.1 uncultured Oscillospiraceae bacterium | reverse complement strand
CCGGCTTGGATGCATAGGGTGGTCGCAATACTTTTCCGCCAGAGGCTTGCCTTGCACAAGGAGTTCGACAACTTCTTTCAGAAGCTTACAATCAAGCCCCCGCTTTTTTATCCGTTTGTAATCTTTTTTAAATCTACTCGTATACTTGATCGCATACTTTGCCTTATTCATCAGTCTAAATCCGAAAACAATTCAGAAACACTTGTATATCCTATGACGGCAGGGTCTTTTGCGATTTTTTCCGCTTCCTGCATAGCTGCAAGCGTTTCCTTTTTTGCTCTTGTCGTGACAGAAAAGGGAATCCCACCTTCCCGAACCGCTTGGCGTATAAAAATATTGAATGCTGTGCTCATATTTATACCGAGCTGCTCGAATAAGATTTCGGCTTTCGCTTTTAAATCCTTTTCGATCCGAATGCTTACGTTGGTAGTTATTTTATCCATATGATTCCCCTCCAATCGTTTGCATTATAACTCAATTGCACATATTTTGCAATACATTGTACGTATCTTGTGTAATTTTTATCTGGCAACATCGCCTTTGGGGGTGGACGCCGTCCAGCCATAAATAAACCGGGCGGCCAGCTTGCAGGCCTTGACGATCTCCTCGAATTCCACGGATTCGTCGTAGGCGTGGGCCTGCTTGATGTCTCCGGGGCCGAAATTGGCCCCCACAGCGCCGGAGCGGTCCAGGAAATACCGCAGGTCGCTGACGGCGGTAAAGGCCCTGGGGGCTCGATAGGAGCCCAGGACGTCCCGGCTGCAGGCCTCGGCGATTTCGAAGAAGCGGCCGCCGAGGGCGCTGGCCGACGGCTCAAAGCGCATGGTGTCGGCCCAGCGCAGCACCGGAGGGTGCTCCTGCAGCCACGGATCGCTCTCCGTCACCTTTCGGACCGCCTCTTCCACCCACCGGTGGATGTCCTCCACGCTCTCCCCCGCGATGCAGCCCACAAGCCCGGACACGGTGCAGGCCGAAGGCACCCGGCTGGGCGACTCGCCCCCGCTGATCAAAGCGATGTTCACCGTGTGGGCGACGGGATAATTCGCCCAAAGGGGATGCATGTACTGCTTGTCCAGGTCGTATTGAAGCTGCACCAGGGCCTCGACATAGCGCATCGCCTTTAAAATGGCGTTCTGGCCTTCGTAGGCCACCCCGGAATGGGTGGCGAAGCCCTCCACATCCAGAAAAAACTGGGCCGCGCCCCGGGTGGCCGGGCAGAAATCCAGGCCGGTGGGCTCGCCCACCAGGACCGCGTCCGCCACATAGCCCTGCCGGACCAGGGCTTCCGTGCCTTTGCCCAGGATCTCCTCGTCGGCCACGGATTGAAAAAGAACATCCCCGTCCAAGCGGGTCCCGGATTCCACGATGGCCTTCAGCGCAAACAGGAAGGTCGTCAGGCAGCCCCTGGCGTCGATCACGCCTCGACCGTACACTTTCCCATTTTCCAAAGTGCATTCCTTGGGCGGGTGCTTCCACTTCCCCGCATCTCCGATCCCCACCACGTCCGCATGGGAATTCAGCGCGACAGAAGAACCGTCCCCCTGCCCCTTCAGAAGGCCGACCACGCTCCAGCGGTCGGCGTAGCCCAGCGGGTCCGCCGGATCCGGCTCCACGGGATAATCCTTTGTCACCGAAAACCCCAGCTTGACCAGGAAGTCCCACACCAGCTCCTGGGCGTTCCTGCCCGCGACCGGATCGCTGGACGGCAGTTCGCAGGCCACCAGTTCCCCCAGGAACTCCAGCATCTCCTGCCGGTTGGCCTCGATGATCGAATCGAAATCGACCCGGGCCATTACACTTCCTCCACGAACACCGACTTCGGCTGGCTGCAGACCGGGCATTCATAGTCCTCCGGCAGGTCCTCGAAGGGGATGTCCCCGTCGTACACGTAGTGGCACACGGAGCAGACGAAGGTCTTCTTCTTCGGCGCGTCCGCCGCCTTGGCCACGGACCCGCCCGTCTTCAGCGCCCGGTAGTCCGCGTAGGTCATGGGCTGCCCGGCGCCCAGCTTTTCCGCCTCGACCACGTCGCCGATAAACAGATAGTGGGAGCCCAGATCGATCACAGAAGCCACGTTCAGGCTCATGTAGGCCAGGACGTGCTCCACCGGATATGGATTCCCGTTGCCGTCCTCCTTATGCGCCACCCCGTCGAATTTGCCGCAGTCCCGGCCGCTGCGCATGCCGAAGGAGGCGATCACGTCCAGGGGGCAGTCCAGGGCCAGCACCGACACCGTCAGGCTTCCTTTTTTGCGGATCAGCTGGGTGGTCAGATTGCCCTTCATCATCGTCACATGCATGCGCATGGGATCCGAGGTGGCCTGGACCGCCGTGTTGATGATGCAGCCGTTCTTCTTTCCGCCCTCTTCGACGCCGGCCACAAAGAGCCCGTAAGTTAAGGTAAACATTGCAGATTTGTCCATTGTCCATTGTCCTTTCCGATCATTCAAACGCTATCACAAAGATATCTTTGTCAGTATATCACGGCGAAGGCGCACTTTAAATCCCCCCGGCTTTGCTTGCATTTCCCGAAAAAGAGAGTATAACTGAGATATACTAGGAAAGGATGTGAAAGCCATGGGAGACAAGAGCCCTAAAGACAAAGAAAAGAAGAAGAAAAAGGCTGACAAAAAGGTCGTCACGCCGATCGCTTCTTCCGTAGTTCCGGGTAAAAAAGCTTAAAATTGCACAGGTGTTGAACCGATACGGGCAAATGCGCATTTGTCCGTATCGATTTTTTTGTTCCGCTATATTTGCAGACTATCCGGATTCAGCAGAAAATCAAAAACATTCATCACAAGCGTGCCCTCTTCGCTATACCACGCTGATGGCGTATCCTTGACGACAATAATCTTTTTGAAGGAGTCATCGATATATGCAAAAGGCCTCTGCTCCTGTTTTAATTTCAAATTGTCCGGCACGGCAAAGGCAGACTGCAAATAGTATCGCTTTGAGCCTTTGCTGCAGACAAAATCTACTTCGTACTGCTTTCGCACTTTTTTGCTCTGTTCATCTCTCGTGTTGACCACTACTACACCTACGTCAACATTGAATCCTCTGGTTTTAAGTTCATTGTAGATTATGTTTTCCATTGTATGGGTTTCTTCGATCTGCCGAAAATTAATTCGCGCATTCCGAAGCCCGATATCGCTGAAGTAGTATTTTAGGGGTGTGCCGATGTATTTCCTGCCCTTAATATCAAATCGGATCGCGCTGTCGATGATAAACGCATCGCCCAAATAGTCTAAATAATTTTTGATCGTTTTAGGACTGATCGTGACATTTTTTACGCTTTTGAATGTATTGGAAAGCTTGTTGGGATTTGTCAGAGATCCTATCCCGGAAGCGAGTATATTGATCAGATCTTCCAATTCGTCTTTGTGTTTCACCTGATGTCTTCCGACAATATCGTTGATGTAGGCTTCGGCAAACAATTTTTTGAGATAGTCGGTTTTCTGCTCAGGTGTATTGAGGAGCACAACAGGCGGCAAGCCCCCAAAAAGCATATATTCATTCCATCCGTCATACTTATTGCCAGCGTAAACCGACATAAACTCGCCGAAACCCAAGGGTCCCATATGCAATTCGTCACCGCGTCCCCGGAACTCCGTTATGATGTCTTTGGAAAGAAATTTTGCGTTGCTGCCGGTAACGTAAACATCCACATTGCTGATTCGTATCAGCCCATTGAGCACCGATTCAAATTCTCCCAGAAGTTGCACTTCATCCAACAGCACATAATACATAGCGTCATCAGCAATCAGGGTTTTGATATATGGGTAGAGCACGTCAGGATCCCTGTACTTCTTGTTTTCGTAGGAATCAAAGGCTATTTCGATGATATGAGATCGATCCACACTATTGCCCAGCAGAAAGTTTTTAAATAAATTGAACAGCAGATATGATTTGCCACATCTGCGGATCCCTGTAATAACCTTAACCAGGCCATTATGCCTTTTGAGCGCCAGTTGATTTAAATACAAGTCGCGTTTTATTTCCATAGGCCCGACCTTCTATTACATAAACCATCACCAAGCCGCACTTATTTGTAATGACAGTATGCGCTTTTCAATACAGTACGTCAAACGTTGTTTATTCCACCGCAACAGCGTCCTACTACTTTTGATCCTTAAAGCCCTCTCTTATGAGCCTATACTCCCCGGTCTCCGTGTTCAGGTCGTAAATATTGAAGTTCGTCCGGATGTCGAAGCCCTCGTGGTGGGTGGCCAGGTTGACGCTGGCCGAGCCCTCCTCCCCGCTCTGGATCCTGTGAAACACGTTGACATCCCAGGCGATCAGCCCGCCGCCCTCCAGGATCCTCTCCCCGTTGTGGTCGATGTAGTCCGGCGTGATCACAAAGCGCTCGATCCGCCCGTGCCCCGGGATGTACAGCTCCACGTTCCTCTTCCCGTGCAGGACAAACAGATTGTCCTCCTGATGGGGATGCATGTACCAGGGCCGCGAAACGTCGCCCACGGCGCCCGGAGAGACCGCCCCATTTTGATGGAGCACCCGGTCGATGGCGTCGATCTTTGGAACGATCGAAGGCTCCATCACATCGAAGACGACGCCTTCCGTGCGCCGAAGCTCCTTCAGCCGGATCACCTTGTAAAACCCGCTTACCTCTTTGACGATGCTGTCCATGGGTCTCCTCCTATTCCGTCACCACTGCGGTCCCCGACGCGGTGACCATCAGCATATTCCCGGCCTGGCCCAGCACCTCGTAGTCGATGTCCACGCCGACGATCGCATCGGCGCCCAGCGCCTGGGCTCTCTTGACCATTTCTTTCAGGGAAGCCTCCCTGGCCTCGATCAATTCCCCCTCGTAGGACCCGGAACGGCCGCCGAAGATATTCGTAAGGCCCGCCGCAAAGTCCTTGATA
>CAZCTS010000099.1:0-5007 GCA_964501635.1 uncultured Oscillospiraceae bacterium | reverse complement strand
AGCAGCCTGGGGGCCAGACAGCCGAAGGAGGCGCCCACCTTGTGGCAGCCCGTGGGAAACCACTTGCCCGCCATGGCGAAGATCCGGCAGGGAACGCCGGTCAGGGAGGGGGGCAGCTCGATGTAGTTGGGCACTTTCTGGAACTGCCCGCCTTTTTCCTTTGGTTCGTTTTTCCAGGTGATCCTGAACAAGTTGAGGGGGTTCACCTCCCACAGGCCTACATCCTTCAGTTTTTCCACGATGGAAGGGGGAATGGTTTCCGGATCGCGCATCTGGGCGATGGTGGGGATGATGATGTGGTTTTTCCGCGCGTTGCGGATATTGTTCTCCAGCCCTTTGGCCTGGATGGTGAGATCGATCATGGCAAACCCTCCTGGTTGAATCAACAATGCGATTTTAAATATTATACCTTGTTTCTGCCGAACTTTGTAGCCCCATTTGCCCGAAAGCGCCCGCAAAAAAAGTCCCTCCCGAGGGAGGGACTTTGGAAAAACAGCTAATTGATAAAAAACAGGGAAATGGCCGGCACGTAGGTGATGATCGTCAACACCACGAGAGACACCAGGAAAAAGGGAATGATGTACTTGAACATGCTCTCCATGCCGATCTTGGCCACGGCGGCCCCCACAAACAGGTTGCAGCCGTAGGGCGGCGTGCACAGGCCGAAGGCCAGGTTCACGCACATGATGACGCCAAAGTGCACCGGATTGATGCCGAAATGGACGATCGTGGGCAGCAGCATGGGCGCCATCACGATGACCGCCGGCACGGTGTCCAGGAAGCAGCCGACCACCAGCAGGATGGCGTTGATGATCAAAAGCAGGATCACGGGACTGTCGGTGACGGTCATCAAAAATTCGGAGATGGCCTGGGGAACTCTTTCGAAGGTCATGAATGTGGAAAAGACCGTGGAATATCCCAGGAGGAAGGAGGTGACGCCGTTGATGACGGAAGCCGCTAGGAAAGTCTTGTACACGCCTTTCCAATCCAGCTCCTTATAAATGAAAACACTGACAAAAAGGGAGTATACCACGGAGATGCAGGCGGCTTCCGTGGGGGTGAACATGCCCGAATAGATGCCGCCCAGGATGATGACCGGCGAGAGCAGGGCCCAGAATCCGTCCCTGAAAGTTCCCCAGACGAGCTTCCCTCTGGTCCGCATCGCCTGTCCGATGCTCACTTTCTCGGCGGTGGTGCGGATCGCAAGATCCTGTCCCATGGAGCGGCACATAAAATAGTTTGTAAACAGAAATCCGATGCCCATCAGGATGCCCGGCAGGATGCCTGCCAGAAACAAAGTCGGCACTGGGACTTTCGTGGTGGCGCCGTAGAGGACGAAGGAAAGGCTGGGGGGAATGATCGGGCCCACGGTGCCCCCGAAGCAAACCAAGGTGGCCGCGTAGGGAAGGTTGTATCCCCGTTCTTTCATCTGAGGGATCATCATGCCCCCGATGGCCGCGGTGGTGGCCATGCCCGAGCCGCACAGCGCGCCGAAGAACATGCAGGCCAAGATCGTGATCGCGCCCAGTCCGCCGGTGATGAACCCAACCAGGGAGGATACAAAGTTGACGATCCGCTTGGCGATGCCCCCGGTGGACATGGCGGTGCCCGCCAGCATAAAGAAGGGGATGGCCATGACCGTAAAGGAAAAAATGCCGGAATAATTGTATTGGCCTGCGATAATCAGGCTCTGGTCCGAACAGAAGAACAAGGAAAGCATGGTTGCGCCGCCGATAGCGAATCCCACAGGGACCCCCACGGCCAGCATCACTGTCAGGGCGCCGAACAATACGAGCAAAGTGGGATCCATTATGCTTCGCCTCCTTTGCTGATGGTCATTTCGTCCCGGAGAACGGTATCTCCTTCTTTAGGCCCCTCTTTGATGGCTTTGGCCGATTTGAGGATGGCGGCGATGCTGCGCAGGGACATCAGTCCGGTGCCCACCGCAACGGCCAGGTATCCCCAGGAGATGCTGATGTGGATGCCGGCGTATTTGGTGGTCCATTGAGACAGGACGAGACTGCAGCTGTAATAGAATGTGATGAGGCAGATCACCAGCACGATCAGCGAGGAAATAATGTTGAAAATGTGGGCTTTTTTGAAGGGGAGCCTGCCGGTGAGCATGGTGATCTTGATATGCTCTCCCTCTCTTTCTCCCAGACTGATGCCCAGCCAGGAGATCCAGACGAAAAGGAATTTTCCCAGTTCCTCCGACCAATAGAGAGAGTTGTTGAACACATAGCGCATGATGACCTGGGCGAAGATGACGATCACCATCAGCGCGAACATGGCGATCACAGCAACCTCTTCGATTTTGTTCAGCCCGTCGATCAGGTTCTTTCGGGTTTTCATAATTATAACCTGCAGATGATCTTTCTGATCCTCTGCATTTCCCTTTCCATCCCGCTGCCGATGGAGCGGGATATGGTAGTTGCCCGGGCCGAAGGCAAGCCTTCGGCCCGGACGGTGTCATACAGTGTTTCGCTTCAGATTATTGCGGGCAGGTGGCCAGCCAGGCGTCGATGGTGTCTTGTCCGACTTTTCCGGCCCAGAGATCGTAGGCGGGCTTGCAGAGTTCCTTGAAAGCTGCGGATTCTTCCGCCGTCAGGGTGTAGACGGTGGCGCCGGCGGCTTCGAAGGTATCCAGGTAGGCCAGCTCGTTGGCTCTCTCTTCGGCTCTCTGCATCTCGCACATTTGGTGGATGCCGTCCAGAATGATGGGCTTCAGATCTTCGGGAAGGGAGTCCAGCCACTCCGTGGAGCAGACCAGAGGATAGGGGGAGCTGCTGTGGTTGGTGACGGTCACATAGGGAGCCATCTCGTACAGGCTAAAGTCGTTGAACACGCCCAGAGAGTGGTCCAGCGCGTCGATGGTGCCCTGGGAAAGGGAAGTGACGACTTCGCCCCATGCCATCGGCGTGGGGTTGGCGCCCATGGCCTGCCACATGGTGACGTTCAGTTCGTTCTGGGAGATCCGGATCTTGGTTCCCGCCAGGTCTTGGGAATTGTGGTAGACTTTGTCTCTGCTGATCACGTTTCTCATGCCGTTGTAGAGCATGTCCACAGCGGTGTAGCCGGCTTCTGCCAGGGCCTCGTTAAAGAGTTCCAGTCCGCCGTTTTCGAAGGTGCCGGTGATCCAGTCTTCGTAGGTGGGATACAGATAAGGAAGGTCCACGCAGCTGGCTTCGGGACCGGCGATGGCCGAGATGACCGAGGCCAGGCCAAAGTAGAATTCGATGGTCCCCAGTTTGACGCCGGCTGCCATGTCCGGATCGTCTCCGGCCTGGCCGTCGGGATACATCTCCACGACCACGCGGCCGTCGGTCTGCTCTGCCAGATAGTCTGCCAGCCACAGGCCGGCCATGTTCGTTGAACGGGTGGAGGAGTCGGTGTGGCCGATCCGGATCAGGATCGGATCCTCGCCCGCCGGCTCCGTGGCCCCACCCCCGCAACCTGCCAGCGCAAACAGCATGGTCAGCACCAGCAAAATGCTAATGAATTTTTTCATGTTTTCTCTCCTTCTGCTTTGTGACGTGCCGGCAGTTGACCGGCTAACTAAAACGCGTTGCCGCGGTGCGGCCTTTCAGTCGGGCCCAGACAGCCCCTATTTGCAATATCTGCGGACAAAATAATCCTTTACTTTAGGGTTGCTACGAACGATGTCGAAGGTGATCTCCGCATGTCCGGGGTAATAGCCGTTTCCGATCAGCATGGACACCTGCTTTTTGACGCCTTCGGCGCCCAAAGAGGCCTTGACGAAGTCGGTGCTCATGCTGAAAAAGTATATTTTTCCGGAGTCCTTTGTGATCAGAATGGCCGACAGTTCGGTGTTGGACACGTTGACGGTGTTCACCGTAAAGTCCGCCAGCTTTCCGCCGGTGGCCTCCATATAAGCCTGGTAACTGGCCAGGGGCTCCTGGCCGTTGGCCTGGATGACGATGTCGGCGATGCCCAGTTCCCTTACGATCTCGCATTGCGCCTTGGAGTATTCCATGCAGATGACCGTGCCCGTAGGGGCGGCGCGCTTTTTGGCCTCGGCAAGGCACAGCAGGCCGGCTTTTCCGGCGCCGACCACCGCCACGGTGTCTCCCGCCTTGACGTTGACGGCCACCTGGGCCGGGGCGCCGGCCACATCCATGATGGCCAGGGACAGTTCCTGCCCCAGATCTTCCGGGATCTTGGTGAATATGCCGCTTTCGAAGAGGATGGCGTCGGCTTTGCAGTAGACTTGCTCCGTATCCGTGTCGATGCGGTCGATGCTGTAGATTTTAAGCGGGGTAAGGGACAGGGATACCAAGGTGGCGATCTTGTCTCCGGGTCTTGCGTCGATCTTCCCGGCCAGATCCGGGCCGATCTCCTTGATCCTTCCGATCAGCATGCCGCCGGATTTCGTGACAGGGTCCTGAAACTTTCCCCGGTCTTCCACGATGTCCAGGATGGTTTGAGCGATTCGGTCCACATCGCCGGCGCATTCGTTTTTGATGCGGCCGAAGGCCGTAGCCGTAGGCTGCAGGGCGATCACGTCGATCAGGATCTCGTTGGAACACAGGGCCGGATCGTTGTCGATCTTGTCCGCCGCCTGGGGAAGCAGCCCTTTGGGCGAAATGACCCGATGACTGCCGAAGTAGTCGCCTTTTCTAATCAAATGAGGAACCTCCCATGATTACACTGCTCGGAGAACGATGAAGAAATCTTCATGATTCGTCTTGAATATACCACAGCCTTTTTCATTGCTCAACTATTTTTCACATGGTGAACACATCAGTCCAGATCGAATCCAGCCCGGCGCTTCCCGTTCTCCATGTGCCGGATCGCTGCCCGGGTGGCCGCTTCCTTGTCTTTTGCCTGAAAAGCCAGGAAGATCTGCCGGTGCTCCTCTAAAACCTCCTGCAGATATTCCCGGATGTACTCGCTGCTGACTTTCGTATTTTTTGTATAGACTTGATAAGACGTCAGCACGTGCTGCAGCATCCGGTTCTTGGTAGCCCTGTAGATCAGGTCGTGAAA
>CAZCTS010000098.1:0-5062 GCA_964501635.1 uncultured Oscillospiraceae bacterium | reverse complement strand
GCCGGCATCGACCCCCGGAAGTTTCCCGGTTTTTCCGTGGTCCTTCCCGACCCGACCCGGATCTTCGTGGGATCCGCCAAGTGGCAGCAGCTTCGAAAGAAAGGCCTGAACGTCCGGGTGCTGCAAAACATTCGGGTGGCTGCGGTCACCGTCAATCCTTTCGCCCCTTCCGGCTATGCCTTCGACCCGCGGGCTCTTCGCAGCGCCATCGCCGGAGCGCTGCCGGGCATTCCTGTCTTCGACGTTCGCACGGGAGGCTTTGACACCGATGAGTAAAACCACCCTTAGAATGCTGGCCAACAGCCGGACCCGAAGCGAAACCGGATTCGAAAAGATCCTGTCCGACATCGAAGTCGCCACGGTCTACGGGGCTCAGCGCAAAAAACAGCTGAAGCCGTTTCTGCCCGGTCAGGAAGAAGCCTTGAACCGGGAATTCGACCACAGCGACGCGCTCTGCCGGGTCGTGAGCCAGCATCCGGAGGGCATCGAGGAGTTGATGGCGTCCCTCTGGCAGATCAAGGAGATCAGCCTTACGCTGACCCGCTCCCTCAGCCAGACCCTGACCGTGGTGGAGCTCTTCGACATCAAGACCTTTCTCCTGAGCACGGCTCAGATCCGCCGATCGCTGGAAGAACTGACGGCTCCGGTGCCCCCGGATTACCGACTGCTGGACACCGACGCTCTGCTGGACAGGCTGGATCCTTCCGGGGAACGGATCGACACGTTCTACATTTACGACGCCTTCAGCCCGGTCCTGGGGGAACTGCGAAAAGAAAAGCGGCAGCTGGAGCTGGACCTTCGGAGGCTGCAAAAGGAGATCCGCAGCGAGTTGGAAAATCGTCACGGCTTTCGCATGACCCCAAAATTCGAGCTGATGGTGCCCAAGGGCGACGCCGGCCTGGCCGCCCTGGCTGCCGGGCTTCCGGAGCTGCGCAAGACCGACGAAGACTACATGACCCTGGTCTACACGATCACGCCCAGCCCCGAGATGGATGAGATCGTCCGGCAAAGGGAAGCGCTGGAAGCGAAGATCGAGGCGGAAGAGGAAGCGGTCTGCCGGCAGCTGACCAAAGAAGTGGCTGCCCGGGAAAAGGATCTGCGCCACAACTGCGGCATCCTGGGCAATCTGGATTTCGGCTTGGGAAAGGCTCGCTACGCCGTCTCCCGGCGCTGTGTCCGTCCGGCGATCAGCCCGGAACACGGGCTGTTCATCCGGGAAGGGCGCAACCTGGTGGTGGAGGAGATCCTGCTCGCCCGCAACAAGCCCTATTGTCCCGTGGATGTGGATCTGTCCACCGGCGTGGCGGCCATCACAGGAGCCAACATGGGAGGCAAGACCATCTCCCTGAAAATGATGGGACAGGTGGCGCTGCTGGCTCAGTACGGCTTGTACGTCCCCTGCGGCGAAGCCCGGATCGGCCTGTCCAATTATATCCACATCCTGGTGGGAGACAACCAGAACGTGCAGCGGGGCCTTTCCAGCTTCGGCAGCGAAATGGAGGAACTCAGGGAGATCCTGGACAACGCCCTGGACCGTTCTCTCATTCTTATCGACGAGATCGCCTCGGGCACCAATCCCACGGAGGGACTGGCCCTTACCCGAAGCTTTATCGGCTATTTTGCAGGCAAGCCTTACATAACGGTCCTCACCACCCATTTTGACCACGCCACCGTGGGCGCCCGCATCGTGAACCTTCAGGTCCGGGGCCTGTCCGGCGCCGATTTCGACCGGCTGAACCGGGAGCTGGCCCATGCCAACCGGCGGGAGAGGATCGAGATCATCGCCAAGTACACCGATTACCGCCTGATGCGGGTGGACCGCATGGACCAGGTGCCCCGGGAAGCCCTGAACATCGCAGGAATGCTGGGTGTTTACCCGGAAATCATAGACGCTGCGAAGCGATATTTGATATAATCAATCAATGGTCATCGAAAATAAAAACGGATATCAATCAACAGACAAAGGAGAAAAAGGATGACGAGCAAACTGAATTTAGACCCGAAAGTCATCGACAGCGCAAGAACTTCTGCGGCTCATATCGCCCAGAGTATGCAGGATTTTATCAACAGGCATACCACCGTATCCACGGAGCGGACGATTCTGAGACTTTTGGGCATCGACGGCGTCGACGACGTGGAAAGGCCCCTGCCCAACGTGATCGTGGACGAGATCAAGGATGCGGGCGGACTTCCCAGAGGCGTGGCCTACTGGATCGGGAACGCCATTATCCAGACCGGGAAAAAACCCCAGGACATCGCCGAGGCCGTGGGCCGCGGAGAGCTGGACCTGACGAAGCTGGAGCAAGGCAGCGCGGAAGAGGCAGCCAAAGCCATCGAGCCTTATGTGAACGAAGCCCTTGGCATCATCCGCAAGCAAACGGAAAAGCGGAACGAATATCTGGCCACCATCGGCGAAGGCCGCAGGCCTTACTTGTATGTGATCGTGGCCACCGGAAATATTTACGAGGATGTGATCCAGGCCCAGGCGGCTGCAAGGCAAGGGGCGGACATCATCGCCGTCATCCGGACCACGGCCCAGTCCCTGCTGGACTATGTGCCCTACGGGGCCACCACGGAAGGCTTCGGCGGCACCTATGCCACCCAGGAAAACTTCCGGATCATGCGCAAGGCCCTGGACGAAGTGGGCGAGGACATCGGCCGCTACATCCGTCTGTGCAACTACAGCTCCGGCCTTTGCATGCCGGAGATCGCCGCCATGGGCGCCCTGGAACGGCTGGACGTGATGCTCAACGACGCGCTCTACGGCATCCTGTTCCGCGACATCAACATGCAGCGGACGATCATCGACCAGTACTTTTCCAGAGTGATCATCGGCTACTGCGGCATCATCTTCAACTCCGGGGAGGACAACTATCTGACCACGGACGACGCCATCGAATCGGCCCATACCGTGCTGGCTTCCCAGCTGATGAACGAGCAGTTCGCAGTGCTGGCCAACATCCCCGAAGGGCAGATGGGGCTGGGGCACGCCTTTGAAATGGATCCGGATACGGAAAACGGCTTCCTGATGGAACTGGCCCAGGCCCAGATGGCCAAGGAAATTTTCCCCAAGGCTTCGCTCAAGTATATGCCGCCCACGAAGTTTATGACCGGCAACATCTTCCGGGGCCACATCCAGGACGCGCTGTTCAACCTGATCGCCGTCTGGACCGGCCAGTCCCTGCAGCTGCTGGGCATGCTCACGGAAGCTCTTCATACCCCCCACCTTCACGACCGGATGCTCTCCATCGAGAACGCCAAGTACATCTTCAGCAACGCCAGGGACATCGGCGAGGAAGTGGAGTACAAAAAAGACGGCATGATCCAGAAGAGAGCGCAGAAAGTGCTCAAGGACGCCGACGAGCTCCTGCGGCAGATCGAGAAGGACGGCTTGTTCCCCACCATCGAAGCCGGAAAGTTCGCCGCCATCAAGCGGCCCCTGAACGGCGGCAAGGGATTGGCGGGAGTGTGCAAAAAAGACGGGATGTACTTCAACCCGTTCATCGAAAAAATGATGGGAGGCGTCAAATAATGAGTCACTTGAATGCGACAGCCATCAGCAAGGTGGATATCACAAAGGTCAAACCCTACGGAGACACCCTGAACGACGGGATGGTCCAGACCAGTTTTACACTGCCCATTCCCGACGGGGAGGAAGCCAAAGAAGCGGCCAGGATCCTGGCCAAGAAAATGGGGCTGGACGAGCCGGCTGTGGTCTATCACAAGGACCTGGGCATCGGCTACACCTATTTTATCGTGTACGGAAAATGCCAGCACACCGTGGATTTCTCCACCATCAAAGTGACCAAGGTGGAAGTGGAGATCATGGACCGGCTGGAATGCGAAAAATATATTCAAGAAAACATCAAGCGGCCCGTGGTCATGATCGGCGCCTCCACGGGCTCCGACGCCCACACCGTAGGCATCGACGCCATCATGAACATGAAGGGCTTCGCCGGCCACTACGGCCTGGAGCGCTATCACGGGATCGAAGCCATCAACATGGGATCGCAAGTCCCCAACGAAGAACTGATCGCCAAGGCCATGGAAGTCCATGCGGACGCGATCCTGGTGTCTCAGACCGTCACCCAGAAAGACGTGCACATCGCCAACCTGACCAACATGGTGGAGCTGTGCGAAGCGGAAGGGATCCGGGACAAAGTGCTGCTGCTCTGCGGAGGACCCCGCATCTCCCACGAGCTGGCCCAGGAGCTGGGGTTTGACGCAGGCTTCGGTGCCGAGACCCATGCGGAGGATGTGGCCTCTTTCGTGCTCACGGAACTGGTGGCCAGAAAGCGGATATAATGCAGAACGCACTGGGCATTTTAGGCGGCATGGGCCCTCTGGCCTCTCAGTTGCTGTATCAAAGAATTACGGAAAAAACCCTGGCGGAAAAGGATCAGGACCACATCGATCTGGTCCTTTTAAGCCATGCCACCATGCCGGACCGGACCGGAGCCATTCTGAGCGGACAGACCCGGGAAGTCCGGGACTTGCTGCTGCAGGACTGCAGGACCTTGGAAGTTTTGGGCTGCAAGGGGATCGCGATCGCCTGCAACACGGCCCACTATTTTGTTCATCAGTTCGAGGATCAGCTGCGCATTCCGGTGATCAGCATGATCCGGGAAGCCGCTGCGGAATTGGCAAAAGCCCGGGCGGGCGGCCCCATTGCCATCCTTGCCACCGACGGTACGATCCGGACAGGATTATATCAGGAGGCTTTGGAAACAAAAGGTGTGGAATATTGGGTGCCGGACAGAAATATTCAGCAAGATGTGATGCAGCTTATCTATGGCTGTGTCAAAAAAGGACAGCTCGCTGATGAAGATACGCTGAAAAGGATCGACAAGGGCCTGCGGGCCGCCGGCTGCTCCGGGGCCCTGTTGGCCTGTACGGAACTGTCGGTGATCGGCCATGCGCAAGGCCTGGGGGATTTTTACCTGGATCCTCTGGAAGTGCTGGCGGACAGGACTATTGTGTTTATGGGCAAGCAGATCAGAAGAGCGTAAACGAAAGCCCGATCTTGCGATCGGGCTTTTTTGTTTGTACTTTTTGAATTTCT
>CAZCTS010000097.1:0-5252 GCA_964501635.1 uncultured Oscillospiraceae bacterium | reverse complement strand
GGGCTCGAACCCTGGACACCCTGATTAAGAGTCAGGTGCTCTACCAACTGAGCTATGGATGCACGAAAGAATGCGTTTGACGCAAAAATTATGATACCATCGACCTCCCGGACTGTCAAGAAGAAAGTTGCGGAAGGGGCCCGGAGCCGGGAGCAGCTCCGCCGGGGCGGTCCGGACAGAATAAATCCACAATTCTTGCGCATATACCGTATTTAGACTATAATGTTACAAGGTGTAAACGATTGCGACGGAGGAAACAGAATGAAGTGCAGAGTCTGCGGATACGACCTGGATCCAAACAGAGCATATTGTGATATGTGCGGAACGAAAGTGAACGTTCCGCAGACCAGCCGCGACATGGAAAGCCGGCCTTTCGAAGGCACTTTCCAGACTGCGCCACGGCCGACCGAATCCTTTGCAAGGCAAGACGAGCGCTGCCCCAAAAGTGAGGAACCGGCCCGTCAGGAGAACGAGTTTTCCTGGAACGTATACAATTTCCCCAAGCCCAAGCAGCCCCGGGACATCCCCATCCAATGGCCCCAGTTCGACCACCCAACGCCCAAATCCGATCCGGAGGATCCTTCCGAGGGAACGATCCGGGAGGCCATGGAGAAAAAGCAGCCGGTGGTGATGGTCAACAGCGATGTGTCCGAGGGTTTTATCGCCGTACCGGAGAAGGCAGACACCGCCGCGCCGGAAAAAGCGGATAACCTCTGGTCGAAAAACCCGGCAGGAGCCTGGTCGGAGCCCATGGCGGAAAGCACCAAGCAGGCGGAGAAATTTTTTACATTTCAGAAAAAAAATGAGGAATTCCAGCGTCTGCTGGATCAAGAATACGAAAAACTGAAGCACCGCAAAAAGGGCGAAAGCTATCGGGAAGAAGAGTTCCCGATGCACCGGGAGGAAGATTCGCCGGGGCATAGGGAGCCCTTGCAGATGACCCTGCAGGCCCGGCAGCCTTTGGCCGGCGGCACGTTCCCCTTCCAGACGCCCGCGGCGCCCGTGGTCCGGGCCGGGGACCTGAGCGATTTTGAGCGCATGCTCATGGAAAACACCAGGGACGCGGACTTGATGACCGGGGACACGCTTCCCATCAATGTGCAAAAGATCCAGGAGGAGGTCCGGGCCCAGGAAGAAGCCCGCATCGGCAAGAAGTCCGCCAATCAAGAGCGGATCGAAGCCATGGCTCGAGCGCGGCAGGAGTATTTCCGCTCCATCGGAATCGAGCCGGACGAAGAGGAACTGGACAAGACAAAAATAATCGAACCGGTCCCCAGGCCCGAAGCCGCGGCACCCGAAGAGATCCAGCCGGAAACGATCGAAGACCTGCCGGAGCCGGAAGAAATCCAGCCGGAAATGATCGAAGACCTGCCGAAGCCGGAAGAGATCCAGCCGGAAGAACTTCCGGAACCGATGGAAGAAACCCCGGAACCGATGGAAGAAGTCTCTGCACCGGAAGAAGTCCCGGTTTCTGTCTCTTCGAAAAGCAAAGAGCGGGAAGCAGCGGAAAAGTATGTGGACGAGTTGTTCGCCCCCCTGGACGAGGCCATTGTCCCAAAGAAAAAGAGGAAAAAACATAAATTCCTAAGGTTCTTATTGGTGCTGTTATTGCTGGCCGGCTTGGCGGAAGGCACCGTGATCGGCATGCGCCAGGTGCTTCCGGACCACGAGGTGACGAAAGCCCTCACACGCATCGAGCAGGCCGTCCGGTCGGAAGCGATCACTCGGAGCATCCAGATCCGGGAATTCCTGGACAAGACCCTTAAAGACCTGGGTTTCGGGCCCAGCGAGCCCGAGGCGGAAGCGGATCCCGAGCCGGCGCCGGATCCAGAGCCTGTCTTCGATCTGGGCGAAGTGGTCCGCGTGTACAATAAGAACATTCAATCCGTCACCGAGAGCCCCAAACTGGGTTTCGTCAGCGCAAACACCTACAAAATCGAGGGTCTGGGCGATATGGACGTCATCACCGACATCCCCACGAAGGAAGCGGTCTACGCCTGCCTGGTCTCCTATAATTCCAAGTGGATCGACTATGTGAACACCGGAGAGGACCGCAGCTGTCTGGATCTGCTCAAGACCGACGGCGCGGCCTACCGCAGCGCGATCAATTTTTCCAAGGTGGGCAAGATCAGGGAGACCTTCGATTCCCTGGCTCTGGGGGAGATCCGCAGCGACGGGTCCCAGTACTACGTCTTCGCGCGGGAGCAGATCACCGTGGCGGAGGACGGCGCCGAGGCAGAGCGCTCCTATTCCTGGATCTACAGGCTGGAGGATGTGGCAGGGGACATCAAAATCATTGACTATACGTCGTTTGAATAACGAAAGGGGTTACCGATGAACAAAGAAAAGAGAGGCGGCAAGTTTAAGTTTGTCCTGCTGGCGCTGGTGCTGCTGGTGGGCTTGTTCTACGAATTGACCGACTTTATCACAGATTATCTCTGGTTCAGGGAAATGGGCTATACCTCCGTATTCTTTAAGGAGATCGGCACCAAGCTGCAGCTGGGCGTCCCGATGTTTCTGATCCTTAGCGTCATCGGATTTCTATACCTTACGATCCTGAAAAGGAATTTCCTCAAAAAAGCCGACATGGAGTTCGAGGACGAGGAGAACCACAAGAATTTGCGCCGCACCATCCTGATCCTGTCCTGCGTGTTCGGCATCGTGCTCACCATCACCACGATTTCGGGCCTGTGGTTTCAGATTTTGCAGTACATGAACGCCACGGAGTTCAACTTGACGGATCCCCTCTTCGGGCAGGATCTCAGCTTTTACATCTTCCGGCTGGAATTCCTGGACGCCCTGAACAGCGCGGGCATCAGCATGGTCGTCACTCTGCTTGGGCTCACCTTCTTGTTCTACGCGCTCCTGGTCGGCTTTACCCGGCCTAAATCCGGCGTCCAGCCCGAGCCGGAACCGGAGACCTACGAATACGACGCAGCGGAAGAGGAAGCGTCCCAGCGGCGGCCCGCCAGCGTGGCGGACTACCTGGAAGACCTGGTCCGGAAGCGCATGCCCAAAACAAAAAAAAGCAGCAAGCCGGGAAGCTACGTGGGCAAGATCCTGGTATCTGTTGCCAGCACCCAGCTGAGCGTCCTGGGTGTTCTGCTCTTTGCCGGCGTGGGCATCAATACCTTCCTGCGGCAGTACGACCTGCTCTACAGCGGCACGGGGGTGGCTTACGGAGCCGGCTACACCGACATCAATGTGACCCTGCTCATCTACCGCATCCTGATCGGCCTTTCCGTGGTGGGCGCAGTGCTCTTTGCCATGGGGCTCAAAAAGCAGAGGCTCAAACTGGCCCTGGCGATCCCGGCGGTCATGATACTTTTGTCTTTGGGCGGAGCCGGCGCAGCCACGATGGTTCAGAACCTGGTGGTGTCCCCCGACGAGATCAACAAGGAGCGGGAATACCTCCAGAACAACATCACGTACACCCGTTCAGCCTATGGGCTGCAGGACATTTCCATCAAGGATTTTTCCGCCGACAACAAGCTGACCAAAATCGACGTGCTCAAAAATATGGCCACATTCTCCAACATCCGCATCAACGACTTTGAACCCGCCGAGCAGTTTTACAATCAAACCCAGTCCATCCGGACCTACTACACCTTCAACGATGTGGATGTGGACCGCTACATGGTCAACGGCGAATACACACAAGTCTTCCTGTCCGCCCGGGAGATCGACCAGGCCCGGATCGAGGACCAGTGGCTGATCCGTCATCTGAAATATACCCACGGATACGGCATAACGCTTTCCAGGGTCGACAAGGTGACCAGCAGCGGCCAGCCCGACATGCTCATCGACAGCATTCCGCCCGTCTCCGACGTGGAGGAGATCGTCATCCAGCGGCCGGAGATCTATTTCGGGGAATCCACCCAGGACTACATCATCGTGGGCACCGACGAGGCGGAGTTCGACTATCCCAGCGGCGAAGCCAACATGTACAATTTCTACGAGGGAGAGGCGGGCATCAAACTGAACCTGATCAACCGGATCCTGTTCGCCATCCGGGAAAGAAGCCTTAAGATCCTGGTATCCACCAACATCAACAGCGATTCCAAAATGTTGATCTATCGCAATATCGAAGAGAGGATCCAAAAAATTGCGCCCTTCCTGGCCTACGACGAGGATCCTTATGTAGTGGCAGCCGACGGCCGGATCTTCTGGATCGTGGACGCCTACACCATGAGCTCCTACTACCCGTACTCGGAGCCCTGGTCCGAAGACACCCATATGAATTACATCCGCAACTCGGTCAAGATCGTGGTGGACGCCTACAACGGAAATACGGACTTCTACATTTCCGACACCAGCGACCCCATGGTCCTGACGCTGCAAAAAATCTATCCCAAACTCTTCAAGAGTTTCGATGAAATGCCCGAATACATGAGGGCCCACATCCACTATCCCAGCGCGCTGCTCAACATTCAGGCTAACGTGTACAAAAAATACCACATGACCAATGTGGAGGTGTTCTATCAGAACGAAGACCTTTGGGCCATCGGCCGGGAGACCTACGGCCAGGCGGAGCAGATCATTTCGCCCAACTATTATATCCTGCGGCTGCCGGGCGAGGAGAAGGCCGAATTCATCAACTCCATCCCCTATACCCCCAGCGGCAAGGCCAATATGACGGGCCTGCTGGTGGCCAGAAACGACGTGCCCTATTATGGAGAACTGATTTTGTACAGGCTTCCCAAGGACCGGACGATTTACGGAACGGGCCAGGTGGAGGCGCAGATCAACCAGGATCCCGAAATTTCCAAAGAGTTTTCCCTGTGGAACAACTCCGGGTCCACCTATTCCAGAGGAAACATGTTCGTCTTCCCGGTAGAGGGCTCTTTGCTTTACGTGGAACCGGTCTATTTGGAAGCTGCCCAGGGCAGCCTGCCCGAAGTGAAGCGGGTCGTCGTCTATTACGGAGACCGCATCGCCTATAAACCCACGCTGGGCGAAGCCCTGGACGCGCTGTTCGGCACCGGCGCCGGGGATCCCCTCAAGGCGGACAATCCCATATTGGCCGGGCAGGAAGCCGCAGCCATTCTGGAAGCCGGCGGCGTCATCGAGCCTCCGGTACCCGAAGACGGCACCCCAGACCCCGGGACCGTGGTCACCACCGATGTGGCCGAGCTGATCCGGCTGGCCAACGAAGCCTACGAAAACGCCCAGCAATCCCAGCGAGCCGGGGACTGGAGCGGATACGGCCAGTTCATGGAACAGCTGCAGCAATACCTGCAGCAACTGGCCCA
>CAZCTS010000096.1:0-5318 GCA_964501635.1 uncultured Oscillospiraceae bacterium | reverse complement strand
ATGTTCATCCGGAAAAAATCAGCCGGATCCTCCAGGAGGCCAAGCGTCTGGGGATCTCCTCGATCCATGGGTCGGCTGGCGACGCAAGGGTGTACGATCCTTCGCTGGGATCCATTGCGGACTGCGTTTTGGTGGACGCCCCTTGCAGCGGCCTTGGCGTCCTTCGAAGAAAACCCGAGCTCAAGCTGCAGCCGTTCGGCAAAAAGGCGGAGGCGCTGGTCCGGATCCAGCTGTCGCTGCTGGAGACGGCTGCCCGCTATGTCAAACCCGGCGGACGGCTCATGTATTGCACGTGCACCATCAATCCGAAAGAAAATCAGGGTGTCACGGACACCTTTTTACAGTCCCATCCCGAATACAGCAAGACAGAACAGCGGCAGCTGCTGCCTTCTGTGGACGGGACCGATGGTTTTTATATCTGTCTGATGAGGAAGCAGAATGATTAGCGTAGGATTCAAGACCGACAGAGGCATGCGCAGAGAAGGAAACGAAGACGCGCTTTTCGTCCTGCCCGAGCAACAGCTGTACATCGTGGCCGACGGCGTGGGAGGCCACAACTCCGGAGAGCTTGCCAGCCGCATGGCGGTGGGCTATATCGCCCAGTATGTGGCGCTTCATCCCTTGTCCAACATCAGCGGAAAGACTCATCTGCGAAAATATTTCGAGAAGTGCTTCCTGGGCGCCAACGAGCTGATTTTCAAAAAGGCCCAACGGGAAGGCGAAAACGAGGGCATGGCCACCACGGCAGTCCTGTGTTATCTCAAGGATGGGATCGCCTACGTAGTGAACGTGGGGGACAGCAGAGCCTATCTGATCCGCGGCGAGGGGATACGACAGATCACGGAAGACCACACCTGCGTGGAGGCGCTGATCAAATCCGGGCTGCTCACCAGAGAAGCCGCCCAGTCCCATCCGGACCGGAACATGATCACCCGGGCCATCGGCGGAGAGCCGGAGGTGACGCCGGACTTTTTCCGTTTCGACACCTGCCCCGGCGACATCATTCTCCTTTGCACCGACGGTTTGCACGGCGAGCTGGATCCGGACCGGATCTGCGAGTTGAGCAGAAACGCCAAGACCATGCACCGGCTGGCTACAGAGCTGGTGGACGAAGCCAACCAGCGCGGCGGAAAAGACAACATCTCCGTCATCTGCATCAAGATACAATAAGGGGAGGAGCTTAGTATATGGGGAGCAGAATACTGGCCGGCAGATACGAGCTGTTGGGAAAGATCGGAGAAGGAGGCATGGCGGTCGTCTTTAAGGCAAAAGACAGACTGCTGAACCGTCACGTGGCGGTCAAGATCCTGAAGCCGGAATTCACCAAGGATCCCGCCTTTATCGAAAGCTTCCGCCGCGAATCCCAGACGGCGGCGGGACTGGTGCACCCCAATATCGTCAACGTGTACGACGTGGGCAAGGAAGGGAACATCTACTACATCGTCATGGAACTGATCGACGGGAAGCCCCTGTCCCAGGTTATCCGGGAAGAGGGCGCCCTGGATCCCCGGCGGGCGGCGACGATCACCCGGCAGGTGGCCTCGGCCCTTGCGGCGGCCCATAAGCACCAGCTGATCCATCGGGATGTGAAGCCTCACAATATCATGCTCACCTCCGAAGGCGTGGCCAAGATCACGGATTTTGGCATCGCCAAGGCGATCTCCACCGGAACGATGGTGGAAGGCCAGGCGGAAGCGGTGATGGGCTCGGTCCACTATTTTTCGCCGGAGCAGGCCAGAGGCGGCTATGTGGACGAAAAATCCGACATTTACGCCCTGGGCATCGTGCTCTACGAAATGCTGACCGGCAAGGTCCCTTTCGACGGAGAAACCGCGGTGGCAGTGGCGGTGAAGCACATGAACGAAGCGATGGTGCCTCCCTCCCGGCTCAACCCGGATATTCCGGCGGATCTGGAAGAGATCGTCATGCGGGCCACCAGCAAGCTGCAGATCAACCGCTACAAAAGCGCCGAAGAGATCATCACAGCCTTGAGCTTTGTCAAGTATTCCAAACCCGTGGCAGGACTGAATCCCGGCGGGGCCCGGGGCGCGGGAGAGCCCGCCTCCGACGGTTCGGGCCCGCCGGAAGAGCCCACCCGGGAGGAGGGATCCGCCATCAGACATTCAGGCGGCGACAGCAATAAGAAAAAAGGGAAGAGCGGAAAGAAATTCATTTTCCATCCGGAAAAACTGGCGGTCATCCTGCTGGCCCTGGCGCTAGCCATCCCCGCAAGCGGAATGATTTATAAGGCGTTCATGGGGGCGGTGGCTTCCGAAGACGTCAAAGTGCCCGATCTGGCGGGTCTCACCCGGGAAGAGGCCCTGGAGGTGCTCACTCCGGCAGGCCTGTCTCTGGAAGTGGACATGGAACTGCCCAGCGCTGTATACGAGGAGGGTCAGATCATTTCCCAATCGCCCAAGGCGCAGGCCGAGGTGAAGCCGGGCATCACCATCCGGGTGAACGTGAGCAAGGGAAAGGCGGACGGGACCGTCCCCGGCGTAGAGGGAAAGCCGCTTTCCGGAGCCAAATATATTCTGGAAACCTATGGGTACAAGGCAGGCAGCGTGACGGAAGCCTACAGCGACACAGTGCCCGAAGGGATCGTGATCTCCCAGAAGCCCCAGAAAGGCACGCAGCTGGCCAACGGCAGCTCCGTGAGCCTGCAGGTGAGCCTGGGCGCCCAGTTTGTGGAGTTTGAACTGGATTCTCTTCGGGACAAGACCCTCGGCGAAGCCACACAGTATCTGGAAAGTGTGGGACTCACCCCGGGGGCCATCACTTACGCGGACGATCCCGCCGTTGCCCAGGACTGCGTCATCTCCCACGAACCCGGTCCCGGCACCGTCGTCACGGAGCCCATCGCCGTCGATTTGGTGGTCTGCAGGCCGGGAGCGCCCGCTGTGCCCGTGGATCCGGGCGAGGGGACCGGGCAGACCGATCAGAATTCCATAGCGATCACGCTGGATTTCTCGCTGGCAGACCAGGAAGAATTTCTCCTGACAGTGAACGTGGCCGACGGGGTCTTCGATCCCCGTACGCCCATCAACAAAGAACCCCGAAGCCGCGCCGACGGATCCGAAGTGATCAGCGTCAGCGGAGCGGGGCGCAACGGGACGGTCAAGGTCTGGTTTGACAACACCCTCGTGTACGATCTGACGGTTGATTTTCTCAGCCGGGAAGTGCTGTAGATGAACGGAGTGATCGTCAAGGGGATCGGCGGCTTCTATTACGTGCTCACCGACCAGGGCATCCACGAATGCCGCGCCCGGGGCATATTCCGCAAGAACAACACAACGCCGATGGTGGGGGACCGGGTGCGGATCGGATTTTCCCCGGAAGGCCAGGGGACCGTGGACGAGATCCTTCCCCGGCGGAATCTTTTTCTGCGGCCGGCGGTGGCCAACGTGGAAACGCTGGTGCTGGTGGTGGCCGCCAGGGACCCCAGACCAAACTGCTACCTCGTGGATCAGTTCGCGGTGACCGCCGAGCGCGCAGGCGCCGATGTGCTGCTGTGCGTCAACAAAATGGACCTGGCGGAGGGGGATGTTCGCCGGGAAATAACGGAGATCTACAGCCGCGTCTATCCGCTCCACTTCGTCAGCGGAAAAACCGGAGAGGGCGTGGAAGAGCTGAAGAAAGCGCTTCAGGGCACTCAGGCCGCCCTGTCGGGCCCTTCCGGCGTGGGAAAATCCACGCTGCTGAACCTTTTGATGGGCGGCCGAAAGAACCCCACCGGCGCGGTCAGCGAAAAGACTGCCCGGGGACGCCACACGACCCGGCACACGGAGCTTTTTGCCGGGGAGGGGATGAAGCTCTTCGACACGCCGGGCTTTACGTCGTTTGAGCTGGGAGAGATGGAGGAAGAAGAGCTTGCCCGCTATTTCCCGGAGATGCAGGACTCCATCGGAGCGTGCAGATTCCAGGACTGCCGCCACCTTTCAGAACCCGATTGCGCCGTTCGCAGCGCGCTGGAGAGGGGGGACATCCACCCCAGCCGCTACCGCTCATACAAAGAGATGCTCCAAACCATCCAGTCCCAGTCCAAGTATTAGGAGGAACCCATGTCTATTCTCGCGCCGTCCTTGCTGTCCGCCGATTTTTGCGACCTGGCCGGTCAGATCCAAGCCATCCAGGAAGGAGGAGCCGGCTACGTCCACATGGATGTGATGGACGGCACTTTTGTGCCCAACATCACCTTCGGGCAGCCGGTGGTGCGCTGTCTGGCAAAAAAAACGACGATGCCCTTCGACATCCATCTGATGATCCGCCAGCCGGAACGGCTGCTGGAGGAATTCGTCACCCCCAGGACAGAGTTCATCGTGGTCCATCAGGAAGCCTGCCTGCACCTGCACCGCACGGTCCAGCAGATCAAGGCCCTCGGGGTCAAGGCCGGAGTGGCCTTGAATCCGGCTACGCCGCTCTCCACCCTGGATTGCATCCTGGAGGATCTGGACCTGGTTTTGATCATGTCGGTGGATCCGGGTTTCGGGGGACAGCAGTTCATCCCCTCCACCTGGAACAAGCTGAAAGCCCTGGACCGGATGCGCAAAGAGCGCCATCCCGGCTTGCTGGTCCAGTTGGACGGGGGCGTGTGCCTCGAGAACGCCGCCCAGCTGAAAGAAGCCGGCGTGGATATCCTGGTGGCCGGCGCGGCGGTGTTCGGCGCCCCGGACATCCGGCAGCGCGTGCGGGATTTTATGAAGATCCTAGCCGATTGAACAAAAGGCAAAACGAAAAAACCGGGGAGACACTGCCCGGTTTTTGTGCGGCTTGTGCATCAACGCATGCACAGTGGGGGACGGGTGAGATTATTCGGCCTTTGCTTTGTTGAATGCCAGTGCCATTCTCGAAATTTTTCTGGAAGCCGTATTCTTATGAATGGTTCCCTTGGCAGCTGCTTGCTTCAGCCTTTTGTCAGCTAATGCCAGCTTTTCAGCTGCGACGTCGAAGTTGCCTTCTGTCAGCGCTTTGTCGAAATTCTTGACGACTGCTTTCAGATGGTTCTTGACTCTTCTGTTGACTGCCGTTTTTTTCTTGATAACACTGATTCTCTTCTTAGCAGATTTGATATTTGCCATACTATTTTCACCCCACTTTCGTAAAATATCGCAAGGTGAAGTATATTATACTGCCGCACCGATTGCAAGCATTAATTTCCCCTTGTGAGAGAAACCCCGATACCATATAATACACTGAGACTGAATCCCACGGAGGCCCTATGAAAGACGATCAAAAGTACATCCGGAATTTCTGCATCATCGCCCACATCGACCACGGCAAGTCCACCCTGGCCGATCGTTTGCTGGAGGAGACAGGTT
>CAZCTS010000095.1:0-5322 GCA_964501635.1 uncultured Oscillospiraceae bacterium | reverse complement strand
ATCGTATGATAAACCCGTATAGATGGGCATTCTCCGCCAGCCACATCCCTTCCGGCGCCTGGCCGTAGTCCGTGGTCATCCGGTAGTCCACCGAAGGCGAGGTGACGTCGGCGCAAAGGCCGCTCTGATGCTCGCTCTGGCCCGGGCGGGCGCTGTACTTGTTGGCGGCTTCCTCCCCGTCCTTGGCCACATAGCCGTTAAAGATGGCGGACTGCTGGTCATAGGACCGGTAGGCGGTGCGGATGCCGATCTCGCAGCCTTCTTCGGCGGCGGCCTCCACCATGGCGTGAAAATGCTCCGCCGGAACAGATCGCATATAGCGCATGGATTCGGCGTGGTCGCCCACGCAGTACTTGATGCGGACCATGTCCCCGGGCGCGTATTCTTTGGCCAGGGGGTGGGTCTTGTTGACCAGTAGCAGCCAGTCGTCGCTGACCTCCGCGATCGCCGGAGCCTGCTCCTTTGGCGTGTCGGGAAGCCAGGCGGATGGAAGGAGGACCGGCTCTGTTTCCAGCCTTTTTTCCGTCTTGATTTGAAAAGGCTGGGCGAAGGCGCTTTCCGCCATGCTCGCCGGCGCGGCGCAAGCGGCTGCAAGTCCTGTCAACAGGGCCAGCGCCAGAACTGCCGTTATAGTGAAACGCCCTGTGGCGCGCATCGCCTCTCCTTTCGTCACTGTGTTCGCTCATATATTGATGTATTATACTTTTTTTCGCCGGACCGGTCAACAAAAGCGCCGCATAAAAAAGGAGCGTTCTGCATTGTTTGCAAGCCACCCCGAATAGCCATACGCTGCGCCATGGGGTATACTGTACCCATAAAGCAACGCTTACTGAAAACCCTTTTGGAGATAACCGATGAAGACATACAAAGCGATCCGCACGATGTTGATTCTGATCCTGCTCCTTGTGCTTGCGCTTCCCCTTGCAGGATGTATAGGTCCCCAGACAAATCCGCCGCCCCAAGATCTGCCGGAAACCCAGGAACCGGGTCCCGGGGGAGAACTGCCGGAAGGACCGGCGGAAGCAAAGCCGGACTTGCCTCAGGATCCGCCGATCGCGCGCGCCGGCTACGAAGAGATCCTTGCCGCCGTGGCAGGCTTGCCCACCGAGCCCAGCGGCTTCGGCCCGGGGAACGCCACCGATGAAAAGAACCGGCCCTTGTCTGCCATGAGTTACGAAACAAAATACGGCGAATACGGTTTGGTCGCGCTGACCGATGAGGAGGGCGTGGTCCACCTGACCTTCGACCAAGGCTACGAGAACGGCTATACCGCGTCGATCCTGGACACATTAAAAGAGAAAAACGTCACTGCGACGTTTTTCGTGACGATGAGCTATGCGAAAAAAAATCCGGAACTGGTGGCGCGCATGTTGAACGAAGGCCATGTGATCGGCAACCACAGCAACACCCACCCGTCCATGCCAAGCCTGTCCGTTCAGGAGTCCATCGACGAGATCCTGTCTCTTCACGAATATATCCTGGACACCTATGGCTATGAAATGAGGCTGTTCCGCCCCCCCATGGGGGAGTTTTCCGTCACATCCCTGGAGATCGCCAGACTCCTGGGCTATCAAAGCGTTTTCTGGAGCTTCGCCTATGTGGACTGGAAGACCGACGATCAGCCGGATCCGGCTGCGGCGTTTGAGCGCATCACATCAGCGACCCACGACGGCGCGATCTACCTGCTTCATTCCGTCTCCTCCACCAATGCGGCCATCCTGGGCGATGTGATCGACTACTGGCAAAGCGAAGGCTATCAGGTCAAAGCCTATCAGTAGAATTGACCGTTCCCCCCGCTCCCCTTTTTTACAGTGTCGATCCTTCCTGCCGCAGTTTGTTGGCCTTCCTTTCGATCATAAAAGTTACGGCCAGGGCAATCAGGGAAAAGGCGACGGCAAACACATAGCCATAGGTGTATTCCCCTGTGGTCTGCCGCACGTTGGCGATGACCAGGGGACCCAGCAGGGCTGAAAGCCCATAGGCGGTGTAGGCTACCGAATAGTTAGCGCTGATGTTCCGGTTGCCGAACAGCTCCCCGGTGACCGGCGCCAGCATGCAGGCCAGGCCGCCGTAGCAGAAGGTTGTGCCCATGAGCATCAGCACAAAGAGGATCTTGTTGTCCAGGATCAGCAGCATGAGCATAAAGAAGGCCATGAGCGCGTGGAGGATCTTTACGGTCTCCACTTTCCCGATCCGGTCGGACACATAGCCCCAAAGAAAACGGCCGATGGTGTTGCCCACCGCCAGCATGCTGACCACGGTGGCCGCCGACGTGGCGGCCATGCTGAATTTAAGCTGAACGATGGGAGATCCCTGGTTGATGATCATGCCGCCGCAGGCGATGCCCAGGGTCATGGAGACCATCATCATATAGAAGAGCGGAGTGCGGATCAGCTGGGGTTTATCCACGTCGTAGACCAAAGCCCGGGTCTTGGCGCCGCCCACCTTGATGTCCGCGCCGGCCTCTGCGATCATCCGCTTGCGGAATCCTTCGGGCGGACTGTACAGAAACATCGAGAGCAGGGCGATCCCCCCCATAAAGACCAATCCCAGATAGAAGAAGGAATAGGCGATGTCTCCCGTGGAGGTGTAAATTTTTGTGGCCAGAGGAGCCCAGATCACGGCGCCCAGGCCGTAGCCCGCCGCCATGGTCCCGCCGGCAAAGCCGGGCCGCTCGGGAAAGATCTCCTGGGAGTAGGCGATCAGGACCGGATAGGTCATGCACACCCCAAGGGAAGACAGGAAGCCGTGGAGGATGTACAGCTGCCAGATCTGGCCGGTCATCTGGGACATCAGGAAGATGGCGCCGCCGTAGCACAGTCCGCCCAGCAGCACTTCGGTCCGGGTCTTGAACATCTTGCGGAGCCTGGCCCCGAGGAAAAGCGACAGGAACATCCCAGACAAAAACGCCGTGGTGTAGGCCGTCGAGATCTGGCTGATGGTCCAGCCGAATTTTTCCACCAGGGGCATTTGATACACGCTCCAGGCGTAACCGTTGCCGGCCAGCGCTTCGATCATAAAGCCCACGTAGAGGCTGATCCATCTCTTCTTTTTAAAATCCATGCGATCCCACGATGCCTTTCCTAAAAGTCCCGGTCCGCTTTCTGCAGACCTTCCACCACAGCCTTGAGCGTCTCGTCGGAGGCCGCGTAGGAAATGCGGATAAATCCCTCTCCGCTGGAGCCGAAAATGCTTCCGGCGATCACGGCCACCTTGTATCTGTCAAAGATGTACTCGCAGAACTCCTGGGAAGTGAGGCCCGACTTGCGGATGTTCAGGAAGATATAGAAGGCGCCCTTGGGAGCCAGGCAGGAGAAGTTCTTGAGCTTGTTGATCTCTTCCACCAGATACCTTCTGCGCTTGTCGAACTCCTTGCGCATCATCTCGCAGGATCCGTCTTCGTCCCGAAGGGCCGCCGCGGCGGCGTGCATCACGAAGGTGGTGGGGCCGGATGTCATGTAGAAGGCCAGACGGTTCATGGGGTCGATCATGCTTTCCGGAGCTGCGGCCCAGCCGAGCCGCCAGCCGGTCATGGAGAAGGATTTGGAAAAGCCGTTCAATACAATGGTCCGCTCCCGCATGCCGGGCAGGGTGGCGATGCTCACGGGCTTGGGATCCTCGTAGACCAGCATGTCGTAGATCTCGTCGGTGACCACGATCAGGTCGTTCTCGATGGCGATTTTCGCGATCTGCTCCAGATTTTCGGTGGTGAGGCTGGCGCCCAGGGGATTGCTGGGGGACACGATGACCATCATCTTGGTCTTTTCCGTGACCAGACTTTTCAGTTCTTCGATGTCCACCTGAAACTCGTTTTCTTCCCGAAGCGTGTATTTTTTGATCTCCGCGCCGGCGATATTCGCGCAGTTGTCGTAAATAAAGTAGACCGGATCCGGCAGGATCACTTCGTCCCCCGGATTCAGAAAGGCCATCAGGGACACAAAGCATCCCTGGGCCACGCCGGTGGTGGCAAGGATCTCGTCGGGGCTGTAGTCCATGCCGGTATCCCGCTTGATCTTGGCGATGATTTGTTCTTTCAGGATAGGGATCCCGCTGTAATCCGCATAGCCGGTGTGTCCGTCCTGAATGGCCTGGATGCAGGCGTCCTTGATATATTGAGGAGTTGGAAAGTTCGGCTGTCCGATGGTGACGTCGGCCACCGCCTCGCCGCGCTTGCGCATTTCGTTGCACAGTCCAAATATCTTTCGCATTTGGGAATGCTTCACTTTATTCAGTCGATCCGCCTGCTTGAAAGCCATGAGTTGCTCCTCCTGTGTTCTGTTGTGATTTGCCGCAGAATCCGCTTTTGCGCAGACTCTTTATGAGTGTAACTTGATTTTGTGTCTTTTTCAAGCGGTCTGCTCAAATGTGTAAAAAGCAAGGTTTCGGCGCAGGAAAAGCGGCGGTTCTCAAGAGAACCGCCGCATAAAACGGACATGTTTCGGTTGCGCGCGCTAAAGGACTACATCATGCCCATGCCGCCGCCCATGCCGCCGCCCATCGGGGGCATATTGGGCTCGGCGGACTTGATCTCCACGACGCCCGCTTCGGTGGTGAGCAGCAGCGCGGAGGCGGAAGCGGCGTTCTGCAGCGCGTAGCGGGCCACCTTCGTGGGATCCACGATCCCGGCCTTCATCATGTTCTCGTACTTCTCAGTCGCTGCGTTGAAGCCGATGCCTTTTCCTTTTTTGATCACTTCGGCCACGACCACGGAGCCTTCGAATCCGGCGTTTTCCGCAATTTGGCGAACCGGCTCTTCCAGAGCACGGACGATGATCTCCGCTCCGGTCTTTAAGTCACCCGTCAGAGACTGGGCGTATTGTCTGACCGCCGGGATGACGCTGACAAAGGCTACGCCGCCGCCGGGCACGATCCCTTCTTCCACAGCGGCTCTCGTGGCGTTGAGCGCGTCCTCGATCCTGAGCTTTTTCTCCTTCAGCTCGGTCTCCGTGGCCGCCCCAACCTGGATGACGGCGACGCCGCCGGAGAGCTTGGCCAGCCTTTCCTGGAGCTTTTCCTTGTCAAAATCCGAAGTGGTCTCTTCGATCTGCGCTTTGATCTGATGGATCCTGGCCTCGATCTCTTCCATCGTGCCGGCTCCGTCGACGATCACGGTGTTTTCCTTGTTGACTTTGACCGTGTTGGCGGACCCCATCATGTCCAGCGTGGCATCCTTGAGCTCGTAGCCCAGTTCTTCGCTGATCACGGTGCCGCCTGTCAGAATGGCGATGTCCTTGAGCATTTCTTTTCTTCTGTCCCCGAAGCCAGGCGCCTTGACCGCCACGCAGTCGAAGGTGCCTCTGAGCTTGTTGACCACCAGTGTGG
>CAZCTS010000094.1:0-5333 GCA_964501635.1 uncultured Oscillospiraceae bacterium | reverse complement strand
GACCCTGGCCACCATCACCCTGCAAAACTACTTCCGCATGTATAAAAAGCTGGCCGGCATGACCGGCACGGCCAAGACCGAAGAGAATGAATTCACCGACATCTACAACATGCAGGTGGTGGTGATCCCCACGAACCGTCCCATCGACCGGACCGACTATCAGGATTCCATCTATACCAGCCAGAAGGGGAAACTGAAGGCCATCGTCGAGGAGATCGTGGAGCGCCACCAGAGCGGGCAGCCCATCCTGGTGGGCACCATCTCCATCGAAAAGTCCGAACTGGTCAGCGAGCTCCTCAAAAAGCGAGGCGTGCCCCACAACGTGCTGAACGCCAAGCAGCATCAGCGGGAGGCCGAGATCATCGCCGAGGCCGGACGGCTGAACGCCGTCACCATCGCCACGAACATGGCCGGCCGCGGCACTGACATCATCCTGGGGGGCAATCCGGACTTCGAAGCCCGAAAAGAGATGCGAAAGCTGGGATACGAGGAAGAGGCCATTTCCTTTGCCACCAGTTTTGTCCCCCTCACCGATGCGGCGCTGCTGGAAGCAAGAGCTTTGTACAAGCGGCTCCTGCAGCAATTTACGCAGGAGCGCAGGAGCGAGCAGGACCAGGTGCGGGCCATGGGCGGTCTTCACATCATCGGCACGGAGCGCCACGAAGCCCGAAGGATCGACAATCAGCTGCGGGGCCGTTCCGGCCGCCAGGGAGATCCGGGTTCCACCCAGTTCTTTATCGGGCTGGATGACGACCTGATGCGGCTGTTCGGGGGCGAAAAGATCCAGAACGTGATCGAAAAGCTGGGCGTGGAGGAAGGAGAAGCCATCGAGGCGGGGCTTCTGACCAAATCCATCGAGGGCGCCCAGAAGAAGGTGGAGGGCCGCAACTACGGCATCCGGAAGTATGTGCTCCAGTACGACGATGTGATGAACCGCCAGCGGAGCATCATCTACAGCCAGCGGAACAAGGTGCTCGAGGGTCAAGACCTGCGGGAGCACATCCTGTCCATGATGCAGGAGCTGGCCGACGAGCAGGCGGATTTCTGTTCGGCGGGGGCCAAATATGCGGAGGAATGGGATTTCGAAGACCTGAACCGGAAGCTGAAAGCCATATCCCAGAACATCGCTCCTCTGAACTATACCCAGGAACAGCTCCGGGTCCTGGATCGAACGATCCTGGCTTCGGACATCATGGACCGCTTCGAGGAAGCCTACCGGCTCAAAGAAGATGAGATCGGCACGGACCGGATGAGAGATCTGGAGCGGATGATCCTGCTGCGGATCGTAGACAACAAGTGGATGGATCACATCGACGCCATGGACCAGCTGAAGACCGGCATCGGCCTTCGATCCCTGGGCCAGCAGGACCCTGCGGCGGCCTACGCCAACGAAGGCTTCGACATGTTCGAACTGATGATCAAATCCATCAACGAAGACATGGTCCACTTCTGCTTCAACGTCACCGTCCAGACCCAGGCCCAGCGCAGGGAGATCCTGGGCAGCGGCACCGGAAGGAAGGACGAAGTGGTCTCTGCCCTGCAGGAATCCCAGCGATCCGCCCCTCAGGCCGGATCTCCGGTGTACACCATCAGCGGGGGCCTGCACGGCAGCCAGACAGCCGCGGCGCCGGCGCCCCAGGCCGTGGAAACGGCCAAGCCTCTCCCGGCCAAGGCCGAGAAAAGACCCGGTCGAAATGACCCCTGCCCCTGCGGCAGCGGCAAGAAATACAAGAATTGCTGCGGAAGAAACTGATTCCCGGCCACCCTTAGGAAAGATGGATAGCGAGGTAACCCCATGTTGATGATGGATCCGATCAAAAACAGCATACCCCAGGCAAGAGAGGCTCTGAACAAGCTCGGAGAGTCTCTTTGACATCGCCGGTCTGGAAGCAAAGCTGCAGGATCTGACCGTCGAGACCCAAGTCTCCGGGTTTTGGGACGATCCCGAATCAGCCCAAAAACTGATGAAAGAAAAGAAGCGCATCGAAAACAAGCTGGAGGAGTACCGGGAAACCGAAAGGCTGCTGTCGGACATCGAAGTCTTGGTGGAAATGGCGGAGGAATCCGGGGAGGGAGACTTGGCCCGGGAAGCCGAGGAGACCCACCGGAAGCTTCTGGATAAGGTGGAAGCCCTTACGCTGGAGGCCCTGCTCACGGAGCAGTACGATTTGAACAACGCCATTTTTTCGATTCACCCAGGATCCGGAGGCCTGGACGCTCAGGACTGGGCGGAAATGCTGCTGCGGATGTACACCCGCTGGGCGGAGAACAAGAATTTCAAGGTCAGCTTTATCGACTTTCAGCGGGATACAGAAGGCGGCATCAAAAACGTGACGCTTCTGATCCAGGGGGACAACGCCTACGGCTTTTTGAAAACAGAGAGAGGCGTCCACCGCCTGGTGCGGATCTCGCCCTTCGACACCGCCGGCAGGCGTCACACCTCCTTCGCCTCCGTGGATGTGACGCCGGAGCTTTCCGAAGAGGTCGAGGTGGAAATCTCCCCCGAGGACCTTCGGATCGACACCTACCGGTCCTCGGGCGCCGGCGGCCAGCACGTGAACAAAACCGACTCCGCCGTGCGGATCACCCACCTGCCCACCAACATCGTGGTCAGCTGCCAGAACGAGCGCTCCCAGCACCAGAACAAGGAGTACGCCATGCGCATGCTCTACGCCAAGCTCTACGAACTGGCCAAGCAGGAACACAAGGATAAAATCACCGAGCTGTCTGGGGATTACGGCCAGATCACCTGGGGAAACCAGATCCGATCCTACGTGTTTCAGCCCTACACCATGGTCAAGGACCACCGCACGGGCGTGGAGACAGGCAATGTGCAGAGCGTCATGGACGGCGACCTGGATCCCTTTATCAACGCATCCCTCAACGCCCTTCAGAGAGGAGAGTAGCCATGGACCAAGAGCTGGAGAGCAAGCGTCGATTTCTGATCAACGCGGCTTACTACGTCCTGATCCTGGCCACGGTCTATGTGGTCTTCCGCTATGTGATCTACGCCGTCACACCCTTTGTGATCGCGGCGCTGATCACTTTTATGCTCAAGAGGCCCATCGACGGTCTGGCCCGGTCCTTCGAACTCCCCAGACGGGGAACGGCAGGCGTGGTGGTGATGGTCTTCTACGCTGTGGTCAGCATCCTGCTCACCTGGCTTTTTACGCACTTGCTTTGGACGGTGTTCAACTGGCTGGGCGACATTCCCCTTCGCTATGCGGATTCCATCGAGCCTGCCATCAAAAACATCCTGGATTGGTATCAGACCCAGGCCGACTCCCTGGCCCCCAATCGAGCGGAATATATGGATCAGCTGGCGAACGACATCCTGGCCAAGGTTTCCGAGATCATCGTATACCTGTCTCAGCAGGCCATCAAAATGGCTCAGAGTCTTGCCTTCAGCATTCCGGCCTTTGTGATCGGCGCAATATTCTGCGTGGTGGCCACCGTTTTCATGTCGGTGGACTTCCCCTCGATCAAGCATTTTATCCTGGAGCAATTCACCTATGAACACCAGCGGATCGTGCTGGAATCCAAACAGTACGTTGTGGATACCTTCCGGAAGATCATCACCTCCTACGCCTTGATCATGTTCATCACCATGACGGAACTGTACATCGGTTTCATGGCTTTCGGGATCGAGGACGCCGGCGTGCTCTCCATGCTCATCGCCCTCTTCGACATTCTGCCCGCCCTGGGGACCGGCGGCATCATGATCCCCTGGGTGATCATCGAGATCCTCAACGAAAATTACACCTTTGCCATCCAGCTCTTTATCCTCTACGCCATCGTCACCGTGGTCCGCAACTTTCTGGAACCCAAAATCGTGGGGGATTCCATCGGCCTGCACCCGGTGATCATGCTGATGAGCATCTTCCTTGGCGTATCCCTCTTTGGCCCTCTTGGCATTCTCATTATGCCCTTTATGCTCATCGTCATCAAAAAACTCAACGACACGGGGCGGATCCACGTGTTCAACAGTTCCTACGCCGCGCAGGAGGAGGAACCCGGGTTTTTTGAGCTGAAGCGCAGGGCGAAGCTGAAAAAGAAAATCAGAGAGGAAAAGGAAGAGGCCCATATCAAGGCCTGCAAAGACAGAGTGGAGGAAGCCCGCCGGAAAGCCGCCGCCCGGGGCGCTGGGGAAGAGGCCCGGGACAACATCCCAAACGAATGTGAAAGTGAAAAGGAATGAGCCAACGATACAAGGCGGTGCTGTTCGATTTTGACGGCACCATTATGAACACCAACGACATCATCATCCAGTCCTGGCAGCACACCTTCCGCGCCATCGAAGGCGCAGAGCGTCCCCTGTCCGATATCACGCCTTCCTTCGGGGAGCCCCTGGACCTGACCATGGCCAAACTCTTCCCGGACCGGGATACCGGAGAAATGGTCAACACCTACCGGGACTACCAGAGGAAGGTATATCAGGACAAGATCCATATGTTTCCCGGGATCCCGGAGCTGATCGGCGAGCTGAAAGCCCGGGGATACCTGATGGGCATCGTCACCTCCCGTCTCTGGGAGTCCACCACGCAAGGGCTGTACAAGTTCGACATCGCCCACCTCTTCGACGCCGTGGTGTCCGCCGAAGACACGACGATCCACAAGCCCAACCCGGAGCCCTGCCTGATCTGCCTGCAGAAGCTGGGGCTGGAGCCCCACGAGGCGATTTTTGTGGGGGACAGCAAGTTTGACGTGCTCTGCGCCAGAAACGCCGGCGTCCGATCTGTGCTGGTGGGCTGGAGCATCTGCGTGACGCCGGAGCAGAAGGAAGGGATCTACAAGCCGGACTACTTTATCGAAACGCCCGAAGAGCTGCTGGCCATTCTCTGATTGAAGCACCTCTGGAATTGTATAAAACAAAAAACAAAGAGACGGCCCGAAGGCCGTCTCTTGGCGTAACTGATATTTTGATCTTTTCGGATTTTATATCAATTCTACGTTGGTCGCCTGGGGCCCCTTGGCACCATCGCTGATTTCGAAGCTGACTTCTTCGCCGTCGTTGAGGAACAGCTGGCCTTCCCTCTTGGGAACGCCTGTGAGTCCGGTGAAATGAACGAATACGTCATCTCCGTCTTCTCTCTCGATGAAACCGTAGCCTTTGGCTCTGTTGAACCATTTTACTTTACCTGTCATAATTTTTACCTGCTTTCTGCATGTTCTGTAAAAAACCCCATGCTCACGCAATTTCGAGCATGGGACTCACATTGAGGTTAAGATATCACACAATCCGCAAAAAGTACACTCATTTTTTTGAAATAGGAAAAATATTTTTCGTTGCATGCTTTTGAGCCTTGTGATACTATGTAATTCGGTTCGCAAAA
>CAZCTS010000093.1:0-5431 GCA_964501635.1 uncultured Oscillospiraceae bacterium | reverse complement strand
CTTTCGCCCAACGTGGCCAAGGTGCTGGTGGAGACCTTCGGCATCGCCGGCGTCGGCGAAGTTGATGCGGACATCCAGCTGTTTATGGGGCAGTAGGCATTCCACTCTAGACAGGAATATCATTCGAACAAAAGACCCGCTCCTTTTGGAGCGGGTCTTCGTTGCTTGCGGGCGCGTTTGGGAAACAGTCTATTTTGCGCAGGCCTTGATGAAGTGGTCGAACAGGCTCTGGGAAACTTTGCAGTGAGGGAAGAGCTCCTCGGGATGCCACTGGACCAGGCACAGGTAGGGATGGTCGGGCATGTAGGCCGCTTCGATCATGCCGTCCGAAGCGGAGGCCGTCATCTGAAGCCCTTTGCCCAGGTCCTTGACCGCCTGATGGTGGAAGGAGTTCACTTGCATCTGGGAGACTCCGGCGATTTTTTCCAGGGGAGAGCCGGCAGCGATCTGCACCGCGTGGGTGGGTGTTACGGCGAGTTCCTTCTGCACGTGCTGGATCTCCTGGGGCTTGACGTAGTCCGTGGGGAGATCCTGATAAAGCGTGCCGCCCAGGCAGCAGTTGATCATCTGCATGCCCCGGCAAATGCCGAACATGGGTTTTTTCGATTCAAAAGCGGGCTTGAACAAAGCGACTTCCACCATGTCCCGCAGCGGGGCCAGGATGTCCAGGCCGTACCAGGGGTCGGCGCGGTAGACCCAGGGCGCCACATCGTGTCCGCCGCTGTAGAGGAAACCGTCGCAGCTGTCCACCAGCTGCTGAAGGACCGCCGGGTCGGAGGTGAAGGGCAGGATCACGGGAATACCGCCGGACTTGATGATGGCGTTGGTATAGGGGATGGGCAGGTCGTACTGCATTTTTGTGGTGTTGTAGGCCGGGGTGATCCCAATCAGGGGCTTTTTCATGTTCGATTCCTCTCTTTCGTTTGCGGGGACGATTTATGGTTTACGCGGTGAAAAAAACAGCACTTCCGAAAAGGAGTGCTGTTTATTGATTGACAAATATTTCCATAATCTGGCAGATCTGCTGCTGCTGGAATTGCTGTTGTTGAAGGTTCTGTTGGAGGCGCTGCATGTGACTGTGATCCATCCTCTGGAACTTGTCCTTTCTGTCAGATATAGGATTATTATATCACAGTCTTCGTAAAACGCCAATGCAAAAATTCAATTTTGCGGCGGACGATCGTGCCGGCTAGCGGGGGGCATCCGCCGGACTGATGGCCCGGAGGGCTTCCTCCAGCGTCGTGGTCCCGTTGAGCACCAGGCGGCGGCAGCTCTTGGCCAGGGTGACAAAATCTCCGGAGCGGGCCAGGATGGCTTCCAGGGTCTCCCGGTCGCCCCCCTCCCGGATGGCGTTTTGAAGCCGGCTGTCGGGGATCAGGATCTCGAAGACCCCCACGCGGCCCAGGTATCCGGTCCCTTTGCATTGGGGGCAGCCTCTGCCCCGGTAGAAACGGACCAGATCGTTGGGCGGCAGACCCAAAGAAGACAGCTCCTCCAGGGCGGGCGGATAGGATTCCTTGCAGTGGGGGCATATCCTTCTGACCAGCCGCTGGGAAATGACCCCCTTCAGCGCGCCGGAGATCTGGTAAGGCTCCAGGCCCATCTCCAGCAGTCTGCCGATGGTGCTGAGCGCATCTTTTGTGTGAATGGTGGAAAGAATCAAATGCCCTGTCAGCGCCGCCTGCAGAGCGATTTTGGCCGTCTGGCCGTCGCGGATCTCGCCCAGGGCGATGATGTCCGGATCCTGGCGCAGGATGGAGCGAAGCCCGTTGGCAAAGGAGAAGCCGCTGGTTTCGTTCACCTGGATCTGGCTGCACCCCGGAACATCGTACTCCACGGGGTCTTCCAGGGTGACCAGATTGACCTGCTCCCGGGAAAGTCCGCTGATCATCGTGTACAGCGTCGAGGTTTTGCCCGAGCCGGAGGGTCCGGCGATCAGGATCAGACCGTTGGTCATGCGCATCAGGTAGTCGAATTTCTCCAGATCTTCTCCGTACAAGCCGATCCCGAAGCGGTCCAGCAGGCCGGAATCCTTTTCCGACAGCTGGATCGCCACCTTTTCTCCGTAAATGCAGGGCAGCGTGGCGATCCGAAGGTCTGCCACCGTGTCCCCCACCTTGACGGTGGCCCGGCCGCTCTGAGGGGCTTTGGACTCGGAAAGATCCATGGACGCCATCTCTTTGATCATAGACACCAGGGAAAGGCGCAGGTTCTGGGGCACCGTGAGCACGCTGCGCAGACGTCCCTCGATGCGCATGCGCACCTGGACTTCGTTGTCCAGGGGCTCCAGATGGATATAGGATGCCTGCTCGGCGATGGCCTGTTCCAGGATGGAATAGATCAGGCGGGCCGTGGGGTCCGAATGGGCCTCCGGGCCCAGGCATACGTGCTTCATGGTTCGCTCCTCGTGTATATAAAAAGTCAATGCAGCTTCCTTGTGGAAAGTGTAACTGTTTTAGTCCGTAAAATCAACCGATATCGTTGGATGCGCCCTGTTTCGCTTTGTTTTCGGAGTCAAATCGTGTATCATAAAACCAGAGAAAATTCGCGCGGGCAAACCAGATACACCTGCCGGACAAGGGAGGAGCAAGCATGAAAAAACGTGTGGACATCGTAGGCGCCCAGTTGGATTTAGGCGCTTCCAAGAGAGGCGTCAGCATGGGTCCCCTGGCCATCCGCTTCGCAGGCCTTTGCGAGGGCGTGCTGGACCTGGGCTACGATCTGATCGACAAGGGAGACATCCTGCAGCCGCCCAATGGGGCCGGCCGGGACAGCCTGCGCCACTACGAACAGGTGGTCCACGTGGGTCAGAAGCTCTTCGATTCGGTGAGCGAAACCCTGCGGACCGGTGGATTTCCCGTGGTTTTAGGGGGCGACCACAGCCTGGCCGCAGGCACCATCGCCGCCACGGTCAACCATTATAAAAGCATCGGCGTCATCTGGATGGACGCCCACGGGGACTGGAACAACGAGGAGTCTTCCCCCAGCGGGAACATGCACGGCATGCCCTTTTCGGCGGTCTGCGGATTTGGCCCCATGGAAATGGTGGATTACGGCCAGGGACCGGTCTTCGTGGATCCCCGGAAATGCGTGCAGATCGGCGGCCGGGACATCGACCCGGCGGAGCGGATCCGCATGAAGGGATCCGGCATCACCGTCTTTTCCATCGCCCGCATCGACAGCATGGGCATGGAGGCGGCCATGGAAGAAGCGATCCGCATCGCAAGCGAAGGCACCGAGGGCATCCACCTTTCCTTCGACGTGGACGCCATCACTCCGGAATCGGCCCCGGGCACCGGGACCATCGTCCACAGCGGCTTAACGGTCCGGGAAGCCTTCCTGGGCGTGGAAATGCTGGCGGCCAGCCAAAAACTGCTCGCCGTGGATATGGTGGAGGTGAATCCCATCCTGGACGAAAAGAATCGAACCGGCATCCTGGCCTCGGAGCTGATCCTGGCCGCCCTGGGCAAAGTGGTCTATTGACCTGCAGGGTTATTTGAGCAGTTCTTCGATCTGGCTTTCTCCAAAAATTCGGATGCCGTTCTCCATCAGAAGCCGGGCGCAGATCCCGTCCCCTTCCACCATGCCGCCGGTAAAGGTGCCGTCGTGGATCCAGCTGTGGCCGCAGGAGGGGCTCCGCTCCTTGAGCAGCGCCGTCCGGATGGACAGCCCTTTGGCGATGTCCAGCACCCGCTGGGCGCCGGTCTCGTATTCGTAGGTGACATCCCGGCCCTCCCGGTCCACCACCCGCCTGCGGATCAACTCCGCCGGGGGTCGTGGGATCTCCAGTCCGCCCAGGGTCTCGGGGCAGACGGCGATCAGCTCGTATTTCTCTTCCAGGGCCTCGATCATGGGATGCGCCTGCCGCTCTCCGTTGTAGCGGGCCGGCAGGCCCAGCAGGCAGCTGCTGATCAGAATCTTCGGTTTTCGCATAGGGTTCTCCTATTGTTTCCTCCAGAGATAATGCCTTTCGTTTATCATATCATATTTGACGAATAATGGCGTGGGGATGGACCCGGCTGTGTTGACGATATCTCAGGAAAGGCATAAAATGGAGCATGCGGGGCAGAAGCGCCCACAGGGAAAGGAGGTGCCGATATGGACGAGATAACACTGATCATGCAGGAAATATTGGGGTACCTTCGTTCCAGACGGTTCAACGCCTTGCAGGAATACCTGGACACGCTGAACCCGGCGGATATCGCCGAAGCCATGGAAGAACTGCTGGACGACGGAGAGATCGGACCCGAAGAGCTCCTGCTCACCTTCCGGATCCTGCCCAAGCAGCTGGCCGCCGACACCTTCGTAGAGATGGACGCCGACCAGCAGGAGTCCCTGATCGCCGCCTTTACCGACGCGGAGCTGCGAGCGGTGCTCAACGAGGTCTTCGTGGACGATGCGGTGGACCTGATCGAAGAGATGCCGGCCAATGTGGTCAAGCGTATCCTCAAGAACGTGGACGCGGCCACCCGCAAGAGCATCAACCAGATCCTCAACTACCCGGAGGATTCGGCCGGCAGCATCATGACCACCGAATTCGTGGACCTGAAGCCGGACTTTACGGTCAAGGAAGCCTTCGACCACATCCGCAAAACCGGTGTGGACAAGGAGACCATCTACATCTGCTACGTGGTGAACCAGCGGAAGCTGATCGGCCTGGTCACGGTCAAGGAGATGCTTCTGGCCCAGGAGACCGACAAGATCGCAGACCTGATGGTCACCAATGTGATCTCCCTCCAGACCACCGACGACCAGGAAGAAGTGGCCCGCCTGTTCTACCGATACGAATTCACCGCTTTGCCCGTGGTGGATGCGGAGAACCGGCTGGTGGGCATCGTCACCTTCGACGACGCCCTGGAGGTCATGCAGGAAGAGGCCACGGAGGACATGGAGAGGATGGCCGCTATCCTCCCTTCGGACAAAGCCTACCTGAAAACCGGCGTTTTGGACACCTGGAAACAGCGCATCCCCTGGCTGATGCTCATGATGGTGTCGGCCACGTTCACCAGCATCATCATCACCCGCTTCGAGAGCGCCTTGGCGGCCCAGGTGGTCCTGACCGCTTTTATCCCCATGCTGATGGGCACCGGAGGCAACTCCGGCAATCAGGCCTGCGTCACCATCGTCCGGGGACTGTCCCTGGGCGACATCGAGTTCGAGGATCTGCTGCAGGTGGTCTGGAAAGAGATCCGGGTCGCCGTGCTGTGCGGGGTTACCCTGTCGGCCGTCAACTTTCTGAAGCTGATCTATTTCGACCGCATCGCCGTGAACGTGGCCGCCGTGGTGAGCATCACCCTGGTGGGCACCGTGCTGGTGGCCAAGCTGGTGGGCTGCAGCCTGCCCATGTTCGCCAGCCGCACCGGCGTGGATCCGGCGGTGATGGCCAGCCCATTTATCTCCACCATTGTGGACGCCATGTCCCTGCTCATTT
>CAZCTS010000092.1:0-5456 GCA_964501635.1 uncultured Oscillospiraceae bacterium | reverse complement strand
CGTGAATTTCACAAACACCACCATCATCAAGATGCTGAAGAATATCATGTATGTCGGCATCCTGCGGAGCGGAGAATCACAGTCAGAGATATTCCCCGAACTGCAAATCATCACGCCGGATATGTACGAGAGCGCACAGAAAATCATGGAAGCCAGGACGCAGAAGCACAGCGATGTTCCCTTTAATTCCAAGGGGAAAGCCCTGTTCTCCGGTATGGTGTACTGCGGTCACTGCGGCTCGAAACTGGTGCTGACCACCAGCAGCGGAAAGCGTTACGGCGGCAATGGCAGGCGGGAACTGAGAATCCGTTATGGCTGTCATAACAAGGTGCGTCACCCGCAGGACTGCGACGGGCAGAGCGGTTACTCGGCGGAGAAGCTGGACGGACTGGTTGAAAAGATGGTGCTCCACCACTTTCGGAATATAAAATCCGTACCCGAAGCCAAGCTTATGGCCGGACAGGTGGAACGCAAAACGGCGGAAGCGACGTCAACACTGGCGAATCTAAAGTCCCTGCACACCGCTAAAACGAAAGAGTTGGAGAGTTACAAGAGCGAAGTCTACAAGGTCATTCAAGGTACGAGCAATTGGAGCGGCGAGCTTCTCAACGAGCTGATTGCCGAAACAAAGGCCGCTATCGATAAGCTCGAAGAAGAGATGGCTATGGCGCAATCGGAAGTTGACAACTGTAAAGGCATGGCTGATAGTATCCGTGCCGAGTACAACCGCATCCTGACGTGGGCTGATATGTACGAGGGCAGCAGCATCGAGGCGAAAAAGATGATCCTGCGGCAGATAATCAAAAAGGTTTACATCGGCAGGCACTACGAAGTACGACTCGAACTGTCTATCAGCTTCGCGGAATATCAGCGGCTGTACCTTGAAGAAAAAAGTGCGTAAAAGGAAAACCATAAAAAGAAAGAAGCCAGCAATTACGCATGGCTTCCGGCTTGGCGGATGGTGGAGAATAGGGGGTTCGAACCCCTGACCTCTGCATTGCGAACGCAGCGCTCTCCCAGCTGAGCTAATTCCCCGCATTTAACACTATTATTTTTTTACGCCGGTCGGGCAGAAAATTGACCACTCCACGCTCCCAGCTGAGCTAATTCCCCGGATCAGCGGAGCCAAAAGGCTCCGCTTGAATATGTTACATCATTTTTTTGATATCTGCAAGCAGGGAATCCACATTTTCTTCTTTCGTGGCCCAGGAGGTGCAAAAGCGGATGGCGCTGTGGGTCTCGTCCATGCGCTTCTCGTAGGAATAGCCGTATTTTTCGGCGATCTTGGGCAGCAGCTCGTCGGGAAAGACCGGAAACTGCTGGTTGGTGGGGCTGTCCATCAGGAATGGGATCCCCAAGTCTGTCAGGGTGTTCTTGATCTTCATGGCCATGGCGATGGCGTGGCGGGAAAGCTCCATGTACAGGTCGTCGGTGAACAGTCCGATAAACTGCAGGGCCAGCAGCCGGCCCTTGGCGAACATGCCGCCGTTCTGCTTGATGATGTAGCGGAAATCCTTTTTAAGGTCCGGGTTGCGGATCACCACCGCCTCCCCAAACAGGGCGCCCTGCTTGGTTCCGCCGATGTAGAACACGTCGCAGATCTGGGCCAGGAACGGCAGGTCCAGATCGTTGCCGGGGGCTGCCAGGCCGTAACCTAAACGGGCTCCGTCAAGAAACAGATACAGATCGTACTCGTCGCACACCCGGCGCAGGTCCAGGAGTTCCTGACGGGTGCCCGGAGCCCGGAACAGGCGGCGCGGCTCATCCGGGTGGAATACGAGCCGCTCCCGGTCATACGTAGACCATCTTGGGCTGCACGATGTGCTCCAGGGCTTCGTCGTGGAAGTGCCCGTAGCAATAGTCCGCCACCTCTTTGGCGCTGATCTTTCCGTCTTTGCCCGGCAGGGTCAGCACCTTGTGGCCGTGGGCCTCGATGGCGCCGGTCTCGTGCCGGCTGATGTGGCCGGTTTCCACGGAGAGGACCCCCTGATGGGTCCGGAGGGCCGATGCGATGACCGTCATGTTGGTCTGGGTGCCGCCCACCAGGATGTGCACGTCCACCTCTTCGGATCCGCAGGCCTGCCGGATCAGTTTCCGGGCTTCCATTGTGTACGCGTCTTCGCTGTATCCCTCGTGCTGCTCCAGGTTGGTTTCGCTCAGCAGCTTCATGATGGAGGGATGGGCCCCCTCGTTGTAGTCGCAATAAAACATGATCATGATATTATTTTCCCTTTCCCGCTGTTATTTCGCCCAGGCGCCTTCCCAGACGATCCTTCTGTAATTGGCTTTGTCCGTGTCGCCTTCGGTGCTGAAGCACAGCACCGTGGAGTCTGCGCCCAGCCCCAGGGCTTCCCGTAAATCTTTGTATGCGTCGTCGCCCATCAGGTGATAGCAAAGGCCCAGCCCAACGGCGCCGGATTCGCCGGAGATCACCCTGGGGTCCCCGGGGAGGGGCGCAGCCAGAACGCGCATGCCCGTGGCGGTGACCGGATCCTTTAAGGAAACAAACCAGCCGGCGTGATCCCGCAGGATGGGCCAGCCCAGGTTGGTGGGCTCGCCGCAGGCCAGTCCGGCCATGATGGTGTCCATTTCGCCCCCGACCAGATGCAGCGTGCCGTCATCGGCCGCCGCAGTCCGATAATAACAGTCCGCCTGGTCTGACTCCACGATCACAATCTTCGGGCAGTCCTTCCCGTACACATCGGCCAGAAGCCCGGTGACAGCGGCTGCCATGGAACCCACGCCGGCCTGCAGGAAGACATGAGTGGGCCGTATATTCCGCTCTTGCAGCTCCTCGAAGCATTCCAGCGCCATGACGGCGTAGCCCTGCATGATCCAAAGCGGGATGTCCGTGTAGCCTTCCCAGTCCTTGTCCTGGACCGTCACCCAGCCGTTCTGCCGGGCCAGCTCCGCCGCCATTCGGATCGTATCGTCGTAGTTCAGGTCCGTTATGGCGGCCTCGGCGCCCAGAGCCCGGATGTTGGCCAGGCGTTCGGGCGAGGAGCCCTTTGGCATAAATATTTTGCACTTCTGCCCCAGTTGGCCGGCGGTCCAGGCCACGCCACGGCCGTGATTGCCGTCGGTGGTGGACACGAAGGTGATCTCCCCCAGCCGTTCCCGAATTTCCGGAGAGGTCATTTTTTCGTAGGGCAGGTCCCGGATATCCAACCCCAGTCTCTGGGCCAGATAGGTGCCGATGGCGTAGGCACCGCCCAGCCCTTTGAAGGAATTGATCCCGAAGCGACCGGATTCATCCTTGACAAAAATGTGCCCCAGACCCAGGGTTCGGGAAAGACCCGGCAGTTCGACCAAAGGGGTCACCGCGTAGGAGGGAATGCTCCGGTGAAAGTCCCTGGCGCGCTCCGCCTGACGCCGGCCCACCATTTGAGGATCCGCCGGTGGAATTTGTTGCAGCTTGTTTTTGATCCAGTTCATGCCTGTCCTCCTTGATCAGCCGTAGATCAACAACATGCCCAGAAGCATGCCGCATATCAGTGCGACTGCGGGCAGCTTGGAGCGCCACATCAGGATGGATTCGGGGAGCAGCTCGCCGAACACCACGTAGAGCATGGCGCCGCTGGCGAAGCTCAGGGAAGCGGCATGCCAGAAGGGGCCGAAGGTGCCCAGCGCATAACCGGCAATGGCGCCCAGGACCGTAGGCGCGCCGCTCAGGGCGGTAATGGCGATCGCTTTTCGCTTGCTCATGCCGCCGGCCATCAGGGGCACCGCCACGGCCATGCCTTCCGGCACGTTGTGGATCCCGATGACCATCGCCACGATCCACCCGCTTCCTGCCCACATTGAATCGATCCCTTCGGCAGCATAGGCGGCGCCGATGATCATCCCTTCCGGAAAATTGTGCAGCGCAATGGCCGAAGCCATTATGATCCCCGCGACTAAAAACTGGGGACGCTCTCCGGCATGGACCTGCAGATGGTTGCTGTGGATCAGTTCGTCCAGGTCGTCGGCGGTCCTGGGATGGCAGGCATCTAAATGGGGGACTTCCGAATTGGTGTTGCAGTCGATCACGTAGTTCAGCAGCGCAACCACGCCAAAGCCTAGCAGAATGCCTGCAAAGGCCAGCATCAGATTGGAAGCTTCGCTGCCTCCGTTGGGAAACAAGGTCTCCAGGATCAGGTCGAAGCAAACCACCGCCAGCATTACGCCCCCGGCAAAGCTCAGGAGCAAACTGACGGTCTTCTTGGAATCCTTGCGAAAACCGCAACATATCAGGGCGCCGAGGCCGGTGCCCCCGATTCCTGCGACAGAGGTGATCAGTACGACCCAGACAAATAAGCTCATGCTTGCTTCCAGTGCTCAAGGTAGGTTAAGATCGTTTCCACGGCACCTTCCACGCCCACCCGGTCCGCAAAGAGGCAAAGGTGGTAGTTCTCTACCCGGCCCCAGCGCCGGCCCGTGTAGTGTTCATAATACTTCGTGCGCTGCTTGTCGGCGTCCCGGATGTACTTCTCCATCTCCTCATCGGTATAATCTTTTTTTTCAGGCGCCATGTCCCTCTTTCGTTTGATCCGGTATTCCATGCTGGCCGAAATGAATATATCGGCGCTTCCGTGCTCCCGCAGCACATAGTCGGCGCAGCGGCCCACGATCACGCAGGGACCCTTTGCCGCCAGGGCTTGGATCATTTTTGACTGTTCGATAAAAATCGTGTCAGACAAAGAGGGCTGGTAGAAGACAGCCATAGCCATCCGCCCCAGCGAAGGAGAACCGATGTCCGGAGCTTTCTCCTCGTTGGCCGCCAGAAATTTTTCAGAAAACTCGCCTTCCTGAGAAGCCAGTTTCAACAGTTCCTTATCATAAAAAGGGATGTCCAGCCGCTTTGCCAGCTGGATACCGATCTCCCTGCCACCGCTTCCGAACTCCCGTCCGATGGTGATTACCCTTTTTTCCATTCGCCCCTCCTGCTGACTGACGTTCAATGCGATACACAAGAGATTATATAGTATGGCGAAAGCATTGTAAAGAAAGGGCAGTTGCCCGATCCCCGCTTTCGGGCTATAATCATCCTGTCCACACAAACGCTGCAAAGGGAGCTGAGCATGAACGTTTACGATTTTGACAAAACCATCTACGAAGACGACAGCACCCGGGATTTTTACCTGTACTGTGTCCGCAAAAATAAAAAAGTCCTGCTGGCGCTTCCCAAAACCGGCTTGGTTGGGCTGGCCTATCTTGCAGGACTTTGTGATAAAACCACTTTGAAAGGTGTTTTTTTTAGGTTCTTACGCTATCTGGAGGACACGCCCGCTGTGGTGGAGTCCTTCTGGGCGGTCCACGCCCAGAAGATCAAGGCGTGCTATCTGCAGCGGAAGCGGCCCGACGATGTGATCATCTCCGCCTCTCCTGAATTTCTCCTAAAGCCCGTGTGCGGGGATGTGACGCTGATCGGCTCCCGGGTGGACATCAAAACCGGTGCTTTTACCGGGAAAAACTGC
>CAZCTS010000091.1:0-5542 GCA_964501635.1 uncultured Oscillospiraceae bacterium | reverse complement strand
TCCGGGGAAAGCTCTTTTTTAGACAATGCTTTTTCCAGCTCTTCGCCGATCTGGAACGCCTGCTCGGCCAGCTCTCCGTACATGTCTGTGCCCACGACATCCATGTGCCCCATGGAGACCACTGTATTGGGGCTGTTCCCCAGGATGAGGGCAAAGGGCACGGTCCGCCCGAAGGGATCGTTGGGGATAGGATGCAGGCCGTATTGACCGGGTTTATCTTTGAAGTAGGGGATCTGGGAAAAAACGGAAAGCACATAATCTGACATAGCCCTTTCCTTGTGGGTATAACTGACACTGTCGATGGCAGCCATCTCTTTGAGCCGTTTATAAATGGTGTCCTTGATGTTCTGTTCCATGAGAGTCCTCCTGTCTGCATGAGCGATCGCTGCATATTATTAATGTGCTTGATGACGCGTAATGGGTTTCTATTAGATTATCACAATTTTCGTTCCCTTCCAAGCCTGAGCAGCAAGAAAGCTCCCAGGGCTACAAGGGCGAGGATGAGGAGAAAAGCGTGCATAAAATAGGCTTCCGGAAGGATCAGGATGACGGGATCGGTGCGGGCGTCAAAAATCCAGTAATCGTTTCGAAAGACCAGCTGATGAAACAAGGTGAAAGCGCGGTTGAAATCTGAAGCGGCGAAGGCGCCAAGGATCAGGGGAACGGTCAGGACCGTCCATCCTGCTGCCCGGTACCGACGAGCGGCGCCGGCCCCGCTCCTGGCGCGCACAAGCGCGATGAAACCCAGCGCGCCCAGGATGCCCAGGCCCCACAGCACGCGAAAAACCGTCTTGACTTGCTCAAAGTGGAAGACCGCGCCGGGCGAAGAGGGGAAGGTGGGCAGAGAGAATTCCTCCGTGACCCAGGGCATGCACCAGCGGATCAGGCCGTCGTAGTTGGCCAAAATTTCCTCGGGAGAATAGCCGGAAGTTCCCGGGATGTCCAGGTATCCCATTTCAAAGCGGTAGAAAGGACGAAACAGCAGCACGAGGGCAAGACCCAGCGCGGCCAAGAAAAACAGGGCGCATAGCCCTGTTGTGATGTGCCCGGCCGCTGACCTACCATCTTTCTCTGCTTTGGATCTGCGCATCATAATGGGACCCCTAATCCATGATCCCCAATGCTTTTTTGAGCAGGGGATCCAGAATGTTCAGCGCCCTGGCCTTGAGCCGGGCCGGAACCCCGTAAAACCCTTCGGCGATGCTTCCGGCGATGGCTGCGATGGTGTCGCTGTCTCCGCCGATGGAGATCGCATTCCGGATGACGTCTTCGAAATCAGCGCCTTCCAGAAAGGCGTTGATGGCCTGGGGCACGCTGCCCTGACAAGTTTCGTCGAATTGATACGTGGGCCGGATCTGGTCCAGGGTAAATTCCAGGTCGTAATAATGGCTCAAATGCTTGCGGATCTGCTCTTTGGTGCAATTCTGGCGGGCCATGTAAATGGCTTCCGAAACCGCCACCGCCCCCTTGATCCCCTCGGCGTGGTTGTGGGTGACTTCCGCCGAATAGACCGCCAGTTCTTTGGCTTCGGACAGGCTGTCGGCCAGCCAGGCCGCCGGGGACACGCGCATGGCGGAACCGTTCCCATAGCTGTTGTAGGGTTTGATCTCTTCGGACATGAGCCATTTTTCAAAGCGCGCGCCGTATCCGCAGTCCGGGTATTCCCGCCCGATCTCGCGCATGTAGTTGATCAAAAGCGTGTGGACATCTTTCGACTTGTCCCTTTTGTATTCGCGCAGCGCGGCGCAGACAGCGCAGGTCATCACGGTGTCGTCGGTAAAGTGGCTGTTCTTTTTCCATAAGGGGAAATCCTTGGTCTTGATATTGTTGAACTCGTATACCGACCCCACGATATCGCCTATGATTGCTCCAAACATCGATTTCTCCTGTCTTTTCTGTACAAATTCATTGAATAATGATATTATACTATTTTTGATTAAAAAAGTCCAGCCCGGCGCTCGGGCTGGCCTGTGAAAACAGAAAACCGCGGGAATGGACTCATTCCCGCGGTTTTATTTGTGCGATCGCCGATTGCTAAAGCAGCCCGCCCACCGCCATGAACAGCGGCGCGAAGACTACGGCCACGATGGTCATCAGTTTGATCAGGATGTTGATCGAAGGACCGGAGGTGTCCTTGAACGGATCGCCCACGGTGTCGCCCACGACGGCCGCTTTGTGGGTCTCGCTTCCCTTGCCGCCGTAAGCTCCGCCTTCGATGTACTTCTTGGCGTTGTCCCAGGCGCCCCCCGCATTGGCCATCATGATGGCCAGAAGAACGCCGGAGGATACTGCGCCGGCCAGCATGCCGCCCAGGGCGGCAGTGCCCATGACGATGCCCACGGCTAAAGGCGCGATCACGGCCATCAGACCGGGGATGATCATTTCTTTAAGGGCTGCGCCGGTGGAGATATCCACGCAGCGGGCGTAGTCCGGTTTGGACGTTCCGGCCATGATGCCCGAGTCGGCCCGGAATTGCCTGCGGACTTCCTCGATCATCTGGTTGGCCGCCTTGCCCACGGAGTTCATGGTCAGCGCGGAGAACATAAAGGGCAGCATGGCCCCGATGAACAACCCTGCGATGACAAAGGGATCCAGAAGGTCGATGGTGGAGAGACCCACCACCTGGGAATAAGAGGCGAACAGCGCCAGGGCGGTAAGGGCCGCCGAACCGATGGCGAAGCCTTTTCCGATGGCGGCTGTGGTGTTGCCCACAGAATCCAGCGTGTCGGTGATCTTGCGGACTTCGTGGGGCAGTTCGGCCATTTCGGCGATCCCGCCCGCATTGTCCGAAACAGGACCGTAGGCGTCCACCGCGATCGTCATGCCCGCTGTGGACAGCATGCCCACTGCGGCCAGGGCGATGCCGTAGAGCCCCGCCGCCGCATTGGCCACCAGAATGCCCACGGCGATGATCAGAATGGGATAGACCGTTGACAGCATGCCCACGCCCAGGCCGCTGATGATGGTGGTGGCGGCGCCGGTCTGGGATTGTTCCGCAATTTTCTTGACGTATTTATAGTCCGAAGAGGTGTAGACTTCTGTGATCTTTCCGATCGCCGTTCCCACGATCAAACCGGAAATGATCGCCACGGCCGCGTTCAGGTTGCCGAAGAACATGTTGCTCAGCCAGAGGGAAACGCCGATGACCAGCACGGCGGAAAGATAAGTGCCCGTGTTCAGGGCTTTAGCGGGATTGGATTTTTCGTCGCCCTTGACGAACAGGATGCCCACGATGGAAGCCAGGATGCCCACGGCGGATAATATCAGGGGGAAGATCGAACCGGCCAGCGGATCCAAGGGAAAAGGCTCGCCGAAAGTCGGGTATACCGTCGGGATGATCACCGCCAGGGTGATGGCGGAAATGATGGATCCCACATAGGATTCGAACAGGTCCGAGCCCATGCCGGCCACGTCGCCCACATTGTCTCCCACGTTGTCTGCGATGACGGCGGGGTTTCTGGGGTCGTCTTCGGGAATGCCGGCTTCGACTTTTCCCACCAGATCCGCGCCCACGTCAGCTGCTTTGGTATAAATGCCGCCGCCCACCCGGCCGAAGAGAGCCATAGAGGAAGCGCCCAGACCGAAGCCGGTGATGCACTGGGCCGAAGTGGCCACCCCCATGATGGCAAAGGCGGCGCCGACGCCCAGCAACCCCAGTCCCACGACGCAAAGACCCATGACGGCCCCGCTGCGGAAGGCCACTTTCAGGGCCTGGTTCATGCCGCCTACCCGGGCGGCGTTGGCCGTGCGCACGTTGCCCTTCGTTGCCACCTTCATACCGAAATATCCGGCCAGAACAGAAAACAAGGAGCCGATGACGTAGAGCACCGCTGTGATGGGATCGATGAAGATCGCCAGGATGGCCGTCAGCACAACGACCACCAGGACCATCGTCTTGTATTCTCTCTTTAAAAAGGCCATGGCGCCCTCGTGGATAAAACCTGCGATCTCCTGCATCCGTTCGGTGCCCGGGTCCATGGAACCCACCCATTTGGCCAGAAAATAGGCCACGATCAAGGCCACGATCCCTACTGCCGGCGCTCCGTATAATAGTATGACATTCATGAATCCGCATCCTCCTTAAGATAGCTTCTGTTCGAGAACCCTATAATATAAAACGTAAAGAGGCACCGCATAAAGGCAGCCCTCTTACACTTAAAAACATTTGCCTGTGGATCATTTCGGCGGCGAAAGCCGCTGCGCGCGCTTTACTCCAAGGCGACCAGAATAAGCGTGCACAAAATGAAGACCGCAGCCCCTATCACCGTGATCTTGCTCAAGATCGCTTCGTAGCCTTTGCTCTTTTTCTTCCCGAACAGCTGCTCCGCGCCGCCGCCGATGGAGCCGGACAAACCTGCGCTGTTGCCGGACTGGAACAGGATGCTGGCGATGAGCACCAGACTGGCCGCACCCAGCATAATCATCAGAAATGGTTTCATTTCTGTACCTCCTTTGTAAAATCGCTATTGTAGTCTAGCACAGACACAGGGCATTGGCAACTGGTTTTTATTCCAAAATGGCTCCCCGGGAGGCGTCGGTCACCAGCTTTGCATACCGCGCGATATAACCGGTCTTGAGGGAAGGCTCCGGACAGATCCACCGGGCACGGCGCTCTTCCAGGGTTTTTTCGTCCACTAGAAGATCGATTTTGCAGGCCGGGATGTCGATCGAAATGATATCTCCCTCACAGACCAGGGCGATGGGTCCCCCCTGGGCGGCTTCCGGGCATACGTGGCCGATGGAGGCCCCCCGGGTGGCGCCCGAAAACCTTCCGTCGGTGATCAGGGCTACTTCCTTGTCCAGCCCCATGCCGGCGATGGCCGAAGTCGGATTGAGCATTTCCCGCATGCCCGGGCCTCCCTTTGGGCCTTCGTAGCGGATGACGATCACATCGCCGGGCAGGATCTTTCGGTCGTAGATGGCCTGGATGGCTTCCTCTTCGCTGTTGAACACCCTGGCCGGGCCCCGGTGGACCATCATGGCCGGATCCACGGCGGATTGCTTGACCACGCAGCCCTTCGGCGCCAGGCTCCCCTTCAGGACAGCGATGCCGCCGTAGGGTGAAAACGGATCTTCTACCGGCCGGATCACCTCCGGGTCCAAATTCCGGGCCTTCTCTAAGTTTTCTTCCAGTGTCTTGCCGGTGCAGGTCATCAGGGTCATGTCTAAAAGGTCTTTTTTCGTCAATTCCTTCATGACCGCGTGGACGCCGCCAGCACGGTGCAGGTCTTCCATATAGACCGGGCCGGCCGGCGCCAGATGGCAGAGGTTGGGGGTTTTAGCGGAAATCTCGTTGGCCATGTCCAGAGAAAGCGAAATGCCGCATTCGTGGGCGATGGCCGGCAGATGAAGCATGGAGTTCGTGGAGCAGCCCAGGGCCATGTCTACGGTTTCGGCGTTGTGGAAAGCCGCTTCCGTCATGATGTCCAAAGGCCGGATGTCCTTCCGGACCAGTTCCATGATCTGCATGCCAGCTTTTTTGGCCAGCCGGATCCGGGCCGAATAGACGGCGGGAATGGTTCCGTTGCCCGGCAAGGCCATG
>CAZCTS010000090.1:0-5561 GCA_964501635.1 uncultured Oscillospiraceae bacterium | reverse complement strand
CCCAGAAAATCCCCCAGCCGCTGAGCCGGCGCGCAATATCCGCCGCCCCCCAGGACCCAGGCCTTTCGCTCCCAGCCCTCCTGAAACTCGATGCCCGCCAGCGGATGGTCCGAAGGATAGTCCGAAGGATACACGTCCACCAGGACCGCCGCGTTGGCGTTCTTTCCCTCCCTGCCCCGGAAACTCATGCCGTTGGTGACCACGCCGCCCTCCTGGGATGCGGAAGCGACCACGTAGCCGCCCGGGCACATGCAGAAGGTGTAGACACCGCGGTTTTGCGAGGTGCGCAGGGATAATTTGTACTCCGCCGGAGGAAGACCGGCCTCCCGGGCGCTGATCCCGTACCGGCCTCGGTCGATATCCCGCTGCAGGTGCTCCACCCGGAGGCCGATGGAAAAGGGTTTTTGGGCCATGGCCAGCCCTTGCGCGTAAAGCTGGCGAAAGCTGTCTCTGGCGCTGTGGCCAAGGGCCAGCACCAGCGTGTCCGCAGGCAGGACCTCTCCGCTGGAAAGCCCGACGCCCCGCAGAGAGCCCTGGCGGATATCCAAACGACTCATGCAGGTGTTGAAGCGGATCTCCCCGCCGGCCTCCTGGATCGTCCTGCGCAGACGGACCACCACTTTTCGCAGCAGGTCCGTGCCCACGTGGGGCTTTTGCTTATAAAGGATGTCCTCCGGGGCCCCGGCAGCCACGAGCTGGTCAAGGATGTAGCGGTTGACAGGGTCCCCGGTGCCGGTGGTCAGCTTGCCGTCGGAAAAAGTGCCCGCGCCTCCTTCGCCGAACTGGACATTGCAGCGTGGATCCAAGACCCCAAGTTCCCAGAAAGTCGAGACCGCCGGGATCCGCTCCTCCATGGAGCCGCCCCGCTCCAGCACGATGGGCCGAAGCCCTGCCCGTGCAAAGACCAGGGCCGCAAAGATGCCGCAGGGGCCGAAACCGCAGACCACCGGCCGCTCCGCCGGAATGCGCTCCGCCTTCGGGAGGATAAACGGACGCTCATCCACCTTTCGAATGCGGTCATCTTTCCCGGCGACCCTATTCAGAATACGGTTTTCCAGGCCTTGCTCCAGTTCCACGTCCACCGTGCAGACCAGGCGGATCTGGTCTTTCTTTCTGGCGTCCACGGACTCTTTGGAGACCCGCCAGGATTTCAATTCCCCGGGCCCCACGCCCAGCGCGCTGCAGACAGCGGACAGCAAGGCCTCTTTGGGCTCGCCGGGCCTGCGCTTGATCCCTGTCAGCCGCAGCATGCCGACTCCCCCGCCGCCTTGCCGGCCAGCCAGCCCGAAGCAAAGGCCCAGGTCAGATTGTAGCCGCCGCAGGGTCCGTCCACATCCAGGATCTCTCCGGCAAAATACAGTCCGGGCACGAGCCTGGACATCAGCAGGACCGGGTCCACCTCTTCCAGACTGACACCCCCGGCGGTCACCTGGGCATCCTTCCAGGACTTGGTCCCCGACACCGCGCGGGTGTAGGTCTTGCAGAGCGCTGCGATCCGCTCCAGGATCTCCTCGTTCAGCTCCTCCACCCTTTCCTTCCGGCCGGCGCCGGCCTCCTTCAGAATTGCGGCGGCCAGTTTGGCGGGCAGCATGCCGTTCAGGAAGGCGATCGCGGGACGGCCGCCCAGGAGCAGTTTCCGCTGTTCCAGGAGCGCTTTGAAAGTTTCCGCGGCGTACTCCGGAAAGAGATCCAGGCGGGCGACATAGCGGATGCCTTCTTGGATCTCGTAGAAGCGGCTCACATTGAAAGTACAGATCCCGGAAATGCCCTCCGCGGTCAGCTGCACTTCGCCGCTGTCCTTCGCGACCCGGCTTTCTCCGTCGGCGCTTTGCTTCCACAGGCTGACCTCCGCCCGGACTCTCACACCGAAAAGCGAAGGGTCGGGGGCCTCCAGCAACAGCTGGGTGAGCGCCGGGATCGGCTTGACGATCCGGTGTCCCAGTTCAGAAGCCATCCGGTACCCGTCTCCCTGGGAGCCGTATTGAGGGCCGGCTTTGCCCCCGGTCGCCAAAATGAGTCGGCAGGCCTGATAGGCATTGCCCCGGGCATCCTCCAGGAGGAATCCTTCCGCAGTCCGCCCGCAGCGGAGGATCGCCGTATCCGAACAAAGCGCCACGCCCCGGGAATCCAGGGTCATCTGCAGCGCTTCCACCACGCTTTGAGCCTGCAGCGAACGGGGATAGAGCCGTCCTTCCTCCTGTACCAGGGCGGGGACCCCCATTTCGGAAAAAACCGCTTCCAGGGCCTCCGGCGGAAGGGCTTCGAAAACAGGCGCGATCCAGTCTTCCGCAGACCCTTGCCCTTCCCTCTTAAAATAATCTTTGGGGGATGCGTTTCGGTTCAGGAAGTTGCAGCGGCCGTTCCCTGTAGCGTAAAGCTTTCGCCCGGCTGCCGGATTTTTTTCCAGCAAAAGAATACGGCTGCCCGGAATGTGCCTGCAAGCCGCCGCCGCCGCCATGAGCCCCGAGGCCCCGGCTCCGATGATCGCGATCGCATATCGATCTGGTTCTTTCACTGTTTTCACCCTTCTTTACCATACCACAAAAGCCTGGACTGCGCAAAAGTTGACTATCGTTTTCCTTTTGTTTATAATGGGTCAGTGTCTTTTCGGCACGGAGGTATCCATGAAAATATTGACCGTCATGTCCGGCGTCATCCTGTCGGCCACAGGAGCCTGGTGTCTGGCCTTTTACCGGAGCGCCTTTTCCAGCGTGGCTTTCGTGCTGGCCCTCGCGATGATCCAGTCAGCGATTTTTCTGATCAGCGCTTATTTGGTGTTCGGCAAGAATCGTCTGCCCGAGACTCTCCTCGTGGAAGGGATGTTCACCCTCCTCTTTGGATTTGTCACCCTGAACAACGAGGTGACCGACACCGCCATGTCCATGTTTTTCGGCTCCTGGCTGGCTGCGGCGGGTCTGATCCGTTTTTCCCAAAGCCTTACGGTGAGCCGCTTCGACACCCGCAACTGGGCGAAAATACTGCCCCTGTCCATCCTGAGCGCGATCTTCGGCTTTATCATGCTGATGCACAGCCTGGTGTCCTCGGTCAACCAGCTGGTCCTGGTGGGCGCCGCGCTCATTCTGAACGGGCTGTCCCAGCTGGTGTACGCATTATACATGGTGCGCCAGGACCTTCTTCCAAAGACCCAGCAAGCCCGGGAGCGAATGGAACTGAAGCAGGCCCAGGCCGAAGCCCGGCGCCAGGCGCGGGACGAGCTGCGGGCCATGACGCGCAAGGAGCGGGAACGCCGAAAGAAAGAGCTCCGGGACGAGGCCGCGGCCTATGCCGAAAACAAGAAGCGCTTGGCGAAAATCGAAAGAGACAAGCACAGGGCCGCCCGGGAAGCTCTCCTGGATCCCACCATACAGCTTTCCGAAGAAGACGTTGCCTTGATCGCCGCGGCCCTGGAGGTCGAAGAAACGCCTGCGCCGGAGCCGGCGCCCCCGCAGCCCCCTGTTTTCCCGCAGGAAGCGCCTTTGTTTTCCGATTTGGAATTGTCCCGGGACACCCTGCCGAAAGAACCGGTCTGGGATGCCCCGGCTTTCGCCCAGAAGCCGGATATCACCCGCATCCTCGAGCAGGAGGTCAAAATGCCCGAGCCTTTGCCCCTTTCTCCGCTGAGCCTGGAAGATCTGCTGGAGGAAGAGGACAAGAAGGCAAAAGAGGAGGCCGCCCGCCAGAAAGAGGCGGTGGATCAGCGCTTTACGGAAGAGTTTTCCTGGAACTGGCCGCTGAAAGAATCCTAGCAAGACAAAACCCCGGGCATGCCCGGGGTTTTTTTATTGTGGCTCAGCCTGCGTTTTCCCGGAACACCCGCAGAAAATTCCCGTGGTTGATCCCATCCAGTTCATGGTCGCTGAAATAGGCGGACATCGCCTGCAGAATTTTGGGAAAGCCGGTATAGTCTCCGTACTCCAGGATACTGCCGTCGATCCCGTCCAGGTCCGAGCCCCAGGCCAGGGCCTCGATCCCGGCTTTGTCCCGGATATACACCATGTGTTTGACGATGTTTTCGATGCTTGAGAGCGTCGCGTAGTCCTCCAGAAACTGGGCGCAGAAGTTGACGCCGACTATCCCTCCCTTTTCGCCCAGGACCTTCAGTTGCCGGTCGCTCAGGTTGCGCTGATGGGTGCCGATGGCTCTGGCGCAGGAATGACTGGCGATAAAGGGCTTCGAAGACAGCCGGGCAACATCGTCGAAGCCGCCTTCGGTCAAATGGGAAACATCCACGATCATCCCCAGCCGGTTCATCCGCTCCACCGCCTCTATTCCAAAAGGCTTCAATCCCCGGGCATGAAGGGCCGGATCGGCGCTGTTGGGATAGCCGATGCTGTTTTCATAGTTCCAGGTGAGGGACATCATGCGCACGCCGTCGGCAAAGAACTCGTCGATCCGCTCCGGGCGGCCTTCCACCGCCACGGCGTCCTCCACGGTCAGGATGGCGGACATCAATCCTTTGGACCGGTTGTCGCGAATGTCCTTTTCGCAGAGGGCCGGAGCGATCAGATCCCCGTTCTCCCGGATCTCCTTATGATATAAATCCACCAGATCCCTGTAGAAATCGTAGGGAGCCTTCTCTGTGCCCACGCGGAGCGCCGCATCGTTGGAAACCACGAAGACGGCGAAGCACTGGGCCAGACAGCCTCCTTGCCTTAATTTGTCCAGATTGATTTGATAGGGGCCGTTCCGCAGGGATTGTTTCTTCTGCCAACACTCCAGCAGCGTGTCGCAGTGCATGTCGATCAGGTTCATTATTTCATCCTTTCTTTTCTCTAAATCTATTTATCATTATACAGTAATCCATTTCTGTAGTAAAATGAACTGAGTAAAATTACGTAAGCAGTGTTGCTGGGAGGATTGTCATGAACGATAAAGGATTCCGTACGAACATCATCCATTCGGGCGAAGTGGATTTTATGAAGAAAGTCATGAGCGGCGTAGCCGTTCCCAAGGTCGCCCCCATTTTTATGAGCTCTGTTTTTTCCTTCGACGACGTGCCCACGCTGGACAGGGTCTATGCGGGCACCGCGGACGGATACGTCTACGCCAGGATGACCAACCCGGGCACCGACGCTGTCTGCGAGGTCCTGGCGGCAGCCGAAGGCTGTGACGGCGCCGTGGCCTTCTCTTCGGGCATGGCGGCCATCATCACCTCCTTCATGGCCTTCGTCAAGGCCGGGGACCACATCATTTCCTCTCCGGTCCTCTACGGCGGCGTCTACGACTACCTGAAAAACGAGTTGACCCGCTTCGGCGTGGAGACCAGCTTTGTGGACTTCGAGACAGAAAATATCGAAGACTACATTCGTCCGAACACGAAGATCATCTACAGCGAGACCATCATCAACCCCTTGATGAGCGTGCTGGACATCCAAAAGGTAGCCGATATCGCCCACAGGCACGGCTGCAAATTTATTCTTGACAGCACCTTCGCCACCCCGGCGGTGGTACGGCCCATGGACTTTGGCGCAGACCTTGTGGTCTACAGCACCACCAAGTTCCTGGGGGGCCACAGCGACATCATCGGCGGCGCCATCTGCGCGGACAAGGAGAATCTCCCC
>CAZCTS010000089.1:0-5576 GCA_964501635.1 uncultured Oscillospiraceae bacterium | reverse complement strand
AAAGGGCGGCTCTCCATTTGTGCGGGATCAGTGTCCCATCTGCTTTGCCACTTCCTCGGCAAAGTTTTCTTCTTTTTTCTCGATCCCCTCGCCCACTTCGTAGCGGAGCATTTCCACCACCTGGATGGGTTTCCCAAGATCCTTGGCCAGCGCGTCCACATATTCCTTGACGCACAGGTCGCTGTTTTTGACGAACTTCTGCTCCACAAGGCAGGTCTCTTTCAATTCCTTCTTGAGGCGCCCGACGACCATTTTTTCTACGATCTCCGCAGGCTTTCCCTCTTTGAGGGCCTGGGCGATCAGGATCTGCTTCTCGTGCTCCACATAGGCCGGATCCACGCAGGATTCGTCCACGAACTGAGGTCTCATGGAGGCGGCCTGCATGGCCACATCCCTGCCCAGGACGCTGATCTCCTCGGCGGAAGCTTCTGTGCGCAGCCCGATGATCACGCCGATCTTGCCGCCGTTGTGCAGATAGCCCACATATTTGACCCCGGGTGTGCTGAATTTGGCGATGCGGCGGACGTTCATGTTTTCGCCGATCTTGGCGATCTTGTTGTGCAGCGCGTCCTGCACGGAGCCTTCGTTTCCGTAGGGAAGCGCCATGAACGCTTCCAGGGAGTCCGTCTCTTGTTTCAGGGCCATTTGGGAAAGATTCTCCACAAAGTCCATAAATTCTACGTTCTTTGCCACAAAGTCCGTTTCGGAATTCACTTCCACGGCGGCCGCCAGCGTGGCGTCCTCGCTGAACGCCAGGCGGACCAAACCTTCCGAAGCCACGCGTCCGGCCTTTTTGGCCGCTTTTGCCAGACCGTTCTCCCGAAGGTAGTCTACGGCCTTGTCCATATTGCCGTCGGTTTCCGTCAGCGCCTTCTTGCAGTCCATCATTCCGGCGCCGGTGGCGTCCCGCAGTTCTTTTACCATTGCTGCTGTTACTGACATATCGATTCTCCTTATATCTGAGTGTCTTCTTCCGGAAGGACTTCCGGGCTCTCTTCCGCTTCTGCTTCGGCTTCGGCCTCTGCCTCCACCTTGCTGGCTTCGGGCACTTCCAGAGCCGGGGCAAAGGACTCGCCCTGCTTTCCTTCGATGATGGCGTCGGCTATCTTGCTGGTGATCAGCTTGACGGCGCGGATGGCGTCGTCGTTGGCCGGGATCACAAAGTCCACGTCGTCGGGGTCGCAGTTGGTGTCGCACATGCCCACGATGGGGATCCCCAGGATCCGGGCTTCCCGGACGGCGATTTTTTCTTTTTTAGGATCGACGACGAAGAGCGCTCCGGGCATGCCTTTCATGCTCTTGATGCCGTCGAGGAATTTTTCCAGCTTGCCCAGCTCTAGGCGCAGCTTTTGAACTTCTTTTTTCGTCAAGGCGTCGAAGGTGCCGTCAATTTCCATTTTCTTGATGTCGGCCAGCCTTTTGATCCGCATGGAGATGGTCTTGTAGTTCGTGAGCATTCCGCCCAGCCATCTTTCGTTGACATAGAACATGTCGCAGCGCGCGGCCTCGTCGGCGATGGTGGCCTGGGCCTGTTTCTTGGTGCCCACAAACAGAATGGGTTTGCGGGCCGCGGCGACTTCGCGGATAAAATCGTAGGCTTCTTCGATCTTGTGAACGGTCTTTTGCAGGTCGATGATGTAGATGCCGTTCCTCTCTGTAAAGATGTACGGAGCCATCTTCGGGTTCCACCGTCTGGTCTGGTGACCGAAGTGGACGCCTGCTTCCAATAGTTGCTTCATCGAAATAACTGACATGCTTTTACCTCCCGGTTTTTCTTCCATTTCCGGTCTCCCGGCTAAGACCTCTTTCGAGGCACCGCTTTGCCGGCACGGAAATGTGCTTATTTGACAGAAGACATGCATTGGTGCATATCCTTACGTATATTACACTACCCCTCCGCTCTTGGCAAGTATTTTTTGCTGTGATACAATCAGTTGAATCCATTCCCCGCAATCATTGGAAAGGCTTGGCCATGTCTGTGATCCCAAACAACGAATACATGCTCGATGAGATCGCCCAGGAGCCGGAGCTCCTGCGGCATATCCTGGAAAACCGGGACCGATACACCCGGGATTTCGTCCGGCTCTTCCTGAGCCGCCCCATTCGGCAGATCTATCTGATCGGCAGCGGATCCCCCTCCCATCTGGCAAAGACCCTGCGATGCGCGGCGATCAGCCTCCTGGGTGTGGAAGCCCTGGCCCCCCTTCCTTCTCTCTTTCTTCACCACGAAGGCTTCAATCCCTCCGGGCTCTTGCGTCCCGAGGAAATGCTGCTGATCTGCCCCGTGGAATCGGGCCGGACCAAGGGGCCCGTTCGGGCCGCCCGGGAAGCCCGAAGACTCGGCATCCCGGTGGTCTGCACCACGCTGGACGAACAGGGCACCCTGGCCTCTCTTTCCGATGTGGTGATCAAAAAACCGTCCGGGGCGGAAATGGCGCCCCCCACCACGAAGGGCCATACAGTCGGGCTCTTCCTGATGCTGCTCTGCTTCCTGGAAGCGGCCCGGGCAACGGAACGCCTATCGGAAGAAGCCTATCAGCGCTACGACAAAGCACTGTCCGGGCTGGCCGACCGGGTGGACGCCGCCAGGCTGAAGACCCGATCCTGGTTCCGTCTCCACAAGGAGGCCCTGATGGGATCGGAGCGCTACTGGTTTCTGGCCTACGGCGGCAACGAGGGCACCGCTTCCGAAGCGGTGCTCAAGTTCCTCGAATCTCATCAGAAGCCCACTTTTGGCTACGAATTGGAAGAATTTCTCCACGGCCCCCTCTGCGCCGTGGGCCCCTCGGATTTTGTCTTTTTTCTCGCGGCGGAAGAGGGTCCCGAAAAAGAGCGGATGCTGCAGCTGTACCGGGCCATGAAGCCTTCCTATCCCCACTGCGCCCTGATCCATTCCGACCGGGAGGACAGGCTCGACGAGCTGGACCTGGCGATCCCCACCTGCGGCCTGCCTTTTATCAACGCTTTGGAATTCCTGGTTCCCATACAGGTCCTGTCCTGCGAGATCGCCGATGCCCAAGGGACCGATGTGACCGTCTGGACGACCCGGGAGATCCGAGAGCAAATGAAGCCCGGCTTCGAGCGCTGAGAAAAGGAGCGACAAAAATGAAACAAGCGATCCTGGCCGTGGACATCGGCGGCTCCAAATACATGAGCGGACTGATCACCCCGCAAGGGCAGCTGATCCACCGGACGCGCCGGGAATGGACCGGCTACACCTTGCCGCTGATCAGAGCCCAACTGCTGGATTCCATCGCCGAGACCCTGGACCTCCATCCGGAATGGAGCATCCTGGGCGGCGGGGTGACCATTCCCGGCCTGGCGGACCCGGAAAAAGGCCTGTGGGTGAGCACCGCTTTTATGGGGATCAAGGACTACCCCATCGCAGAGGATCTTGCCGATGCGTTCGGGTTTCCGTTCTGCGCGGAAAACGACGGCAGGGCCTGCGTCCTGGGGGAGCGGTACTTCGGGGCTGGGCAGGATTGCGACAATTACTTGTACATCACCGTGAGCAACGGCATCGGGGGAGGCCTTTTTCTGGACGGCAAGCTGTATCGGGGCGCAAACGGCAAGGCCGGCGAGATCGGCCAGTGCGTTGTGGCGGAAAACGGAAGAGTGTCCGAGGACGGCACGGCGGGGACGCTGGAAATGCACGCCGCAGCCGCCGGCCTGGTGCAAAACTACCTGGAGGCCGGCGGGCGCCGGCGTATCGACGGCAAAGCGCCCGACGGATCGTCGATCGCCGCGCTGGCCGCCGAAGGCGACCCTGCGGCGCTGGAAACCTTTCGCCTGGAAGGCTATTATCTTGGCAAAGCCATCGCCGCCCTCCACAACGTGCTGGACCTTCAAAAAGTCATCATTGGAGGCGGCCTGTCCCTGGCCTTCGATCTGTACAAGGACGCCCTGATGCAGACCCTCCTCACCCACACCTATAAGCAGTCCTGCGATTCGCTCCGGGTCCTTCCCACCCCTCTGGGCTACGAGGGGGCCCTCTTCGGCGCTGCCGCCCTGGTGCTGGACCGTCTATAACAAGAAACTCCGCATCTGCGGAGTTTTTTACTTTGCTATAATGTCACGGAGTATCTTCCCCGCCATCATGGAGCCCGCCACCGCAGGCATATAGGAGATGCTGGCGGTCACCGGCGGTCCGGCTTCTTCTTCCCTCGGCGCCGGCGCTTCGTCGGAAAAAAGCACCTGGACTTCTGTCAGACCCAAAAGACGCAGTTCCCTTCGCATCACTCTGGCCAGCGGGCAGGTGTGGGAAGAGCGGATCGGCGCGATCCTGAACCGGGATGGATCCAGCTTGTTGCCCGCGCCCATGGCGCTGATCACCGGAACGCCGGCCCGGTCGGCAGCGCCGATCAGCAGGAGCTTGCCAGCCACGTCGTCGATGGCGTCCGCCACGTAATCGTAGCTTTCGAGGTGCAAGTCCTGCAGCGAAGCCTCTGTCACCTTAAACGGAAATTCCCGGATTTCCAAAGCGGGGTTGATGGATTTCAGGCGCTGAGCCGCCGCCCGGGTCTTGAGCATCCCGAGGGTCGATCCGGTGGCCAGGATCTGCCGGTTCAGATTCGTCGGATCGATGCGGTCAAAATCACAAAGGCCCAGGGTCCCTACTCCTGCCCGGGCCAGGTTTTCTGCCAGATAGCCGCCTACGCCGCCCAGCCCCACCACCAGTACGCGTGCGTTCTGCAGCGTTTCCATGGCATGGGGCCCGATCAGCCGAAGCGTCCTGTCGTACAGCGGATCCATGGAGCCTTAATCCTGCTCCGGCTCGTCCAGGGCCGAAGTGCTGGCCCGATGATAACTGATCAGGTCGTCGGATATTTCGAAGGTGGCGATGGAAACCGGTTTGTTGCTCTCCGTCAGGGTCAGCTTCGGTTTTCCGTCGGTAAGGTCTCTGGCTCGTTTGGCGGCCATCACGACCAGCGTGTAGCGGCTGTCCACTTTCGTCTTCAATAAATTGATGGATGGGTATAACATCTATGCTTCCTCCTCGTATCTGCGGATCAGTTTTTCGACGTTCTGGTCCACTTTGCTGTGTTCAGCGATCAGAATGGAGCGGACGCGATCCACCGCTTCTTCCAGATCCCCGTTGATCACGTAGTAATCGTAGTCGTGGATCAGGGCGATTTCGTTCAGGGTGGCCTGCTGGCGGATCCGGATCGCTTCCTCGTCTTCCGTGCCTCTTGCGATCAGGCGGTTCCTCAGCTCTGCCAGAGAAGGCGGCAAAATGAATATCAGGATCCCCTCCGGATACACGTTCTTGATCTGGAAAGCTCCCTGCATCTCGATCTCCAGAATGATATCCTTCCCCTTGGCCAATTGTTCCATCACCGGCTGCCTGGGCGTGCCGTAGCTGTGGCCGTATATGCTTGCGTACTCGAGGAAGCCTCCTTCGTCGATGGTTTTCTGAAAGACCTCGTCCGTGACGAAATAATAGCTTTTCCCGTGCTCCTCCTGCCCTCTTGGGGCTCTGGTGGTCATGGAAACGGACAAGCCGATGTGCTCTCTCCGGACGATCTCTTTGCAAATGGTGCCCTTGCCGGCCCCGGAGGGGCCTGAAAGCACGAACA
>CAZCTS010000088.1:0-5589 GCA_964501635.1 uncultured Oscillospiraceae bacterium | reverse complement strand
CCACAACCTATCGGTTAACAGCCGAGTGCTCCACCATTGAGCTACCTTGGAATGTTGACCTGCTTGCGACAAGAAATACTATACAACGAACGGACGCTCCTTGTCAAGACTAATCTTCCCGGTTGCGGAGAAGTATTTCGGCTTTCCGGCGGTATTTCGCGGCCTTTTCCGCCTCGCTGCGAAGCTCGTAGAGGTCCGCCAGGCGCTGGGCGCTTTCCACGTGGGAAGGGGCCAATTCCAACACTTTCAAGAAGCCTTCGATGGCTTCGGACACGTAGGACAGCTCTTGGTAGGCCGAGGCCAGGTAGTAGTGCAGGGGCCACCAGTTGCGATAGTCTGTCTTCACATAGGGCTCCAGGATGGCCAGGCCGTCCCGGAGCTTGCCTCCCAGCAGCAGGTTGATGCCCTCTTCGATCCGCACAGGGTCGGCAAGCTGGGCCAGGCGTTCTTCGATCTCCTGCTTCTCCTCCTGGTTGTCCGCCAGGGCCAGAAAGCGCTCCCAGGTGAACTTGGCCTTGGTGTAGAGACCCAGGTTCAGATAGGCGAAGCCCAGGAAGTAGTGGACCGCGCCGAAATCCGGATACAGGGTCTGGCACCACTCGAAAAATTCCATGGATTCGTCTTTCAGGGCCTGCATCTGCTCGGCGTCGGTGTCCGAATCCAGGGACAGGTACCACTCCCGGCAGGCGCAGGCGTAGCCGAAGAGCGCCTTCTGATGGGCGGCTTCCAGCAAGAGGGCGCTGCGGAAGTAGGCGGCGGCTCTTGCGTAGTCGGCGTCCCGCAAGTGCCGGCCGCCCATCTCCACCAGGACTTCCACCAGCTTTTCGTCGAAAAACCGGGCTAAAAAGCGCAGGTACTTTCCGGTCGAAGGAAAGCGGGGATCCGCCCCCGAGAGCAGCGCCATGTTGTCCGCAAGCCGCACCACGGGGAGGCCGCCTTGGGCAAAGGCCGCCAGGTCTTCTTTGGCCAGGGGGATCGGCGCGCCGATCATAAATTCCAGCCCTTCCCGCCTTAAATATTCCTCGGAGAAACTGTCGAACAGATAGGCTTCAGCCAATGGCTTCAGATAGGGCGCCAGCCGGTCCTCCCGTCCTCTCAGATCCGGTGCGTTCTTCCAGTCCTTCATTCTTTCAGCGCCCATCCTTCCTTGGCAAACCGCTTCACCGCTTCCGGGTTCAGCGCCCCGGCCAGATCCGCCTCCAGCTTTTCGTCAAACCGATGCTCCGCGCCTTCCGGCGCCCACTTCTCCAAAAACAGCCTCAGGATCCGGTACAGGTCCTCCTTGCGGTGGGACTTCCGGGCATGACCGTTTTCGTAGTACCACAGGGCCAGCTCCTCGTAAAAATCGAAGGCGTTGCAGGAAGAGCCCAAGGCCTCCTGCAGCGTTTGTCCGAATCCGCCCCGGTTATAATAAAAATCCACCATTTCGGCGATCATTTTGATCCGCACCAGGCCGTCGGCGGAGAGATAGTTGTTGGTGATCACTTCGTAGGGCGGCTTTTGACGGAACACATAGCCGTACATCCGGGCGTCCTCCCGCAGGGGCGTGCCCTTCAGCAGCTTTAAGAATCCCACCTGCAGGGCGTCGGGCTGCAGGCCGTAGACATCGTTGAAGGAGCGGCGGAAGAGATTGTAGTCCTCCAGGGGCAGACCCGCGATCAGATCCAGGTGCAGGTGGATGCCGCCGATCTGCTGCAGACGTTCCACGGCTTCGGCCACTTTTTCGAAGTTGCCCCGGCGGTTGATGGCGCCCAGGGTGGCCGGGTGGGTGGACTGGACGCCGATCTCGAACTGGAACAGCCCCGGGCGGGCGGTCCTGAGCAGCTCGTAGTGGGCTTCGGTCATCAGCTCCGCGCAGATCTCGAAGTGGTAGTTCGTGACCCCGTTGTCCTTTTCGATCAGATAGCGCAGGATCTCCAGGCTGCGCCAGGCGTCATAGTTGAATGTGCGATCCACGAACTTGACCTGCTTGACCCGCTTATAGATAAAGTACTTCAGTTCCTCCCTGACCCGGTCCAGAGGCAGGGGGCGCACCTGGCGGTCCAGGCAGGAAAGGCAGTAGGCGCATTGAAAGGGGCAGCCCCGGGCGGATTCATAGTAGAGGATCTTGTCCTCCTCGGCGGGCAGCAGCTCGTAGGGATTGGGCACGCTTTCGAATTTCAGCGGCGGGCAGGCTTTGTTCCTTCGGACCAGGGCGCCCTCCCGGTACAGCAGGCCCGGCACGCTCTGGTAATCCGGCAGCGTTGCGGAGTATTGCTCCAAAAAGGCGAAAAATGAAGCCTCCCCTTCGCCCTGGATCACAAAATCCACAGCGGGGTGCTCAAAAAGAAAGGCTTCGCCCTCGTAGCTCACCTCGGGGCCGCCTAAAAGGATCTTGATATTGGGCTTGGCTTGCTTTAAGGTCTGGGCAAGATACAGGATCCGCTCGATGTTCCAGATGTAGCAGGAAAAGCAGTAGAGCCGGCTGTCTTTTCGCATCAGCTCCGTAAAGATATAGTCATCCGTGTGGTTGATGGTGTACTCGTCGATCTCCATCTGGTCCCGGTAGGCCCCGGCCGCGGCGTGCAGATAGCGCAGAGCCAGGTTGGAGTGGATGTATTTGGAGTTGAGTGTGGTCAGCAAGATCTTCATACGCCCGGATCCCCTCCTTACAGCGCTCTGAAATACTCCTCCTTGAGCATGGATGTGTTTTCCCTGGCCGCCCGGATCTGGGCCAGCATCCGCTCCTGATCCTCTGGCAGGTCGCCTTTCAGGGACAAGTAGTTGGAGGCGTGGTTGCTCCGGAACACGCACTTTTTGGTGACGTGGATGTTCTCCAGCAGGCACTCCATCTCCGCCATCACCTCCGCGGGGGTGAGCAGTTGGAACCGTCCCTCCTGGATGTCCCGGTACAAGGGGGCCCGGGGCTCCACCATCAGGGTCAGGATGCTGGCGTAGTAGGGCTGCATTTCGCTGATCATGGAAGCCGTCATCCGGGCGTGCTCCTGCCACAGTTCTCTGCCGCCGATGCCGGAGATAAAGGTGACGGAGGCCTGAAAGCCCGCGGCTTCGATGCGCTGCACCGACTCGATCAGCTCTTCCCGGGTGGCGTTTTTGTTGATAGCCTTTAGGATTTGGGGGCTGCCGGATTCGGCGCCCAGGTACACGATGCCCAGGCCCGCTTCCTTCAGCCGGATCAAGTCCCCGGGCTCCTTGCGCAGCACGTCCCGGGCGGAGCCGTAGACGCCCACCCGCCTGCATTCGGGGAAAGTCTGGCGGATCAGGTCCAGGATGGCCAGCAGCTTGCCTGTGGAAAGGCACAGGGCGTCGCCGTCGGCCAGAAAGATCTTGTCCACCCGCTTGTAGTACTGCCTGGCCTCCAGCAGGTCCGCCCGGATCTCTTCGGGTTTGCGGACCCGGAACTGCTTTTCCTTGAACATGGAACAAAAGCTGCAGCCGTTGTGGGAGCAGCCGATGGTCACCTGCACGATCAGGCTGTAGGCCTCGCTGGGAGGCCGGTAGACCATGCCTTCGTACTGCATCACATCTTCTCCGGCGCCTGGATCCCCAGCAGGCCCAGGCCGTTTTTAATGGTCTGCTTGGCCGCGTAGGTGAGCAGCAGTTTGGCCTGTTTTTCGCCTTCGTCCTCGGTCAGGATGTGCTCGTCGTGGTAGAACTTGTTGAAAGCCTGGGCCACGTCCACGATGTGCCGGGTGATGATCGAAGGCTCGTACTTTTCGCCGGCTTCCAGGACCACTTCCGGGAAGCGGTAGATCATCTTGAGCAGGCCGAAGGCGCTGTCGCTGCTCAAGTAAGACAGGTCCACCTTGTCCAGCGTGGCGGGCTTCGTCCAGCCGCCGTTGCGCAGCACGCTGGCCGCCCGGGCGTGGGTGTACTGCACGTAGGGACCGGTCTCGCCGTCAAAATTCAGGGTTTTTTCCCAGGAGAAGGTGTAGTCCTTGATCCGTCCGTTGGACAGCTCCTGGAAGATGACGGCGCCGATGCCCACCATTTTAGCGGTTTCCTCGATGCTGTCGGTGTTCACATTCTTGTCCCGGATCACCTGGCGGGTCTGCTCCACGGCTTTGTTCAGCACGTCTTCCAGGAAGACCACCCGGCCCTTCCGGGTCGAAAGAGTCCCCTCGGCCAGGCTGACGGTGCCGAAGTTGACGTGGACGCACCGGTCGTGCCACTCGTGGCCCATCAGCTCCAGGATCTTGAACCACTGCTGGAAGTGCAGGTTCTGCTGGGCCCCCACCACGTAGATGTTTTTATAAAAATCGTAGGTCTTCTTCCGGTAGATGGCCGCGGCGATGTCCCGGGTGATGTAGAGTGAAGAGCCGTCGGTCTTGGTGATCAGGGCCGGCGGCAGGCCGTAGGGCTCCAGGTCCACGATCTTGGCGCCCCGGGAGTCCTGGAGCACGCCTTTGGCTTCCATCTCTTCCAGGACCGCAGGCATTTTATCCGAATAGAAGCTCTCCCCGGCCAGGGAGTCGAATTCGATGTCCAGCATCTTGTAGACCCGGGAGAATTCCTTGAGGCTCTCGTCCCGGAACCACTGCCACAGGGCCGTCTCTTCCGGCGCCTGGTGTTCCAGCTTGGAAAAGACCTCCCGGGCTTCGTCGTCCAGGCCGGGATCCTTTTCCACTTCCTCGTGGAATTTGACGTAGTAGGAAAGCAGGGTGCTGATGGGCGAAGCTTCCACGTCGGCCCGATTGCCCCAGCGGCGGTATGCCACGATCATCTTGCCGAACTGGGTGCCGTAGTCCCCCAGATGATTGATCCGGATGGTCTTGTAGCCCAGAAAATCGAAGATCTTGTAGATGGAATTGCCGATCACCGTGGTCCGGATGTGGCCGATGTGGAAGGGCTTGGCGATGTTGGGGGAGCTGAACTCCACGATCACCGGCCGCTTTGCTCCGATATCGCTGCGACCGAAATCGTCCCCGGCGCCCCACACCTCTTCCAGGGTGATCCGGGCCAGCCGGGCGCCGTCGATGAACAGGTTCACGTAGGCGTTCACGGCTTCCGCTTTGGAAAACAGCGCGTTGTCCGCCACGGCGGAAGCCAGTTCCTTTGCGATGAGATTGGGCGCCTTTCGCAGGGTTTTGGCCAGGCGAAAACAGGGAAACGCGTAGTCTCCCAGGCTGCTGTCCGAGGGGGTTTCGATGGCCGCCTCGATCTCCTGGGCGCTCATGTCCGGCAGCTGCGCCTGCAGTATGCCGGCGATTTCTTTCTTGATGTTAAGCATGGATCCTCCTGTGCTGTCTATTTTTTCAAGGTGACGATGGTGACGCCCTCGCCGCCCTCCTGATAAGTGCCCCGCCGGATGCTCTCCACGTGGCGGTGGTGCTTGAGCATGGCGCCCAGGCCTTCCCGAAGGATGCCGGCGCCCCGGCCGTGGATGACGCTCACCTGGCTCAGTCCGGCCAGAAAGGCGTCGTCCAGGTATTTGTCCACTTCCCTTTCCGCCTCGTCCAGGTTTTTACCCACCACGTTCACGGACAGGCTGATCTCCATGGCCTTGCGGTGGTACATGCGGGAGTATTTGACGGAGGCGCGCTCCTTTTCCGTGGTGTTCTCCCGGACCAGGGTCACGTCCGCCAGGTT
>CAZCTS010000087.1:0-5636 GCA_964501635.1 uncultured Oscillospiraceae bacterium | reverse complement strand
GTCATCGGCTACCGGGGGAAAAGAGGCGGATAAAGGATAATGCCGCGTCCCGGAAGGCTTCTTCGGCGGCGATGTCCACTTTCATGGGGGAGGAGACGTCGTGGCGGGGAAGATAGTCGGTGAGCGTGTTGTACCAGACCTCCTTCAGCACCGTGGACAGGTTGATCTTCGTGATCCCGCAGTCGATCATCTCCAGAAACTGAGCGTCGCTCAGCCCGGTGCCGCCGTGGAGCACCAGCAGGGTATCCGTGGCCTGATGAAGACGGCGGATCAGGTCGAAGTTCAGGCAGGGTTCGCTCTTATAGTGGCCGTGGGCGGTGCCGCAGGCGGGCGCCACCGCGTCCACCCCGGTCTCTTCCACAAACCGAAGGGTGTCCTCGAAACTGGCCAGGTGCTGGACATCGCTGCAGATTTCGTCCTCCACGCCGGAGATCACCCCCACTTCGCCTTCCACGGCCACGTTGCGCTCGTGGGCGTATTCCACGATGCTGCCGGTTTTCTCGATGTTCTCCTCCAGGGGCAGGTGGGAGAAGTCCAGCATGACCGAATCCCAGCCCCGGTCGATGCAAAGGCGGGCCAGCTCCAGATCTTTGCAGTGGTCCAGGTGGAGCAGGGCAGGGGTCTTTAGACCGGCGAGTTCCCCCTGGGTCATGGACTTGAGCGCCGCGGCGCCCAGGCGTTTGACGGTCCCGGTGGAGGGTTGCAGGATTACGGGTTTTCCGGATTCCCGCACGGCGGCCAGGATGCCCCGCAGGGACTGCTGGTTGAAAATGTTGAAGGCAGGGAGGGCTTCTCCGCGCTCCCCGGCCAGATGAAGGGTTTGGGTATACACGTTTTGAAAAACCATCATTTCCTCCCGTTGTTCATAAAGCGCTGGGCCAGGGCTACGTTTCCAAGGGTGGAGCAATTGTCCACGACTTCGAAGCGGAATCCCGGGATCTCCCGCATTTTCAATTGGATAAACCGGTCGTTCGACATCCCCCCGGCCAGTTGGATCACATCCTTCAGGGGTTGGATTTTTGACGCTTCCCGGATGGTGTCGTTCAGCACCCGGTTCATGCTCCGCAGCAGGGCGGCCAGCATCTCCTCCCGGGTGGCGGTCAATGTGAGGCCGTGCCAGGCGCCGGTCCGCTTTTCCATGGATTGCCGGTCTCCCGTCAAAAAGGGATCGAAGCGGACCTCCCCTTCTTCCTTCCAGGAATCGATGACGCGGCCCAGATAGTCGCTGTAGAAGGTCTCCCGGCTCATCTCCCGGCAGAATTGCTCGTAGAACCAGTCCAGGGCGAAGCCGCCCGCCGTGGTGGCGTAGATCTGCCAGATGCCGGGCAGGGCGGAATTGCGAAGATAGTAGCGGGAATGGACCACCGGTTTGTCTGTCAGGATGCTCACCATGTCGCTGGAGCCTGCGGTGTCCATGATGCAGCCGGCGGTAAAGTTTCCTGCGCCGGCCTGGGCGGCGGCCATGTCGTTGGTGCCCACGGTCACGGGGATGCCGGGACGAACGCCCAGGATGGAGGCCGCCTGAGGCAGCAGGGCGCCCAATACGGTGCCTGGCTGGCGGATGGGCGTCAGCCAATCCCCGGGGATGGCCAGTTTTTCCAGCAGTTCCCCGGACCAGCCCGACTGGGAGACCGTATCGTAGAGACCCATCATGGAGGCGTTCACCAGATCCGTCATCCATTCCCCGGTAAAGCGGTGATGGATATAGGTGGGCAGATGGCCGAAAAAGCCCAGGTCTTTCAGCGCGTCGGGTTCGTTTTCCATGAACCACAAAAGGGTCATGACCCCGGCCCCGCCGGCGAAGGGGTAGAAGCCGGTGATATGTAAGAACCGCTCCTGTCCCACTTTTTCCGTGATGGTGCGGCTCTGGGCCCGGCTCCGCCGGTCCATGTGGGTGATGATATTGGGGTGCGCAAGAGAACCGTCCCTGCGCATCAGCACCGGGGAGGGGGAGAAGGTGCAGTAGCAGAGCAATCCCACGGATGCTTTCATTTCGGGATCCAGGCGGCCCGCGGCCTCCCGGAGGGCTTCGAAGAGGACCTCCGGGTCGATCTCCACTTTTTCGCCGGGCAGGAGAATATAGGGGTAGTCTTCTTTTGCGGTCTGCAGCACGTTCCGCGCATCGTCCAGAATGGAGATTTTGACCGAAGATGTACCGAAATCAATGGATAAGAAGAACAAGCAAGCCTCCTTTTGTAGGGGAGCAGGGTCGTAGGGACGGCGGCGCCGGCGGGATCGTTGAACTTGTATAGACAAGTTGATTATAGACAAGGGAGCGGCCCTTGTCAATCCGACGCAGGGGGAAGATGTCAGCCGGCCCGATATTTGTATCGCCCGCTGTTTGGTGGTAAAATTGTAAACAGAAAGAGGGGGTGGTCCCCATCAAAGAAGCGATGTTTTATAAGCGTCTTTCCGACGACCGGGTGGCCTGCGGGCTGTGCCATCACCGCTGTGTCCTTTCTGCGGGACAGCGGGGACTGTGCGGCGTCCGGGAAAACGACGGGGGAAGCCTCTACAGCCTGAACTATGGAAAGACCATCTCCGTGGCGGCGGATCCCATCGAAAAGAAGCCCCTGCGGCACTACATGCCCGGAACGAAAACCTATTCTCTGGCAGCCGAAGGCTGCAATATGCGCTGCGCCTGGTGCCAGAACTGGGAGATCTCCCAGCCGCCGGGTCTCGGACAGCCCATACGCGGGGCCCGGATCAAACCCGAAGAGCACATTCACAAAGCGTTCGAATGGGCTTGCCGATCCGTGTCCTATACGTATTCGGAGCCGACTGTTTTTGTGGAATACGCCCTGGAGATCATGAAGAAAGCCCGGGGCGCCGGGCTGAAAAATATTTGGGTGACCAACGGTTTTATGACTTCCGAGGCATTGGAAGAGATCCTGCCGCTGCTGGACGCGGCCAACGTGGATCTGAAGGCCTTCGATGAAGGGGTCTACCGGAAATATTGCGGCGGCGGGCTGGCCCCCGTTTTGGAAAACATCCGGCGCATGCACCGGGCCGGCGTCCACGTGGAAGTGACGACCCTGGTGGTTCCCGGCGTCAACGACGATCCGGCTCAGCTGGAGGGCATTGCCGGGTTTATCGCTTCGGAGCTGGACCCTTCGGTGCCCTGGCACATCAGCCGGTTTTTCCCCGCCTGGCAGTGCAGGGACCGGGGACCCACGCCGCCCGAGAGCATCCAAAGGGCGGAAAGGATTGGAAAAGAAGCGGGACTTTGGCGGATCCACCTTGGGAATATCTCTTTTTAAATCGATTGCAGCCAGGTCTGCGAAGAATTTTGCGGGAAGGGAGCGAGTACAATGTTAAAAGGAGCCTTTATTGTGCCCCATCCTCCTCTGATCATTCCGGAGGTGGGCGCCGGACGGCAGAGCGCCGTGCAAAAGACCATTGACGCCTATCGCAAGGTGGCGGAGCGTATCCAGGCGCTGCAGCCCCAGGTCCTGGTGATCGCCTCTCCCCACGCGGAGGGGTACGCGGATCGATTCGTCATTTCTGCCGGCCAGGGCGCCGAAGGCAGCTTCGCCGGCTTCGGCGCCCCCCAGGTCCGCCTCAAGACCCGGGGCGACGCGGACCTGGCCGGGCGGATCGCCCGGCTGGCCGGCCCGGAAGGCCTGCCCCTTGTGGAAGAAGACAGCGCCCTGGACCACGGGACCATGGTCCCGTTGTATTTTATGCGGGCCCTGGGGCTGGACATTCCCCTGGTTCGGGTCTCCATCTCCGGACTTTCGGCGGAATCCCACCGAAGCCTTGGGCGCTGCATCGATCGGGCCGCCGAAGAGCTGGGGCGTTCCTATGTGTTTGTGGCCAGCGGGGATCTTTCCCATAAGCTTTTAAAAGAAGGCCCCTACGGCTATGCTGCCCAGGGGCCTTCTTTCGACAGACAGATCCGGGAAGCCGTGGAAGCCTGCGACTGCTCCCGCTTCTTCGCATTCCCGGAGGACTTCGCCCGGCGGGCAGCCGAGTGCGGCTTGCGGACCTTTCAGATGATGGCCGGCGCGCTGGAGGGAAAGGAGATCAGATCCGAAGTGCTTTCCTACGAGGGGCCTTTCGGGGTGGGCTACCTGGTTGCGGCCTTCCGCCCGGCGGGCGCCGGCCAGGATCCCTACATCCGTCTGGCCCGCCAGGCCTTGGAGCACTATGTCCGGACGGGAAGCCGGCTTGAACTGCCCCAGGGGCTTCCCGAAGAGCTGACCGGCCGCCGGGGCGGCGTGTTTGTGTCCCTGAAGATCGACGGCCAGCTCCGGGGCTGCATCGGCACGATCCAGCCGGTCTGCGACAGCCTGGCTCAGGAGATCCTTCAAAACGCCGTCAGCGCGGGGACCGGAGATCCCAGGTTCCTGCCGGTGCGGGAGAAGGAGCTGCCCCTTCTATCTTACAGCGTGGACGTGCTGAGCCTTCCGGAGCCCGTGGCAACGCCATCGGAGCTGGACCCGGCGCGATACGGCGTGATCGTTTCCTTCGGGGGCAGACGAGGCCTTCTTCTGCCGGATCTGGAAGGGATCGACACCGTAGAGCTGCAGCTGAGTATCGCCCTGAAGAAAGCGGGCATCGATCCGAACCAGCCTTACCGGATGCAGCGTTTCGAAGTCATCCGCCATACGGCAGCCCGCCCGGATCTATCGTGAGCGCATTTCCCCAAAGGGGAAGGTGTGGGAGCGGCCCAGCATGTGGTTCGTGTACTGGATGCAGTCCTGGGCGCTGTCGTACAGAAGGGTGCAGGCTGTGATGCCCCGGCCCATTTCCGGTGTTTCGAAGATGCTGTTGTAATACGTGGTGCTCCGGTATTTGAGCACTTCCTCCACATCCTCGGCCGTCCGCAGGATGTGGTCTTTTTTCCTGATCAGTTCTTTGATCTTCGCATAGCGGAAAAGGGTGTTGGCTTCCGGATCCGAGTATCCCTCGTCCAGCGAAGGATTGACGTAGTGGTTCGTGTGGACAAAAATTCCCTGCACCTCGCTGAGTTCGGCCCGGTCGTATTTAGCTTCGATCTCGTAGGCTTTCCCTCCGATAAACAAGTTCCAATGAAAACCGGAGGCGATATCCATTCGGGAGAGCTTGTCCTTAATTTCCTCGATGCTTCCGCAGTCCACCAGGCTGCGCAGGAAAAACCAAACCGGGATCCGGTCCGATCTCATCGTTTCTACATACATGTAGTTCATGGTGAACAGCAGTCCGCGGGAGGTGAATCCGAAGGAGCCCCCCGCCAGGGCGTCGGGCGTGGCAAAATCGAAATACCATCCGCTCCCGCTGACGCATTTCAACAGAGCCGAATTCCCGACGGAATAGCCTCCGTCCTCGTTGTGTCCCATCAAGACCCGGCCGCCCTGGGCCGCGATGATGTCCGAACAGCGCTCCGCCTCCCGGCCTTCCCAAAGCTCGTAGCAGAGATACAGCAGATAGGCCTCCCGGTCCGCGCCGGCTCCGTCGGCCCGCCCATAAGCGTGGAGAAGGGCGTCCGGATACTCGGATTCCAGCCGTTTTCGCACGGTCTCAAAATCCTCCCGCACTGCCGGATCGCTCAAAAAATGCTCCGCCGCCTTCGTCTCTTCGCAGAGGATGGCCCCAAAGAGTCTTCCGATCTGCACGCCGCTTTCATACTCCGTTCCGGAGATTTCAATATAGGG
>CAZCTS010000086.1:1812-5700 GCA_964501635.1 uncultured Oscillospiraceae bacterium | reverse complement strand
TGCGCGATAAATGCTGTGATTTGATTGACCATGTTCCTCTTCCTTTCCTGTTTCGGGCTTGCTGCAGAAAAAACTCTATGAAAAACCCCGTCTCAAGAGGCGGGGTCTTGTGCTTTAGAATAATTTTCGTCCGCCCAGCAGGCCGCCCAGCATGGAGCCCAGGTCGGACTTGCCGTCGTGGTCGCTGTCCTTGGTGGCCATCTTGATCAGGTCGCCGATGTCCAGACCCGAATCGCCGCCCCCGCCGGATAACATGGAACCCAGCATGTCCATCAGCACATCCTTGCTGTCCGCGGAGGACTTTCTCGAGGTCTTCTTCTTTTCCTTGCCCAGAAGACTCAGGAGGAGGGGGGCCGCCATGGACAGGATCCCGCCCACTTGATCTTTCTGCACGCCGGCTCTTGCGGCCAGATTCTTCTCCACACGTTCCGTTTCCTGATCGTTGCCCAGGATGTGGTTCAGGATCTTCATGCCGTCTTCGGTGTCCACCTTGTCGAGAAACCCGGCGATATCGGACACGTCTGTCTCCGCGTGGTCATCCAGCGCTCTGGCCAGCGCCCTGGCCCCCTCGTCGGATTCCGAATTCTTCTGCATGCCGGCCATCAGGGCCGGAATGGCGGACATTAAAATGGCCGACACCTGGTCGGTGGACGCGTTGCTCTTTTTGCTGATGGTCTTTACGCTTTCTTCGGAAGCGATGGCCTCTCGAAGCAATGTCATCATATCCATGATGGTCTCCTATTCTGCTGCTGCGGTGTCGGGGTCTTCCTCGCTGTTGACCAGGACATTTTCCAATATCGACTTGTTCTCTCCGCCTCCGGCGCAAAAATCGCAGGGGTCGGTCTTGCCCAGATCAAAGGCTTCTTCCACGGTCCCCTCGAAGATCTCTTTCGAGTTGACCAGCGTCTGGCAGTCGGGGTCAAAATGATAGGACTTGGAATACTTCCCCCAGTAAGCGACTCCGCCGTTTTCGATGGCCATCAGCTCGGCCTGGGTCAGGTCCTCCTGGCTGGTGGGGTTGTAATCGATGGACAGGCCCATGGTGAGGATAAAAGCAAAGGCTGCAACGATGGCCAGGATCTTTCTTGCGCTCGCAGGCATGTCCTTGCTGTTCTTGAGAAGGAAGTAGCCCAATGGGAGGAAGGCGATCATAGCCATGAGGACGCCGAACTGGTTCTTGAAAAATTTGCCCTTGGGCGGATCCAGGTGGTTGGCCTGCTTCCAGAATTGAGCGGCGGCGATGCAAAACGCCGCGTCGGCCGCAATGGCCGCCAGGGAGGGCCAGAGGACGCTGAAGTGGTTGAAGGTCCAAATGGCCGCCACTTCCGCGGCGATGGCCAGGGCCCATAATACATAGGCAATAATGCGCTTTTGTCCGGCGGCGGACTTTTGCGCGCCGGGCGGCCTTTTATCCGCGGAAGCCCTGTCGACCACAGAACCGTCGCTGGCCTTGCGGATCACCCGGTCTGCCCTTGCAGCAGAAGATTTCTTCTTTTGTGCCATCGATTATACCTCCTGAAAAACATCCGGATCGGATGTACGACTACTATCAGTATATCCAATCCACCCTGATTTGCAAGAAATATGGGAGAATTGTTTGCCCTGCGGAAGGATTGTGGTACAATTTTGATTGTTGGAGGCGCTGCAGATGAAATCGGAACCCCGCCAGGAACTGCCCAGCCGCAGAAACCGGGTCACTCGAACCCTCGACCGCGTGGTTAAGGTTTTTTCCGCCTTGGATGACTTCTCCACGGAAAAGGAGGTCTATGCGCGGATCCAGGACAGCGGACTGGCGCCGGAACTGCTGGAAGCCTCCGGCGGCCGTATCGTTACCCGCTTTCTCAGCGGCAGCACTTTGTTCGATGCGCTGGAAGAGGCGTTGGAAGATCCCCGGACCCAATCGGCTTTGTTTGATCTGTTTTTTGACTGGTGCCGCCGCTTTTACGATCGGACTGGCCTGATCCTGGGCGATACCAGTTTCCGCAATTTTATTCTGTCGGACAAGCGCCTGTACGGCGTGGATTTCGAGACCTGCAGATCCGGCGCCCCGGCGGAAGACCTGGTCTGGCAGGCGGCCATGCTGGCTACGCTGAATCCCGCCTTTACACCGGAGCGCGTCGCCTGCGCCAGGCGCTTGTTGGCCGGGGCGCCAGAAGACCTCTACGGACCTGCCCAGGATATTCTGAAGCAGCTGCCGGATGCTTTGGCTGCCCTTTGCCGCCGCCGGGAGGTCCCCTTGCAGCAAAGCGCTTTGCATTCGATGGGATCCGGTCTGGAGGTCGCCTGCTGTGTCCTTGCCGGAGGGAGATCCTCCCGGATGGGACAAGATAAGAGGAGTCTCCCGCACCTTGGGAGCACCTTCCTGGATACCGCGCTGGACCTTGCAGCGCTCTATTCGGATAGATATCTTTCCCTGGCCGTCAACGACCCATGGGATACGTTCGATGACTTCAAGACCCTGCGGGACCGCTTCGAGGCGAAGGGTCCTCTGGGCGGCATAGCGGAAGCGCTGCGCCACACCCGGCAGCCCTGGCTGCTGGTCATCCCCTGCGACATGCCTTTGCTACCCGGCGTCCTGCTGGACGAACTGGCCAGCCATCGGAGCGCCCACATCGATGCAGTGATGTTTTCAGAGGGTGGCCTCCCGCGCACCTTTCCCCTGCTGCTGCGCACGCAAACCGCAGCGCCGGCTTTCGAGACTGCCCTCGGAGAAGACCGCCTGAAGCTGAGAAGGATTCTTTCAGAACAGCTTCGGACCGCAACGATCGCTGCCGAAGGCTGTCCCGGCTACCGGAAAGGCTGCCTGGACAACATCAACACACAGGAAGAGTATGAACGACTCCTTGCGCAAACAGAATAGTCATCCGGGGAGAACCGTGGCCCTGCTGGCGCTGCTCCTGGCGATTACCGTGGTGCTTTCGGCCTTGGCCGGCAGATACCCCCTTACAAAAGAAGGGATCTGGGATGTGATCCTCTATATCCGTCTGCCCCGGATCGCCATGGCCTGCCTGGTGGGCTGCGGCCTTTCCGCGGCCGGCGCCGCCTATCAGGGGGTCTTTCAGAATCCCATGGCGGCGCCGGATATTCTGGGCGCCACCCAGGGGGCCGCTTTTGGCGCCGCTCTGGCTATCCTGGCAGGGTTTTCCACCCGGGGGATCACGCTTGTTTCTTTTGTCTGCAGTCTGGCGGCTGTGAGCCTCGTCTGGTTCATCGGCCGCAGAAGCACGGGAAAACGCGTGCTGGGTCTCATCCTTACCGGTATCATGGTCGGGTCTCTTTTTTCCGCCGGCACCTCTTTTATCAAACTGGTGGCAGACCCCACCGACCAGCTGCCCGCCATCACGTACTGGCTTATGGGCAGCCTGATAGGTGTGGGCGCAGACAGCGTGCTGGGCACCTCGATCCCCATGGTGACGGGGCTGCTCCCTCTCTTTCTGCTTCGCTGGCGCATCAACATTATGACTCTGGGAGACGAAACGGCCCGGTCTTTGGGCGTGGACACCGAGAAGATGCGAAAGCTGATCGTGGCCGCTTCCACCCTGGTCACTGCCGCTGCCGTCTCGGCGACCGGGATGATCGGATGGGTGGGCCTGGTGGTCCCCCATCTGGCCAGGAGGCTGATCGGCAACGATTACAGATATCTAATGCCCGGCTCCATGCTGCTGGGCGCTTTGTTCCTGCTGCTGACCGACGATGCGGCCCGCTCCGTACTCTCCCGGGAGATCCCCATCGGGATCCTCACAGCCTTTGTGGGGGCTCCCTTCTTCTTGTATCTCATTACCAGGGGAGGGGAAAAGCATTGATCACCGAAGTTAAAGAATTGGGCTTCAGCTATGGCGAACGCTCCGTCCTGCAGGATGTCTCCTTTCGCCTGGGCGAGGCGGAGGC
>CAZCTS010000086.1:0-1712 GCA_964501635.1 uncultured Oscillospiraceae bacterium | reverse complement strand
TGGATATAAGGCATTTGGAGCAGCGGGGTTTCATGCGCCTGTCCGGCGGGGAACAGCGAATGGTTCTGATCGCCCGGGCGCTTGCGCGGCAAACCCCCATGATGATCCTGGACGAGCCTACGGCGGACTTAGACATCGGCCATCAGCATCTGGTGATGTCCCAGGTGCGAGCGCTTCGGGATCAGGGACTGACGATCCTGTTCTCCACCCACGACCCCTCGCTGGCTTACCGCTATTCGGACCGGGTGCTGGCCTTGTCCGGCGGCCGCATTTTGATGGACGGGACCCCGGAGGAAGTCATCTGTCCGCCGGTGCTGAAGGAACTCTACAAAATTTCCGCCTCCGTTGTGCCCTTGGACGACGGGCAGATCCATATCTGCGTAGATCCAACCCATTGAAAGGATTAAATACGATGAAGAAAGCCCTCTTATTATTAGCCCTCTGCATCATTCTGACAACAACGGGGTGCGGATCCCGGGCGGAAGAGCCGGAGTCTTTTGTTTTTACCGATTCCTGCGGCAGAGAAGTCCAGATCTACGAAACGGATTCCATCGCCCCCACTGGCGCCATGGCCCAGATGGTGCTGTTGCCCCTGGCCTCCGATATTTTCTGCGGTCTGGCCTCCGACTGGTCCTCCGACGCAGACCTCTACCTGAAAGAAGAGGTGCTCGCCCTGCCCCTCTACGGGCAGATATTCGGCGGCAAGGGAGATGTGAACCTGGAAGAAGTGATCCGCCTCTCTCCGGACCTCCTGATCGACATCGGAGAGACCCGCCCCGGCATGGCCGAAGAGCTGGACCGCCTCCAGGAGCAGACCGGGATCCCCACCGTCCACCTGGACGCTTCCCTCAAGACGATGGACGCCACTTACCGCATGCTGGGGACTTTGCTGGGCCGGGAAGAAAAAGCCGCCGAGCTGGCGGATTACTGCGAAGAAATCTATGGGCGGACCGAGGACATTATTGCCGGGCTGGAGCCGAAAGAGAAGAAAACCGTGGTCTACTGCCTGGGAGACAACGGCCTTTCAGTGCTGGCCCGAGGTTCCTACCACGCGGAACTGCTGGATATGCTCTGCGACAACGCCGCCGTGTTGGAGAATCCCGCCTCCGGGGGATTCGGCAACGAGGTCGACATGGAACAGCTCCTTCTGTGGGATCCCCAGTTCATCGTTTTCGCGCCGGGAAGCGTCTACGACAAGGTGGCCGCCGATCCCCTCTGGAACCGTCTTTCCGCCATCAGGCAAAAGCAATACGCTGAAGTGCCTGAGGGCCCCTACAACTGGATGGGCATGCCTCCCTCTGTCAACCGCTATTTGGGCTTGATCTGGCTGACGGACCTGCTCTATCCCGGGCAGGCTTCCTATGATCTGTATCAGGAAGTCTCCCGCTACTACCGCCTGTTTTACGATTGCGCCCTGACTGAGGATCTGTTCAACGCTCTGATACACTAACCAGCAACCGAAATCATCCTGTCATTTTTCGTGTCAAATGAGTAGGAGCGCCTATTTTTCGATAACATAGCGAATTTATTATGTCAATACTCGTGACCGCACTATTGTTTATCTCAAATTCTCGCTTACACCGCAGATCCTTCTGTAATTGCGTTGACACCTCCCTGCGCAGGCTTTACAATTAGTCTGTACTTTATTTCTATTTTTTTATTTCATTTTATGGAGGTGAAATAATGGGTTTCATGGACGTAATCGACAAAAT
>CAZCTS010000085.1:0-5998 GCA_964501635.1 uncultured Oscillospiraceae bacterium | reverse complement strand
AGGATAAAGACCACGTTGTCCGGGGGATCCTCCAGAGTCTTGAGCAGGGCGTTGGCGGCCGACTGGGAAAGCATGTGCGCCTCGTCCAGCACGTAGACCTTGTTCCTGCCTGCGGCAGGGGGATAGTTGACGCTCTCCCGGAGTTCCCGGATGTTGTCCACGCCGTTGTTGGAGGCAGCGTCCATTTCGATCACGTCCACGAAGGCGCCGGCGGCAATGGCCCGGCAGGCGGCGCATTCGCCGCAGGGGCGCCGCCCCTGCGGGGCCAGGCAGTTGAGTCCCTTGGCCAGGAGCCTGGCCGTGGACGTCTTCCCCGTTCCCCTCGTGCCGCAAAACAAATAGGCGTGGCCGGTGGTCCCTGTGTCCAGCTGGTTTTTCAGGATGCGAACGATGTGTTCCTGCCCCAGAAGCTCTTCAAAGGTTTCCGGCCGGTAGCTCCGGTACAATGCCTGGTACATGCCCTTCCTTTCCATAAAAGAATTGCCTTCGGTTAGCCCCGCCGACCCGTGGAACAGGCTTTTCTGCGGCACATAAGAGGTTCCGCTTATCGCTGCTTCCTTCCGGACCTGACGAGGTTCACAGATTCTTATTGCGCAGGACCCAAACCGCAGCCGGCGAAGCTATCCCAAGGCAATTCTTTCATTCTGTCATTAAACTACATTATATGGTCTGTTGCCCGCATAGTCAAGAAAGCTATCGGATCACCCGGTACAATTCGTCGCTGCCCGGGGGATCGATGACCTTTCGGCTGCCATCGGGGAACTGGATCATCCGCCCCTCCTCCGCGGGGCGGACCTGGCCGATCCGGGCAAGGGAAACACCTGCCCTGCCGATGGCTTCTTCCAATGCGTCGGCCCGGTCGGGGTGGACGATGATCATCATGCTGCCCGAAGAGATCAGCCGCAGATAGTCGATGTCAAAGTGGGCGGAGATTTTTTTGATCACTTCGGTCACCGGGATGTCCCTCTCCCAGAGGAGAAGGCCTGCATCGGCGATCTCCGCCAGTTCCCAGACAGCCCCCAGCACGCCGCCCTCTGTGATGTCGTGCATGCCCGCGGTCCCCACCTTGCCGGCGGCTACGCCTTCTTTGAGCACGCTCACATGCTTCAGGTAATCCCTGGCTTCGGCCAGCTCCTCCGGTGTCAGCACGCCGGACAGCTCCTGCTCGTAGTCGCTGGCCAGGATGCCGCAGCCCTCCAGCCCCGCGTACTTGGTCATGTAGATCCAGTCGCCGGGCCGCATGCCGGAAGCCCGCTGGGATCCGCCCGCAGGGGCGCGCCCCACCGCCGTGGAGACAATGACCGGCCGGTTCACCGCCGGAGTGATCTCCGTGTGGCCGCCGATGATCTCCACCCCCAGCTCTTCGCTCACTTCCGAGGCCTGCTCCATGATCCTGCGCACATCGCCGGCCGTGGTGCCCGGCGGCAGCATCACCGCCAGCATGATGCCAAGAGGCTCCACCCCGTTGGAGGCGATGTCGTTGCAGGTGATGTGCACCGCCAGCCTGCCGATATCCGAAATGGCGGCCGTGATGGGATCCGTAGACATGACGCACTCGTAGGGACCGAAATCCAGGGTGGCGCAATCCTCCCCCACGCCGGGCCGGACCAGCACTTCCGGCCGCCGGTGCTGGACATTCTTAAACACCAGCTTCTCCAGCAGCTCCGCGTCCAGTTTGCCGGGCTTCAGAATAATGTGATCCATCTATTTTTCTTCTCCTTGGTCTTCCGGTTTCATCAATTTCAAAAAAGAAGCTTCGTCCAGCACCGGCACGCCCAGTTCCAGAGCTTTGTCCAGCTTGCTGCCGGCGGCTTCCCCTGCCACCACGTAATCGGTCTTCGCCGACACGCTGGAGGAAGCTTTCCCGCCCAGCCCCTCGATGAGGGCCGTGGCCTCCTGACGGCTCAGGCTCTCCAGGGTGCCCGTGAGCACAAAGGTCATCCCGGCAAAGCGATCGTCTGAACTTCCTTTTGACAGGGAGCGCATGTTGACGCCGGCCTGGGCCAGCCGCTGCAGAAGGGCCCGGTTCTTTTCCTGGCGGAAGTAATCCGCCACCTCGCCGGCCACCACGTCCCCGAAATCAGGGAGCTGCCGCAGCGCTTCCGGGGGAGCGGCCATGATCTCCTCCATGGATCCATAGGTCCGGGCCAGCACCTTTGCGGTCTGCCGTCCCACGTTCCGGATCCCCAGAGCGGTGATCAAACGGTCGATATCGTTGTTTTTTGACTTTTCAACGGCTTTGAGGATCGCGTCCACGGACTTCTGCTTCCCCACGATGCCCTGCTCGATCAGCTTGTCCCGATGTTTTCCAAGATCATAGATGTCTGCGGCGTCTCTGATGTATCCCTCGGAGATCAGGGATTCCACGGCCATGGGGCCGAAGCCCTCCAGGTTCATGGCGTCCTTGCTGACAAAGTACGCCAGCCCCCGGCTGTCCTTCGCCGGGCAGCTGAGCCCGGTGCAGTACAGATGGGCCCCGTCCGCTTCCTTGGCCGCGGGGGCGCCGCAGACAGGACAAGCGGCGGGCATGGAAAAGCGGAGAGCATTTCCGGGCCTCTTTTCCAAAACGACGCTCACCACTTCCGGAATGATATCTCCCGCCTTCTGCACAAGCACCGTATCCCCGATGCGGATATCCTTCTGGTCCATGTAGTCCTGATTGTGCAGCGTGGCCCGGGTGACGGTGGTTTCGGCCAGCCGCACCGGCTTCAGCTGGGCCAGGGGGGTCATGCGGCCTGTCCGGCCCACCTGCACCGCGATGTCTTCCAGCAGGGTCTCCTTCTGTTCCGGGGCATATTTGTAGGCGATGGCCCAGCGGGGAACCCGGGAGGTCATGCCCAGCTGCCGCCGCATCTCCAGGTCGTCCACCTTGACCACGGCGCCGTCCAATGGATAATTCAGGTGGTGGCGGGTCCTGGCGATCTCCTGGATCGCCGCCCAGACTTCTTGGGCTGTCCGGGCCATGCGAAAATCGGGGCTGGGAGAAAATCCCTGGGTCTGGAGCCAGCCAAGGGTTTCCGCATGGGAAGCGAAGGTCTTTCCCTGGGCGATCTCCAAATTGAAAGCGAAAAAGTCCAGCTTCCTGCGGGCCACGATAGAGGGATCCAGCTGGCGCATGGTGCCGGCGGCGCTGTTGCGGCGGTTTTGATATATTTTCCCGCCGGTCTGGGCCTGCTGCTCGTTGGCGGCCGCAAAGCTTTCCGACGACATGTAGACTTCGCCCCGGATCTCCAGATAAGGCAGCTTTTCCGGGATGCTGCGGGGAATGCTGCGGACCTCCAGGGCGTTCTCCAGAACGCTTTCCCCCACCACGCCGTCTCCCCGGGTGATGGCGTCCTCCAGCTTTCCGTCCCGGTAGCGCAGGACCAGGGTCAGGCCGTCGATCTTCTTTTCCACCGCGAAGAGAGCCTGGGGCTGCTCCTTGCGCACCCGCTCCACAAAGGCTTCCACCTCTTCCTTCGAAAACGCGTCCTGAAGGGAGATCACCGGCACGTCGTGCTCCGCTTTTCGAAGGGTCCGCTTGACCCCTCCCCCCACGCTGCGCACCGGAGAGTCGGGCTGGACCCGCTCCGGATGGGCGGCTTCCAACTCCCGGAGTTCCAGGGAAAGCCGGTCGTATTCGTAATCGCTGATCCCGGGGTCGTCTTCCTCGTAGTAAAGCCGGTTGTACTCGCGGAGCAGTTCATAGAGCTGATCCATTCTGTCCTTGGGGTCCATTATTCTTCCACCTTGCGCATGGGGGCCAGATCCTTGGCCAGCTTCTTGGTTCCGTGGGTATCGAAAATGACGGTGAGCACGCTGCCTGCCGCCTCGATCACCGTGCCGGGGCCGAACTTTTCGTGCTCCACCTTCTGGCCCGGCAGCACATCCTGCCCCACCAAGGTTTTGCGGTCATAGGCTTTGCTGCGGGTGGACTGCAGACTGGCCAGAGGCGACACATAGGGCCCCTCCGAATAGGGCGCTTTCGTGTCGTAGCGGGCGAAGGAGACGCTGGCGGATTTTTTGTCGTAGATCGCATCCCCGCTCATCACCCCCCGGTCGATCTCCTTTAGAAACAGAGATTCGCTGGTCAGCTCCGTCTTGCCGTAGAGCATGCGCCACTCGGCGCTGGTCAGGAACAGCATTTTCTTCGCCCGGGTCATGCCCACGTAGCAAAGGCGCCGCTCCTCCTCCATGCCCTCTCCTTTGTCGATGGTGCGATAGCTGGGGAAGATGCCGGTTTCCATTCCGGGCATAAAGACGATAGAGAATTCCAAGCCTTTGGCCGAATGCAGGGTCATCAGAGATACAGTGTCTTCCTTGGGGTCGTGGTTGTCCACGTCGGCCAGCAGGGTCAACTCCTCCATGAAAATCTCCAATGTCAGAGCCTCGCCCCGCTCGCTCTTCTCCTTTTCCTTCTCCGTGATGACCGACTTGAATTCCATCAGGTTTTCGATGCGGCTGTCGGATTCCACGCTGTTCTGGGCTTCCAGCGCCGCCAGGTATCCCGTGTTGACCAGAATGGCGTCGTAGAGGTCCAGCACGCTCATGTTGGCCTGCTCCAGGTGGAGCCCGTCCACGACCGAAACGAAGGCGTGGAGGCTCTCGGCGGTCTTCTGGGGAAAACTGTCCACGATCTCCCGGTCCCGGAGCACCTCCAGCAGGTTTTCGCCCCGGACCGCAGCCAGGGTCCGCAGGGCTTCCTGGGACTTGGCCCCCAGGCCCCGCTTGGGCTCGTTCAGGATCCGCAGAAGCCCCGCGTCGTCCCTGGGGTTCACCACCAGCCGCATATAGGCCAGGATATCCTTGATCTCTTTCCGGTCATAGTAGCGCAGACCCGAGAGCACCTGATAAGGGATGCCCTTGGCCGACAAGGCTTCCTCGAAACGCCGGGACTGCACGTTGGTCCGGTACAGGATGGCGAAGTCCGAAAAGGTGAGAGCCGGATCCTTGCGCATCAGGGCCTCGATGCGCCCGCCCACGTAGCGAGCTTCCTCCTTGTCGTCGGAAGCTCTGTAATATTGGATCTTTTCGCCTTTCTCCGCCCGGGTCCACAGCTTCTTGGCCTTCCGGCCTTTATTCCTGGAGATCACGCTGTGGGCGGCGTCCAGGATAAAGCCGCTGGACCGGTAATTCTCTTCGAGCTTGACCACCTTGGCGAGGGGAAAATCCTTTTCGAACTCCAGGATGTTGCGGATATCCGCGCCCCGCCACTGATAGATGCACTGGTCGTCGTCCCCCACCACGCAGAGGTTTCCGTGCCGCGCGGCCAGCATTTTGACAAATTGATATTGCAGCAGATTGGTGTCCTGGAATTCGTCCACCATCAGGTATTGGAATTTCTTTTGATAATAGTCAAGGATCTCCTGATTGCTTTCCAGCAGCTGGACCGCCCGCAGGATCAGGTCGTCAAAATCCATGGCGTTGTTCTTTTTGAGCACTTTTTCGTAGCGGTCGTAGAGTTCGGCCAGCTCCTGATAAGCCGGCTGCCCTCCCATGTCCCGCCGGTACTGGGCCGGGCCCACCGCCCGTTCCTTGGCGCCGGAGATCTCGCTGATCACATAGGCGGGGGCAAAGCGCTTCTCGTCCAGATCCATTTCCTTGAGCAGGGCTTTGACCACGGATTTCTGGTCCACCGGATCGTAGACCACGAAGTTTTTGCCGTATCCGGCCGCTTCCGGGTGCAGGCGCAGCAGGCGAAGGCAAGCCGAATGAAAGGTCTGGATCCACATGCCCTGCACCGAGCCCACCAGGGCTTCCACCCGGTCCCGCATCTCTTTGGCGGCCTTGTTGGTGAAAGTGACGGCCAGGATAGACCGGGGGTCCACGCCCGCTTCCTTGAGCATATAGGCGATGCGATGGGTCATGGTGCCGGTCTTGCCGCTGCCGGCGCCGGCCAGGATCAGCAGAGGCCCTTCCAGTGTGGTGGCTGCCTCGTACTGCTGCGGATTCAGTTTTTGCAAATAATCGATCATCGTTCCTCCCATGGCGCTCTACAGTAAATTATAACATAAAGAGA
>CAZCTS010000084.1:0-6299 GCA_964501635.1 uncultured Oscillospiraceae bacterium | reverse complement strand
GCCCGGCAGGAGTCGAACCTGTGGCCTTTGGAGTCGGAGTCCAACGCTCTATCCAGCTGAGCTACGGGCGCACACCTTGCAGCGGACTGCAACGGAGTTCAGTATAGCAGAGGGCCGGGGGATTTTCAATAAAAATATGAAACTTTTTGCTATTTCAGTTTGCTGATCGACAGGGCCAGCCGGGCGGCGCAGGGAACCATGGTGTCGATCTCCAAAAACTCCGATTCGGAGCACATCATGCCGCCCACGGGCCCCATGCCGTCCAAAGTGGGCGTGCCCACGGAGGCCGCGGTATTGCCGTCGGTGATGCCTCCCGCCTTGACCCACCGGTAGGGGATCCCCAGCGCTTCGCCGCTTTCGACGACGGTCCTGAGCAGTTCCTCGAAGCCCGGGACCGGCGCCATGGGCGGTTTGACCAGCTCGGTTTTCCAGCTGAGCCGGGCGCAGTCCTCTCTGGGCTCACTCAAGATCCGGCCGATCTCTTCCTTCAAATATTCGAAAGTCTCCATGTCTGCAAAGCGCAGATCCACATAAGCTGTGCCCTTTTGGGGCACCACGTTGGGGGCCTCGCCGGCGTTCATCTGGGTGACCAGGCAGAAGCGGTCCTTCTCCCAGTCGTTCAGGGCCGCGATCCTTGGAAGCACATCGCACAGGGCCATCAGGGCGTTGATGCCCTTCTGGGGTTCGTTGCCCGCGTGGGCGCCCCGGCCCTCGCAGAGGATGTTCACCTTGGCCAGGCCTTTCCGCTCGATCACCAGGGCCATGCCCGGCCGGGCGCCCTCGGTGACCAGACAGAAATCCGAGCGCCTGGCTTCTTCGATGATCTGATCCGTAATGGACAAGCTGCCCAGCTCTTCGTCTCCGGCCATGAGAACGGACAGGGCGGGGAGGGGCGCCCCGGTGGCCAGCAGGGCTTTGACGGCGTACAGGCAGCCCACCAGGCAGGCTTTCATGTCCACGACCCCGGGCCCGTAGGCCAGATTCCCCTCGGTCCGAAAGAGGGGTTTTTGGTCCAGCATGGCGGCGGGGAAAACGGAATCCAGGTGGCAGATCAGCAGCACCCGCCGCCCCGGCGCCTCCCGGCGCAGCATCAGGCTGCTGCCGCAGCGGGTCTGCTCGTATCGCTGGGCGGTAAACCCCAGCTTTTCGAATTCCTCCTGCAGGATGGACCCCATCCGGTCCACGCCGATCTTATTGGAACTGCGGTTGTCGATGGAGACCAGACGCGATAGGAGCGTCATCATCTCGCCGTGCTTTTGTTCCAGATACGCTTTGATCTCCATGGCTGTCATCGCGGGCCTCCCAGGGTCTATTCGAGTAGTTTACAGCCCCATTGTACCACATCGGCCGCTTCCGGAAAGGGAAAAATCGGCTTTACGCCCCCGCCGCCCGGGCATATAATAAACGAGGTGTACTTTGAATCAAAAGCCGAAGTACCCGGGAAAGGAGCAATATGAAAGATTTGAGAGGCGTCTACCCGCCCGCCGTCACATTCTTTGACGGGCAGGGGGGCCTGGACCTGGACGCGGGCAAAAAGCACACGGACTTCCTGATCGCCGCCGGTGTGGACGGCATCGGATACTTTGGGACTTCCGGGGAATTTTTCGCCCTGAGCCTGCAGGAGAAAAAAGACTATCTGGAAGCGATGATCCGGCATGTGGACGGCCGGGTGAACGTGCTGGCGGGGGTAGGGGACACCAGCATCGTCAACACCCTGGAACTGCTGGCCTTTGCAGAGAAGGCCGGCGCTGCGGGGGCGCTGATCGTCAACCCTTACTACTGCGTCTTCGAAGAGGCCCTGGTGGAAGCCTATTATTCCAAACTGGCTGAATCCACAAAGCTGCCCATCGTCATCTATAATTTTCCGGCTCTGACCGGGTTCAACTTCCCGCCGGCCCTGGTGGAACGCCTGGCGCTGAAGCATGCCAATATCGTGGGGATCAAGGAGACCATCGCGGATGCGGCCCACGTGCAGAAAATGATCGAGATCCGCAGGAAGCGGGAAGATTTTATCGTGTACTGCGCCTTCGAAAACCAGGCCATCGGCGCCCTTCTGGCCGGGGCCCGGGGCTTTATCAACGGCTCGGCCAACTTTGCGCCGGAATACGCGGTGGGCATCTGGCGGGCCTTCCGGGAAGGGGACCTTCCGAAGGCGGCGGAATACCATCAAAAGATGGCGGCCTGCATGGATTTTTACACCTTTGCCTCGCCCTTGTACATGTCGCTGAAGCAGGCGGTCTATTTCAGGGTCCTTGGCCGGAATTGCGCGGAACGGCTGCCGGCCCTTCCGCTGCCGGAGGAAACCAGGCGGACCGTCTACGAAACCTTGAAAAGAATGGAGCTGATCGACGATGCCACGCCTTTCCTATAAGATCGCCGTGATCGGCGGGGACGGCGTAGGGCCGGAGGTGACCGGGGCCGCCCGGCAGGTGCTGGAGCACATCGCCGCCCTGGACAAATCTCTTTCTTTTCAATTTGACCCATTCCCCTGGGGCTGCGAATACTATCTTAAAACCGGCCGGATGATGCCGGAGGACGGGCTGGAAACCCTGAAACGCTACGACGCCATCCTGCTGGGCGCCGTAGGCTCTCCTTCCGTGCCCGACCACATCTCCCTGCGAGGGCTGCTGCTGGTGATTCGCCAGGGTTTCGACCAGTATGTCAACCTGCGGCCGGTCAAGCTGCTCAAGGGCGCGCCCTGTCCTCTGGCGGGGGTTTCCCGGGAGCAGGTGGACATGATCTTCGTACGGGAGAACACGGAGGGCGAGTACGCGGGGGCCGGAGGCTTCTTCGAGGACCGGGCGGAGCAAACGGCGGTGTTTACCCGCAAGGGTTGCCGGCGGGTGATGCGCTACGCCTTCGAGCTGGCAAGAAAAGAAGGGCGTACCCTGACCAGCGTCAGCAAGGCCAACGCCCTGAACTACAGCATGGTGTTCTGGGACAGCATCTTCCGGGAGCTGTCGGCGGAATATCCGGAGGTGGAGACCCGGACCCTGCTGGTGGATGCGGCCAGCATGTTCATGGTCCGGGAGCCCCAGCGCTTCGGCGTGGTGGTCTGCTCCAACCTGTTCGGGGACATCCTGACGGATCTGGGGGCCGCCGTGGCGGGGGGCATGGGCCTGGCCGCCGGCGCCAACCTGGATCCCGAAAGGCGTTTCCCCTCCATGTTCGAACCGGTCCACGGTTCGGCCCCGGACATCGCCGGCCAGGGCAAGGCCAACCCCATGGCCGCCATCTGGGCGGCGTCCCAGATGCTGGAGCATATAGGCCAGCCGGAGTGGGCGCAGAGGATCTTGTCGGCCCTGGAGACGGTCCTTTCGGAAGGGCGGGTCCGGACGTCGGACCTGGGGGGTCATTCTTCCACAGACGAAGTAACTGCAGAGGTGATCGCACAGATCAGATAGGAGAAAACTACATGGAACCGGTAAGACTGGTGGAAATCACCCGGGGCCCTCTGCTGGAGTGCTTTCAGGTGGGCAGCGTCGCCGTGGTGGATGAATCAGGGTTGCGCAGGAGCGCAGGGGATGTGGACTTTGTCAGCTACTATCGTTCTTCTTCCAAACCCATCCAGATCCTGCCCCTCTATCCCTTGGAGATCGACAAGAAATACGGGCTGAGCGACGAGGAGCTGTCGATCATGTCCGGGTCCCTGGCCTGCAGCCCCAGACAACTGCAGCTGGTGGAGAGCATCATGAAAAAGGCCGGCATCTCGCCGGAGATCCTGATCATGCTGCCTTGCTACCCCATTTGGGACTCCTATGCCACCCAGTACAAGCGGGAAGGGAAGCCCCCCTCGAAGCTGTACCACAACTGCATCGGCAAGCACCTAGGCCTGATCCTGATGCAGCGGGAGCTGGGCGGGGACCCGGCGGATTACTGGAAACTGGACAGCCCGGTTCAGCAGGCGATCCTTCGATACATCTCCGTATTCACCGACGTGCCCGTGGACGAGATCCAGGTCGGCTGGGACGGCTGCGGGGTGCCGGTGTTCGGCGTGCCTATGACCAACATGGCCCTGTCCTACCTTCGTCTGGCGGCGCCCGATCTGCTCTCTGACCGGACGATCGCCGCCGCCGCTTCCCGCAACGCCGCCGTCATTGCCCGCTATCCGGAGAACCTGATGGACGCCCGGTCCCTCTGCGGCGTGCTCTGCCGGGATGCCAATGTGATCAGCAAGGCCGGCGCCGACGGCGTATACACCCTCGGGCTGAAAAAGGAGCGGATCGGCGTGGCCATCAAGGTCTTCGACGGCAGCAGCGCTAACATGCCCCTGATCGTCCGGGAGATCCTTCAGCAGCTGAACTACGAAAACAAAGAAACGATCCGCCGTCTGGACGAATCGTTCCCCTCGGATGTGGTCAACGCCACGGGCAGCATTGTGGGCTGCAAAAAAGCGGTCTTCTGTCTATAGGAATCCGCTGTAGGGCTTCTGACACACCACGTCGTGGACGAACTGCAAAAAGGTGATCGCGTCGTAGACCGGCACGTTCAGGTCCTCCATCACCGCATGGGAATAGGGCGGGATGTCCGTGCACTCGATGACGAGGGCGCCCACCTCCGAGTGCTTGTACAGCATCATCTTGGCGATGCTCAGGATCTCCTGTTTCAGTTCCTCGCAGTCGTAGCGTCCCGGGGAATACATCAGCCCGTTGAACACAGGCCGGTCGTTGCCCCCGTAGATGATGCAGTCGTTGTAATCCTGGGCGCTCATGCCGCAGGACAGAAACGTGTTCACCGTCAGGTGGGGCGCGTCGGCGCAGATGACGCCCACTTTCTGGTCCCGCCGAAGACCCGCCTTGACCCAGGGCACCTGGACCACGCTGGACAGATAGGCGGGGATGTTCACGGCCTCGGCGATGGGGGCCTGGAAGTTGCCAAAGTAGCCGCAGTCGCCGCAGATGGCTCTGCAGCCGTCGGCCTCGGCCTGGCGGGCTGTGGCGATGAGCACCTCCAGGATGCCCATATCGCCGGAATGGATGGTCTGCTGGTTGCCGCCGTCGATGCAGTAGTATCGCACGGGGAAATCAAAGGAGCAGGCATTGGAGATGTGCCCCGGGGGCTTGGGCAGCCAGGAGCCCGTGATCGTCAGGAAACCCAGGGGCTGGGCGGCCATATAAGAGCCTTCGCTGCCGTAAATTTCCCCCAGATCCATTTGGGGGCCTGCATAGCCCCACTGTCTTTTCGTCGTCATGGCATCTCCTTTCTATACAAAGCCTTCGAACTGCTTGCGGCAGCAGCCCGCGGCGACGTATTTCAGCATGGTGACCGCATCGTAGACCGGCAGATTGACTGCCCCTTGGATATCGCTGGCAAAGGAGGGCAGGCGCAGGCACTCGAACAGGACCGCGCCGATCCCGGGCTCCTCCTGCTGAAGTTTCGCCGTATGATCCACGATCTCCTTGCGCACCGCGCTATAATTGTAATGGGTCCTGTCCGCCTTGGCCCTGGCCAGGAGGGGCAGGTCCCAGACATCCGCCAGCAGGCAGCGGTCCAGGTCCCCGGGGTCCACGCTGCAGGCCTCCAGAAGCTGGGGTGTCAGCCGGCTCTTGTCGTCGCACAGCACCAGGATCTTTTCGGATTTCTTCAGGCACACCTTGATCCATGGGATCTGGGTGAGGGGAGATAGATAGACCGGAACGCTCACCGAATCAGAAACCTCTTTCTGAAAGCGGGCGAAGGAACCGCAGGTGGTGGAGATCACCCTGACGCCGTCCCTTTCCAATTGAACAGCCGTTTTCGTGAGAGCCCCAATCAACTCTTCGTCTGTATAGTAACGGCCTTCTTCCAAGCCTTCGGCCAGGCTGTAGCGCACCGGGAAAGGAAAGGAATAGGGGTTGGCCAGGTGTCCCGGGGGCTTGGGCAGGGGATCGGCCATGGCGATGAAGCCGATGATCTTGCCGGCCAGGAACTGGTCCTTTGTGACGCCGAAGCTGCGGATCTCCTCTCCGGACCTATAGTGCTTCCATTGTCTGAGAATGTCTGTGTTCATGAAAATCCTCCTCTACGACAGTCAATAACCCGCCGTCAGCACGAATTCGCAGAAAAGCGCCGGGCTGGCAATGCCGCCGATGATGGTATAGCGGGCCGGCGGGACCTCCAGAGCCTCAAAAAACTCGCCGTAGACCTGATTCATATCGGAAAAATAGGCTGCGTCGGAGATAAAGCACTGGCAGATCAGCACATCCTTTAAACCCAGACCTGCAGCCTCCAGGATCGACCGGGCGTTTGTCAAAGCCTGGCGAGCCTGCTCCCGAATGCCCCCCGGCACGATTTTCCCGTCCGGGCCCTCGCCCACCATG
>CAZCTS010000083.1:0-6333 GCA_964501635.1 uncultured Oscillospiraceae bacterium | reverse complement strand
TCGGCTCGGCGTACATGGATTGGACTTTTTCGTCCGCTGCCCAGTTCCGCAGCATCGATTCGTCGTCGCTGTAGGCAAATTTTCTCAGCAGCAATCTTTCGGTCTCCACGGTCCGGGTCCCTGCATGCGTCATCATATTTCTGATCGCTCCTCCCACAACTTCCATTGAGAATGATGACTGCTCAGTTTTCGTAGAGATAGATGGCCTCCAGATTGATCCAGTAGTTGATCGCGTCCCGCTGGGGATCCAGATGGATCTCCGCGTTGCGCAGGACGATGAGCCCGGAAACTTCGGGCGAGCTGAAGGGAATGCTCATGTCCTCCACGCCGGCGGCGATCGGCTTGTGCTGACCCGGCTGGTATTTGGCGCCGAGGGCATCGATAAAGCCGCTCATGTCCTCTTCCACTATGACACGATCGCCTGCCGTGATCCGCAGGACAGGGATCCCGATCGGGGAAGTGTTGTCCCATGAGACATCATAGCTGCCCTTGTCGCCCTTGACCGTCACAATCTGCTGGGCTTTCTGGTATTCTTCCTGGGGGTTTACCGCCCAGCGATATGGGCTGATGTCGATGGGACCCGCTTCCAGATACAGGATCGTGGACAGGGAGTCGCTCCCGCCGTAGTATTCGTCATCCGGCTTGGGCCAGGTTTGCTCAAAGCCCATGGCCGACTTGAATTTTATGGGCTGTGCGATGGTCTTGTCAAACCAGGCAGGCAGCTTTGCATCGTTGGCATAGGCCAGATACTCTACCGCGTCGGTGATCTGCTGGCGAACTTCCAGCTCCGGCGCTGCCGCAGCCGGGACGATCTGATCGCCGGCAAACATGTCCTGAGAAACGAGCAAGTCCTTGAGCCGGTTGCTCTGGGCTGTCACAGGCAGCGCATTATACCCCAATACCGGAAGCACATAGCCTATAGCCAGAACGCATGCCACGATCGCGATCCACCGATGGGCTTTCTCTTTCCTGATCAGCAACAGCACCGCGGAAGCGGCGGCCAGGATCCAGATCACGGCAAAGGCATACTCTGTAAACTTTAAGCCGGAAGCGCCCAGCTGGGTCAGCAGGGCCCAGGCTTCGAACACCAGGATGATCAGGGCTGCGACGGGATAGATCCGCCTGTAGAATTTTGCGATCCCCGTTTCGTAGCGGGTCACCATGATGTGGAGCCAGATGCCGCCCAGCGTATAGGCCGCGGCGATCCGGTACAGCATATAAAACGCGGCATCCTGACCGCCGGCGATGGTCCGCACAGCCCAGATGAGCAGGACCACCGTGAGCGCCAGCACGATGGGCACCAGAATGGAGCCCAAAAGGATCTCGATAAACCGGGGCTGCTTCTGCGCCGTTTCCCGGTGCTCGTCTGTCATGCTTTTTCGAAAATCGGGGAAGTACCCTACGAATATGGTAAAAGCCAGCAGACCCACCAATGTGCCGATATACATGTAGACCTTGCTGCTCATGTCGTTGTACAGCAGCGCTTCCACAGCGCCCGCCACCCCCGAGGCGCCCCCCATGATGACGCCTCCGTAGATCAAAGCGATAAAGAAGGCTTTGTGGGTCATGAAAAAGGATCTGGCAAAGTCTGAACGTTCCATGGGATGTCCGGCAAAAACGATAAACGCCAGCATGCTGACCACCATCCCCGCGACCACACGGCCCGCGGCGATGTTGGAGACGACCCTGTAGCGGGCCCCGGTCAGGATCGGATCTCCCTGGCCGAAATAGAAGAGCGCCAGAAAAACAGCGGCCACTGCGATCAGCCCTGCAATGTTGGCGTACAGAAACGCCTTCTTCGTGTCGATGCGGCTCTGTGCGGCCGTGATCAGCGCCAGGCTGAACAAAGCCCCAAAGGCAAGGGACCAGTGCAGACAGTTGAAAAGGAAGTTGTAAGGCTCCTGCTGGGGCCATTCCAGCTGGATCCGGATCATGGTGACCAGCGCGAAAGCCACGGCGCAGATCATTACGGCCGGGAAGGTTTGGAAAGCCTCCCCCGAATCCTGTGCAATTTTTAGAATCGATTGCTTAAACTTGTTCATTTCTCTTGCCTCCCATTATCGCGCGCAACAGCCGAAAGTTCCATGAAGCGCTTTTGAATATATTCCATGTCAAAGGAAAAGCAGGTTCTCCTGTTTTCGCTGTCAAGGATCCTGTAGTGCTGGCTGATGATGTTTTGCTGCACTTTATAATTGCTGTTCGCATCCATATCCCGCCACCATATCCTGCCGCCCATTGTAGAGCGGCTGGCTTCTTCGTAGTTTTCGAAGGCAAGGGAGCGGACGATGTCCTGGGGATCTCCTCCGAAGGCCATTTGAAGGATCTCGCTGTCCTTAAAAACCAGGCATACACACACGGCGCCCGCCCAACCCAGACTGCCCCTCTGCTTTTCGATCTGAAGGAGAGTTTTCTTGGATACCCCGATGATCTCGGCCATTTTATCCTGGGTAAAGTTATATTCGCTCCGGATCAATCTGAGCTTTGAATCCACGGTGCTGATAAACTTCTCTCTGTTCAAGACGGGGACCTCCTTGCCTTTATAGTGTAATAATACACTTATTAAGCAATATTGCAAGTGCTTTCGCATAAATAAAATCGGATCTGCCGCAGTGGGCAGATCCGTTCAAATGGGAACAGGGTAGGATCAGGGATGGGTCTTCGGGCAAAAGAAGGAATAATTGGCCTTGCCGCTTCGCTTTATTTCGTAGAGGGCTTCGTCCGCTTTGGCCATGAGCAGTTCAACACTCTGGCCGTCCCTGGGGAAGAGCGAGACGCCGATGCTGCAGCTGATCTCCAGGCTCTGTGGCGCCCCTATGCTGTCCTGGTCTAGAGTGTACTTGGCGGAGAGTTTTGTGAAGAGCCTGTCAATGACCCCTGCGGCATTTTCCGGACTTTGGACATCGTGGAGGTAGATCAGGAATTCGTCTCCTCCTGTGCGAATGACCAGGTCCGACTCCTTCAGCTCCTGCTTGACCCGGCTGGCCAGCTGCTGAAGCACGCTGTCTCCCGCCTTGTGGCCGTAGCTGTCGTTCACCCGTTTAAAATCGTCGATATCCACCACGCCCAGACAGCAGATGGACCCCTTCCTCCCCGATTCCAGCAAGCGGTCGGCCAGCACCGTGTCCAAGGCGTTCCGGTTGAAGGCCTTGGTCAGGGCGTCCTTGCTGGCTTTTTCCTTCAGCTCGTCCTCGCTGATCTTCTTGTCCGAAATATCGTCCAAAACGATGTTCGCCCCGATGACCGCGTCCTTTTCCCAGCGGGGGGTGATATAGATCTTGAGCCAGCTGTACTTTCCCCAGAGACTCGTGTAGCCCGCTTCGTAGGTGACCAGCCTGCCGTTGTCCATGCATTCCCGCAGCTTCTGAGAAAAGCCGGCGACTCTGAGCTTGTCCCATTGGAGTAGGTTGATGCGCTTCGTCGCCTCGTAGGAAGGGGAATCCAGGATGTCCAGCAGCCTTTGATTGGCATAGGTGATCTCCCCGTCCAGGGTGCAGGACACGAAGCCCACAGGAGCCCGCTCGGCCAGGGTGTAGAACATTTCCCGGCTGGCCTTCAAGGCCACGTCCAGCCTGTATTTTTCGATGAAAAGCCCCAATTGAGACATATACAGCAAGAGGAGATCCCTGTTTTGAAGACGAGCGCCCCGCTTGTAAAAAAGAGTGAAATCTCCCAGGACCTTGTTTTCCTTTCGGATCTTTGCAACGACCACTTCCCCCAGGCCGAAGGTTTTGTTCAGCTTGGCGATGACGGTTTCGGGCAGCACCTTCCCCGTCAGTTCCAGGATGCTGGCAAAGTGGGTGATATCGTTTGCTTTGGTCTTTTCTTCTCTGACCGGATCATAGGGCCAATCCCTTCCGATCACCGGGAAGCCCAGCAGCTTCATCGCTTTGATAATATTTTCAGAGATGCCTGATATGGACAGCGTGCTGAAGTCCCGTCCGTTTTCCTTGAAAAGGTTGAAGGCCGCATAGTCGGCGCCGGCGATTTCCCTGGCAAATTCCGTGATCGCATCGTGGTCAATGGGCTCTCCCACATTGCGGATGAACTGCTGGGAGATCTTCAGCATTTTTTTCTCGAAGGTCCTGTCGTGGAAGATCGTCACGAAGTGCCCCGGGCCGGAGGGATAGGCCTTGACGGAGTAATGTTTGTCGTACTCCTTTGAAAAGTCTTCGAATTCGACCATTTTCCGCTCCGACAGGACTTGTCTGTACATATCCACCCACTTGGCGGCGCCGGCCTCGTCCCGGGCGATCTCCCCGAGAAAGCGGCGATTGAGGATGTTCTCCTTCTTCAACCCGGTGAGTTCCTCGAAGGCTGGGTTGATCTCCCGGAAAATATAGTCCACCATCCGGCCGGAAGCGTCAAAAACCGCCTCGTGGTATGCGAAACCGAAGGCGCTGTGATGTATGGCCTCCCTGCAGATTTCCCTGTCCATGGGTGCGATCCTTTCGTGCAAACAGATGTCAGGATGCGGCGATGGGGTCATGCCCCCTTCCTTTCAGCCGAGCACCTCTTCCACATTCAAGGTGATTTCCCCGCTGTCCTTTTCGAAGCAGGGGATGCCGATCCCGTCGGCGCTTCGGACCGCATCGAAAAGCGGACTGGATTCTCTGATTTTCAGAAAGGCTTTCAGGTTCGAAAGATCCTCGCTGATGTCCAGAAAATCAAAGGAGACCCCTTTCTTTTCCAAGGCGTCGAAGGCCTCGGCCGAATCGGGGCACAAATGGCTTCCATACATTTTCATCATCTACCTCCGCTTTGCAGCTTTTTTAATATGGTAACACTAGCCCTGTCAACTTTCAAGAAGACGAGGGCTTTTTCTGCTTCCATAAAATTGCGATGCCCCTTTTTCCCAGGATGTAGTCGTCAAATACCGCGGCCCCCGGATCTGTGGCCAGACCGGCGCACACCAGCAAGGGCAGCAAATGTTCTTCTCTCGGGTGACAATAGCGGGCGCCGGGAATGCGTTCCCAGTCTGCAAGAAACGCCTGCCTCTTTTCTTCATCCTTTTCTCCGCAGCAGATTTCGATCAACTGATCTTGAAATGCATCGTTGAGGGCATCTTCCGCGTTTTTTCCGGAAAAATCAAACTGCCGCATGTTGTGGAAGGAGAAGCCGGAGCCGATGAAGAGGATGTTTTCCCAGAGGAGCGGCCTGAGCGCCTTCCCCATTTCCAGATGGGCTGCGGGGTCAAGATCCCGGCGCAGGGAAACCTGCAGCACGGGTATGTCCGCATCGGGGTACATCATCAACAAAGGGATATAAGACCCGTGGTCGTAGGGCCTGCCGCCGTCCAGGCGATATTCGATACCGGCTTTTTCGAACAGATCTCCTATCCTTGCAGCCAGCCCGCTGTCCCCCTTGCATGGATACTGGATGCGATAGGCCGCTTCCGGAAATCCGTAGTAATCATACATCATCCCGGGAGCTTCACCGCTTTGGACCGTCGGGATGTCTTCCTCCCAGTGGGCGCTGAACACGACGACCGCATCCGGCTTTTCGATCTTCTGCGGGAGATTTTTCATAAATTGGATCATCTTGCCGTGGGAAGCGTCCCCCAGAATGGGAAGCGGACCCCCGCCGTGGGATAAATAGATGATCTGAGCCTTTTGCTCTGTACGGTCCTTGTTCATCAGCACTCTCCTGCCAGTTTCTATTTTGATCAGGCTTTGACCTGCGTTTTTTTCACTTCGTATCCGAGGGCGGTGATCGCTTTTTCGATCTCCCCGACGGCCAGTTTTTCCGGGTCGAAGTCTAATTTTACTTTGCTGGAGTTGAACAGCACGTTGACGCTTTCTTTCTCCACCCCGGCCAGTGCTTTGACCGCGCTGCCGATTTTCAGGGCGCAGGAGGGGCAGGTCAGCGTTTCCAGTTGGATCGTTGCTTTTTGCATTTTGTTTTCTCCTATCCTTTTCCGTTACTTGAGTCTATAGCGGAGCAGCCGCATGCCGTTCAGGATGACCACCAGGATGCTCCCCTCGTGGACCAGCATGCCGATGGACATGTTCATCCACTCGCTCAGGAATACATTGGCCAGAAGGAACAGCACGACGCCCACGGCGATGGCGATGTTCTGACGCAGGTTGTTCACCGTTGCTTTTGTTAAACCCAGGGCATGGGCCAGCCGGCTGAAGTCCGAATTCATCAGGACCACATCCGAGGTCTCGATGGCCACATCGGTGCCGCTTCCCATGGCGATGCCGATATCCGCCTGAGCCAGGGAGGGACTGTCGTTGACGCCGTCGCCCACAAAGGCCACCATCTTCCCTTTTGATTGCAGATCCTTAATATAGGCGGCTTTATCCTCCGGCAGCATGTGGCCGTGGGCCTGGG
>CAZCTS010000082.1:0-6349 GCA_964501635.1 uncultured Oscillospiraceae bacterium | reverse complement strand
GAGCAGTAGACTGAAAATCTACGTGTCCTTGGTTCAATTCCGAGTCTGGGCACCAGGAATCGGTAAAGCAGAGAACCCCTGACCGGGGTTCTCTGCTTTTTGCGTGGAACACCTTCGAAATGCCACATTCCCGGCGAATCTCGCTTTGCATTAACCTAAAATTCTGTTACTATATACGTAACAAAATGAAGCCACAATAAATGCGCATAATTGACTGTGGTTCAAATGCTGTTCGACACGATGGATGGAGGATTTTATGACAACGGTGGTATTGGGTGTGATCGGCGCGGATTGTCACGCCGTGGGAAACAAAATACTGGACTTTGCCTATACACAGGGCGGCTTCAATGTGGTGAACATTGGAGTTTTGTCTTCTCAGGAGGAATTTATCCAGGCGGCGGAAGAAACCAACGCCAAGGCGATCCTGGTCTCTTCGCTTTACGGACACGGGGAGATCGACTGCAGAGGTCTTCGTGAAAAATGCGAGGAAGCCGGCCTCAACGATATTCTGCTCTATGTGGGCGGAAACCTGGTGGTCGGAAAGCACGACTGGGACGAGATCAGGAAGAAGTTCGAGGATATGGGATTCAACCGGGTGTACGGACCCGGGTCGGACCCGGAGGTGGGGGTCAGGGATCTGCGGGCTGATCTTCAGCTGCCTCCCTTGGAGCAGGGAGCCCGGTAATGGCGGTGAATGCATATTTGCTGATCGATTTCGGCAGCACCTTCACCAAACTCACGGCGGTGGATCTGGACAACGAGGCGATCCTGGCCACGGCCAGGGATCTGACCACGGTTGAGACGGATATCATGGACGGATATGATCTGGCCTATGGGAAGCTCATGGACAAGCTCAAGGGCCGGGACGTTCATTTCACTAAAAGGCTGGCCTGCTCTTCGGCGGCGGGGGGTCTTAAGATGGTGGCGATCGGCCTGGTGCCCGAATTGACCGCGGAAGCGGCGAAAAGAGCGGCGCTGGGCGCCGGAGCCAGAGTGCTGAAGGTATTCGATCATCATCTTTCCCGAAGAGATCTCCGAGAGATAGAGGCGCTTCGCCCGGATATGATCCTCCTGGCCGGCGGGACCGACGGCGGCAATCGGGAGTGCATCGTGTACAATGCCGAAAGGCTGGCGGAATCTTCCCTGCGGGTGCCGGTCGTCGCCGTGGGAAACAAGAACGCCCTGGACGATATCGAGGATATTTTTGATGGCAGCGGAGTTTTTTACAGCGTCGCGGACAATGTGATGCCCCGGCTGAACGTGCTCCACGTGGAGCCTGCCAGGGAAAAGATCCGGGAAATATTCATGGAGCGCATCACCGACGCCAAGGGGATGCATCTGGCCAAGGATATGACAGGGGGCCTGATCATGCCCACGCCCGCATCCGTCTTAAAAGCGGCGCAGCTTTTGAGCCAGGGGACCGACCTGGAGGACGGCCTGGGGGATCTGGTGGTCATCGATGTGGGGGGAGCCACCACAGATGTGCACTCCATCGCCCGGGGGGAACCCACACAGCCCGGTGTCACGCTGAAAGGTCTGGAAGAGCCCTTTGCCAAGCGGACCGTGGAAGGGGACCTGGGGATGCGCTACTCAGCCTTTTCGCTGTGGGAAGCGGCCGGGACCCGGCGGATCAAAAAGTATCTGGGCGACACGGATGTCAACATCGAGGAAGAATGCAGACGCCTGGCGGCGCATGTGGAATTCGTGCCGGTGGCCGAAGAAGGGAAAGCCTTTGACCGGGCCCTGGCGAAGGTGGCGGTGGAGATGTCCATGGATCGCCACGCGGGCACAGTCGAAACCATATATACCCCTTTGGGCGCGCTGTTGTCTCAAACAGGAAAAGATTTGACGAAGGTCAACTGCGTCATCGGGACCGGAGGCGTGCTGGTCGACAGCGAGGATCCCGGTCAAGTCCTGTCGGCGGCTCTGTTCGATCCGGAAAACCCGGTGGTCCTGAAACCCCGGACGCCCCGCTTGATGATGGATGGGGAGTATATCCTCTCAGCGATGGGCCTGCTGGCCACGGATCACCCGGACAAGGCCCTGCGCATACTGAAAAAGAGCTTAACGAAGTTGGATGACAAGGAGAATGAGCATGAATCTTAAGAATAAAAAATTAGCTGAAGATGAGTTTCTGAAAATACGCGAGGAGGTTCTTCAGCAATGGCCCACGGGCAAGGGGATCGAACTGCAGGAAGCCATCGAATACCAGAAGGCTGTGCCCTCCCATAAAAGCTTCCCGGTCCAGCTCCGCCGCGCAGAGGAAAATGAGATCACGCTGGCCCAGCCCAGGGCCGGAGTGGCTCTGATCAACGAACACATCGAGCTCCTGACGTACCTCCAGGACGTGGGCGGCGCGGATCTTCTGCCCAGCACCATCGACAGCTACACGCGGCAAAACAAATACAGCGAAGCCGACAGGGCGATCACGGAGAGCCGCCAGGTCGGCAAATCCCTGTTGAACGGTTTTCCGGCCGTCAACCACGGGGTCCACGGATGCCGAAGGGTCTTCGATGCGGTGAACCGGCCGCTTCAGGCGCGGCACGGCACGCCGGACGCCCGGCTGCTTTCGGAGATCATCCACGCGGCGGGCTGGACCTCCAACGAGGGCGGCGGCATATCCTACAACATCCCCTACGCAAAAAAAGTCAGCCTGGAGCAAAGCATCCGCGACTGGCAGTACTGCGACCGCCTGGTTGGGTACTACGAGGACGCCGGCGTCTCTTTGAACCGGGAGCCCTTCGGGCCTCTGACCGGCACCCTGGTGCCCCCCAGCATGTCCAACGCAGTGGCGATCATCGAGGCGCTGCTGGCCGCCGAGCAAGGGGTCAGGGACATCACCGTGGGCTACGGCCAGTGCGGCAACCTTGTGCAGGACGTGGCGGCGATCCGCGCATTGAAAAGCCAGTGCGCAGAATATCTGAAGGCCTATGGGTACGACGTGCACCTGACCACCGTTCTGCATCAGTGGATGGGCGGATTCCCCACAGACGAATCCCAGGCCTTCGGCGTCATCGCCCTGGGCGCCATCGCAGCGGCCCTGTCGGGCGCCACCAAGGTGATCGTCAAGACCCCCCACGAAGCCTACGGGATCCCCACGAAGGAGGCCAACGCCCAGGGGATCCGCGCCACAAAGATGGTGCTGAGCCTGCTCAAGGAGCAGCACATGCCCCTGAGCGTGGAGCAGATCAACGAAAGCCGCATGGTCAAAGCGGAGACCCGCTGCATCCTGGACAAGGTCTTGGAACTGGGAGACGGCGACATAGCGGTCGGCACGGTCAGGGCTTTCGAGGCCGGGGTTTTGGATATCCCCTTCGCGCCCTCCATTTACAATGCCGGCAAGATGATGCCCGCCCGGGACAACGACGGCGCGATCCGCTACCTGGATTTCGGCAATATCCCGCTGGATCAGGATATCAAGGATTTCAACCGGAACAAATTGGAAGAGAGAGGGATGGAGGAAGGCCGCCGGGTCAGCTTCAACATGACCATCGACGACGTCTACGCGGTCAGCCGCGGCGTGCTGATCGGCCGTCCGGAGAAAAGCGAAGAAGCGCTGAACAATCTCAGCAAATATATCCAAAAAGCAGAATGAGCCACCGCTAAAGCGTAAATAGGAGTCAACCATGAAAATCATCGATGTTGTTTGTTCTCCCGGGCGGACCGGGTTTTACTTCGACGACCAGAGAGCCATCAAAAAAGGCGCGGTGCAGGACGGGTTCACGTATACCGGCGCGCCTCTGACAGAAGGATTCAGCGCCATACGGGTGGCCGGAGAATCCATCTCCGTCATGCTGATACTGGAAGACGGACAAGTGGCCCAGGGGGACTGCGCGGCGGTCCAGTACTCCGGAGCCGGCGGCCGGGACCCGCTGTTTATCGCGGCGGATTTTATTCCCGTGATCGAAAAGGAGATCGCCCCGCTGCTGATCGGAAGAGAGCTCACCACGTTCAAAGCCCTGGCCGAAGAATTCGATCAACTGGAAATTTCGGGCAAGAAGCTGCACACGGCCATCCGCTATGGGATCTCCCAGGCTCTGTTGGACGCTGTTGCAAAAAGTCGCAAAATCACCATGGCGGAAGTGGTGGCGGACGAGTACGCCACCGGGGTCGCGCTGGACAGGATCCCCATTTTCGGTCAATCCGGCGACGACCGCTACAACAACGTGGATAAAATGATCATTAAAGGCATCGACGTGATGCCCCACGCATTGATCAACAACGTGGAGACCAAGCTGGGTCTGAAGGGTGAGATCCTGCTGGAGTACGTGGGCTGGATCCGGGACCGGGTACTAAAGCTGAGGACTCGGGAAGATTACCTGCCGGTGTTCCACATCGATGTGTACGGGACCATCGGCCTTGCCTTCGGCAACGATCTGGCTACGATGACGGACTATCTGGCAGCCCTGGGCGAAGCGGCAAAGCCATTTAAGCTCCGCATCGAGGGACCCATGGACGTGGAGGACAGGGAAAAGCAGATGCAGGCTTTGAAAGAACTGTGCGCCATGATCGATGCCAGGGGGATCCCGGTGGAGATCGTGGCCGACGAATGGTGCAACACCCTCGAAGATGTCAAATACTTTGCCGACAACAAGGCGGGCCATATGCTTCAGATCAAAACACCGGATCTGGGCGGGGTAAACAACATCATCGAAGCCATACTCTACTGCAAAAGCAAGGGGATCGGCGCCTACAGCGGCGGGACCTGCAACGAGACAAACCGTTCCGCCGAGGTGACGACCCAGATCGCCATGGCCTGCGGCGCGGCTCAGGCCCTGGCCAAGCCCGGCATGGGGGTGGACGAGGGCTACATGATAGTCAACAACGAAATGAATCGGGTGATCGCTTTGGCGGGCAGGCGCAAGTAGATGAAAACGATTTCTGCGGATGTGGTGAGGCAGGCTGTCAAAGAGGCCTGTCTGGAAACCAATTATCAGCTGCCCCAAGACGTAAGGGACCGGATCGGGCAGATGCGGGCCGAGGAGCCCTTTGCGCCGGCAGCGAAAATATTGGACCGGATCATCGAAAATTATCAGGTGGCTTCGGCGGGCGTTTTGCCGATATGCCAGGATACGGGCATGGTCTATGTCCGGGTCGAACTGGGCCAGGACGTCCACGTGACAGGGGGATCCCTGGAGGAAGCGATCCACGAAGGGGTCCGGCAGGGATACGCCCAGGGCTTTCTGAGAAGCTCGGTGGTCAGGGATCCCCTGAACCGGATCAACACCGGAGACAACACGCCGGCTTCTATTGTCTACGCCGTGGCGCCCGGAGACAAGCTGAGGATCACCGTCGCCCCCAAGGGCTTCGGCTCTGAAAATATGAGCCGCCTGCAAATGCTCAAGCCCTCCCAGGGGATCGAAGGGGTGGTCGATTTTGTGCTGGAGACCGTCAGGCTGGCGGATTCGAATCCCTGCCCCCCCATCGTGGTGGGCATAGGGATCGGCGGCACCTTCGACCGGGTGGCGGCCATGGCCAAACAGGCCTTGATGAGGCCCCTTGGGTCCATCCACGCGGAGCCCTTCTACGCAAAAATGGAAAAAGATCTGCTGGAACGGATCAACCGCCTGGGGATAGGCCCCCAGGGCTTCGGCGGCAAAACCACAGCCCTGGGCGTTCATATCCAAACCTATCCCACCCACATCGCGGGACTTCCGGTGGCCGTGAACATCAATTGCCATGCAAGCCGTCACGTCGAAATAGAATTGTAGGGGGATCAACCATGGAAATTCGTTTGCATACGCCCTTGACGGCCGAAAAAGCCCGGACACTTAAAGCGGGAGACATGGTGCTGCTGTCCGGCGAAATCTATACGGCCAGAGACGCGGCGCACAAGCGGCTGATGGAGATCCTTGCCGCGGGCGGGACCTTGCCCTTCGAAATCAAGGATGCAATCATTTATTATGTAGGACCCACCCCGGCCAAACCGGGGCATATCATCGGTTCGGCGGGCCCCACCACCAGCGGCCGAATGGACGCCTATACGCCCGCCCTGCTGGACCTGGGACTCAAGGGAATGATAGGGAAAGGGGCGCGATCCCCGGAGGTTGTGGAGTCCATCCGGAAAAACGGCGCCGTATACTTTGCCGCCATCGGCGGGGCTGCCGCGGTGATGGCGCGCTGTGTAAAAGCCGCAGAGGTGATTGCCTACGAAGATTTAGGCGCGGAAGCCATCCGGAAACTCCAGGTGGAGGATCTTCCCATCATCGTAGCCATCGACAGCCTGGGCGGAAATTATTACGAGATCGGGCAAGAGGCTTATCTGGCGCAGAGGGGGGAAGTCCTATGAATATCGTCAGGGTCGCAAAGGCAGGGACGCTGGAATCCAACGATGTGATGGTCATGGTGA
>CAZCTS010000081.1:0-6365 GCA_964501635.1 uncultured Oscillospiraceae bacterium | reverse complement strand
ATGCTGCGGAACTGGGCAGCGGACGAAAAAGTCCAATCCATGTACGCCGAGCCGACCTACGCGACGAAAGAAGAGGTTCGGGGTCTGTTGGATAAATATATCGGCGGCTATAAGAATCCGAATTACTACCGGTGGGGAATTTTCGAACGTGGTTGCCAGGAATGCATCGGGCAGATCGCCTACTTTCTTATAGACGAAAAAAACCACTTCGGCGAGATCGAATACTGTATCGGCGAAGCATTTCAGCGCAAAGGCTATGCCACGGAAGCCACAAAGGCTGTCATTGCATATGGCTTTGAACGCTTGGGCCTGCACAAGGTTCAGATCTCCCACATGTCCAACAACATCCCTTCCAGAAGGGTGATCGAGAAATGCGGCTTCTGTTACGAGGGGAAGCAGAGAGATTATTTTTTCATGAACGATCAGTATGTGGACAGACTTTTCTACTCCATTCTGGAGGACGAGTGGCTTCAAATGAACAGTCAAAGCAGGGATCTGTGATCATGGATCCAAGCAGGCCTATCCCGCCAGCCCCGGGCTGAGGCAGAGGAACGTAAAAGCAGCGCGCCCTACGGCGCGCTGCTTCTTTGTTTATCCTTTATTGTGCAGGTCCTCAATTTTATGCGTTTTTAACGCCCCACAACTTTTTAAATGCGAACAGGACCGCGATCATAAGCGCTACGCCGAAGGCCAGTGAAATATAGACATTCTGGGTGGCGCCGGCAACGATATAAGTGATAAAGGACACGCCTGCAACCGTGGCCGCATAGGGCAGCTGAGTCGTCACATGGTTGATGTGGTCGCACTGCGCGCCGGTGGAGGACATGATCGTCGTATCGGAGATCGGAGAACAGTGATCTCCGAACACAGCGCCTGCCAGGCAGGCGGAGATCCCGATGATCAGCATTTCTTCGGTAAGGCTGCTGGAAAGGCTGACGACGATGGGGATCAGAATTCCGAAGGTGCCCCAGGAGGTGCCTGTGGAGAAAGCCAAGCCGCAGGCGACAAGGAAAATGATTGCGGGCAAAAACATCTGGAATCCCGCTGCGCTGCCGGCTACAATACCTGCAACATAGTCCGCTCCGCCCATCATGCCTGTCATCGCTGACAGCGCCCATGCAAAGGACAGAATGAGAATCGCCGGAACCATAGCGACAAAGCCTGCCGGGACACAAGACATGAAATCGGCAAAGCTGATGATCTTTCTGGGCAGGTACATGCAGAACATAAAGATAACCGTTACGATCGCGCCCAGCGGAAGTCCATAGGAAGCGTCGCAATTGGCGAAGGAATCCATAAAGGTTTCGCCTTCAAAGAATCCGCCTGTGTATATCATTCCCACGACACAACTTGCCACAAGAAACACGACCGGAAGAAGAAGGTCGATGACTTTTCCTTTTGATGAAACGCTTGTGACGACAGCATTGGCGTAAGGACGGGAGGCTGTGGTATACAAGTCGTTATTCTCCTGCGCGTTTTTTTCGTGGAGAGCCATGGGGCCATAATCAAAATTCAACGCGGTGATCACTATGATCATGACGAGCGTCAACAGAGAGTAGTAGTTATAAGGTATGGCCTTAATAAAAAGCTCGATGCCGTTGTATCCCACAACGACGCCGGATACAGCCGCAGCCCACGAAGAGATCGGAGCGATCATGCAGACCGGAGCTGCCGTAGCGTCCACAATATATGCCAGCTTTGCCCGGGATACATTGTGGCCGTCGGTGACAGGCATCATGACGCTGCCGACGGTCAAACAGTTAAAGTAGTCGTCGATAAAAATCAGGCAGCCAAGTATGAACGTCGCGAAAATCGATCCTTTTCTGCTTTTGATCTTTGATCTTGCCCAATCGCCGTAAGCGCGGGAGCCGCCGGCTTTATTGACCAGGGCTACGATAATTCCCAGAATCACCAAGAATAATAAAATGCCTACATCCCATGAATCTGCCAGGGTTGCAATAAAGCCGTCGTTAAGAACGGCGTTCAGCGCCCCTACCGGGCTTCCGTCCGCAACGAGGAATGCACCCGCTACGATACCCACAAACAATGAGCTATAGACCTCCTTTGTGATCAAGGCAAGGCCAATAGCAATCAGCGGCGGCACCAGCGCCCAAAATGTAGCATACAGTGCAGGGCTTGATTCCTCGCCTTCTGCAAATGCAAACACAGTGAACACCATACAGATCACCATTACAAGCATCGTAACGGCAAACAGACGGCTTTTGTTTGATCGCATGATTTCGTTTCCTCCTTATATGTTTAAAATAGGAATAGAGTTAATTACTATCTCATTATATCAAACAGGAATGTAAATTCTATAGGCTGAGGAAATAAATTTGTTCGCGCTAGGCAATATGAACATATAATAGCCATATTTCTTGTCGTCGAGCAACAAAAACAGCACTGCTGGCTCAAACGAAAGGAAATTGCATATCAACGTGTTTTTGATATAATGACAGCAAATGCTTTTCCCCAAATAGAACGATGAAAAACCATTTGAAAAATCGCCGCGATCAATCGACGATTTATCTGCTATAGTGGGGTCTATGGCACGATGCGGGGTGGAAATGATGATGAAAGAAGAACTGATCGCTCCTTGCGGCATGAACTGCGGCCTGTGCATCTCCTATTTATTTTTCGAGAAAGACCTGAACAAAGAGGGGTTTCAAAAGAAGTACTGTCCGGGATGCATTCCCCGCGGAAAGCACTGCCTTCATATGGGCGATTCCTGCAAGGCTATGAAGGAAGGCAGCGTGCGCTTCTGCACGGAGTGCGCCGCCTTTCCCTGCGAAAGGCTTCGGTCGCTGGATCAACGCTATCGCACGAAATATCACATGAGCATGATCGAAAACCTCCGGTCCATTCAGATGGACGGTATGGAGCAATTTTTGGAAAAAGAAGAACAGAAGTGGCGCTGCCCTGTGTGCGGAAGCACGATCTGCTGCCACAATGGATTGTGCCTGAATTGCGATATCGAGCTGCTCCGGCGCAATAAAAAGCATCGATGGGAAGAGGAGTAAAAAGCATGCGCGCGACGATCTATTATTTTTCCTCCACCGGCAACTCCCTGGCCATTGCCAGGCGGATCGCCCAGGGACTGGGGGACTGCGATGTCCGCTCCATGGCGGCGGGATCGCCGAAGGGTCCGGCAGGAGGGCCCGGATATGCCTTGGGATTTGTTTTTCCCGTTTACTACAGCGGCTTGCCCAGGCTGGTGAAGCGATTTGTGCGCAGTCTGGATATTCCAAAGGATACCTATTGTTTCGCTTTTACCACCTACGGCGGCACGGATGCGGACACGCTGGGCATGCTGGACGACATCCTGAAAGAAAAGGGCGTGCGTCTTTCCTTTGGAGCCGGCGCCAGAATGCCGGGGAACTACATCGTCGAGTACCAGGCTTTTTCCGAAAGGAGCATCCAGCGGCTGATCGGCAGGGCTTTGGTCGCCGCCGACGAAGCCGCCGGAAAAATTGCGCGGCGGGATAGTCAGCCTGTCCGAAGAAAGCTCAGGTGGATCAGCCGGCGGATCAGCAGCAAGCTGATGGACACGCGGATCCGGGAATGGGACGAAGCGTTCCGCGCCACAGACAAATGCACCGGCTGCGGCCTCTGCAGCCGGATATGCCCGGCGGGCAATATCCGGATCATCCGGGATCGTCCGGTTTGGCAGCACCACTGTGAACACTGTGTGGCCTGCATCCAGTGGTGCCCGGCGGAAGCCATCGAATACGGCTCAAAGACCGTCGGCCGCAAGCGCTACCGCTATCCGGGCCTGCCTGCCGCCGCGATCGTCGCAGGAAGCCCCCAAGCCACAGATATAGAGACGGAGCAATCCCATGCGTAAAGTGGATTACAAAAAAGATTATAAAGAGTTGTACCTGCCCTCGGCGCAGCCCTCGATCCTGCGGGTGCCCCCCATTCCCTTTGCGCTCATCCAGGGACAGGGAGACCCCAACGGAGAAGCTTTTGCCCGGGACACCGGGGCGCTGTATGCTTTTAGCTATGCGGTGAAAATGTCCTGCAAGAGCAAGGAGCCTCCGGAAGGATATTTCGAATATACCGTCTTTCCGTTGGAGGGGGTCTGGGATCTGGTGGACAAGGATAAACCGGCTACCGATAAAAGCAATTACGCCTATTCGATCATGATCCGTCAGCCGGACTTTCTGAACAGCCAGCTGTTCGACCGCTTCCTGGCTGAAGCAAAAAAGAAAAAGCCGAATCCTTCCCTGGAAGGACTTCGCTTTGTTTCCATCGAGGAGGGTTTGTGCTGCCAGATGCTTCACAGGGGCTCCTACGACGGCGAGCCCGCAAGCTTTGAAGAGATGCACCGCTTCTGCCGGGAGGCGGGCTACGAACGGACAGCCCTGACCCATCGGGAGATCTACCTTTCGGATCCGCGAAAAACGGATCCCGAAAAGTTGAAAACCGTTCTGAGGTTTTCGGTCCGGGAAGCGGCGGGCCGATGAAGATGCAAAACATTTCGCTCAAGGACTGGGATGCGGTTTTCCGGGTGCACGACGGTTCGGAAGAAGCCACCCACGGCTACAGCCAGGGATGGTATCCCACGGACTGGCAGCGGACAGCCGGTTGCGGCCCCACTGCAGCCTGCAATATCCTTTTGTATTTATCCCGGGACGGCTCGGAGACTCCTTCCCGTGGCCCGATCACCCGGTCCGGCAGTCTGGAAGCCATGGAGGAAGCGTGGCGCCACGTGACGCCCGGCGAGCACGGCATCCCCACCGCGCGGATGCTCAGCGAAGGGATCCTGCAATACGCTGAAGCAAAAGAGATCGGGATCTCAGCCCATCTGATGGACATTCCCCAGGACGCGGCTTTGCGTCCGGCTTTTTCCGAGGTGCTGGGATTTATCGCGACGGCATTGCTGTCCGATGCGCCGGTGGCTTTTTTGAACCTCTGCAACGGTGAAGTATGCAACCTGGACCGGTGGCATTGGGTGACCATCCTGTCCCTGGATTATCAGGAGGATGGGACTTTCGCGGTCGTCTGCGTCCTGGACGAAGGCCGGCTGAAGGACATCGACCTGAGGCTCTGGTATGACACCACGGACCGGGGCGGCGGATTTGCCTATTTTCAGAAAAGATGACGCAGCGCTTCAAAGAGCCGGGCAGCCGGCTCTATTTTTCACCCAGGGCGGCGAAGATGGAGATCGATATCCGCTTTTCTTCCCCGCAGGAACAACTGCAGGCGGATTCTGTGGAGCAGTCGCTGCCCACGCAGTGGGTGGAAGGCGCGGGAAAGCCTGCGGTTTTCAGCCATCCCCGCACGTCGTTACGGTCAAAGCCCAGCCAGACATCGAACTGTTCTGTCTGCAGCTCCGTAAATTCATGCTTGTCCAGGTCCGTGATCACCAGCCGGCCTCCCGGCTTCAGGATGCGGTACATTTCTTTGATCGCCGTGAGCGGATCGGCCACGTGGTGAAGGAACATGTTCGCAAAAACATAATCCACCGAGGCTTCCGGCAGCGGCAGCGCGTCGCTGTCGCCCTCCAGGCATTCCAGCCCATCGCAGTCAGCATACTTGCGCTTCAGCAATCCCAGCATTTCCGGGGATTGATCGATGGCCGCCACCTTCAGCCCCGCCTGTAAAAGTCCGTGGGTCATGAATCCGGTCCCCGCGCCGATGTCGGCGGCGAGCCGTCCTTCCCGGATCCGGGCCAAAGCGTAGGCAAAATTCCGCACGTCTTCCGAAAAGAAGCTCTGCTGCATGCCGTCCCACTGATCGGCGATCGAATCAAAATAGTCTTTACTGAGTTTCATCGTTTTCCTCCAGCGCATTATTATACAGTTCCAATGCTTTCAGCACAGAAGGCAGGTCGTCTCCGGCGATGCGGTCCAGGATCTGCCGGAATCGGCGGTCCATGTCCTCCTCGATGCGGTGAAAAACATCGAGGCCGTCTGCAGTCAACTGAATGGCCACCATCCTTCGGTTTTCTTTCAAAGGAATTCTGGAAACGAGCTTCCGCTTGACAAGATTTTCGACGGTCTTGCTTGCGGTGCTTGTGTCCAGGTCCAGTTTCCGCGCCAGGTCCTTGAGGGAGGTGCTCCGGCTCCTCCCGATCTCCACCAAAGCGTGGCATTGGGGCAGAGTGACCTTTTCGCAGCACATCCCCGCGCTGTTCAGCTTCTGAAGGCTGCGCTCTATTTTTCGCGTCAGTTCTCTTAGTTCCTTGGATCGATCCATAGCAGTCTCCTCTCTGAGGAATACTATAGCAAAAACAGTTGCAGTATGCAACCGTTTCATATAGAAATTAAATTGACTTGTCCCGTAGAATTCGCTGTTGTATTTAGTTTTGGAAAAGTTAAAATAGTCCCATAGTATTTTCCGCTGACTAGAGGAGGGACTGA
>CAZCTS010000080.1:5324-6381 GCA_964501635.1 uncultured Oscillospiraceae bacterium | reverse complement strand
TATTCGTTCCTGTATTTTTCTGGCTTCAGTAAAGTCTTTGCTCTCCGAAAAATGGCTGACCACTTCGGGCATGCCGCCTATGTAGTAATATTGCTTTAAGAGATTGATATAGTCGCTCTTGAAGGTCTTTATCATACTGTAATCGCCATCGGCCATAAGCTTGGCGAACTGTCCCTTGCCCATAGCCAGCATAAACTCCGAAAATGCAAGCGGGTACAGATCTATAAATTCCACCTTTCCCACAGGGAAAGAGGTTCCGAGGTGCAGTGCGATGCCCAGCAGGCTGCCTGCGCAAATGATGGAATACTGGGGGGCATTTTCGTTGAAATATTTCAATGAAGTCAGCGCTTTCGGAACTTCCTGGATCTCATCAAAGAGAAGGACCGTTTCGGATGGATCGATTTTACGTCCTGCATAAAGTTCCAAACCGGTGATGATCCGCTCGGTGTTAAAGTCCGCAGTAAACAATTCCATCATTTGCGCATTATTGTCAAAACTGATATATACAGAGTCTTTGTACGCTTTTGACGCAAACTCCTTCATGAGCCAGGTCTTGCCGACTTGGCGGGCTCCGCGAATGATCAGCGGTTTCTTGTCTGTGCGGTTTTTCCATTGATGAAGCAATTCGATCGCAGTACGATACATAGGGGTCACCTCCAAGCACTTTACAAAGCCAGTATAGAATTAAATTCCATAAAATGCAACGACAAAATGCTATAAATGCACATAAAATGCAACGACACTTGGTGAGATAGTCTGGCTATGTTGAAAGCTATGATATATTATTAAATATGTGCCTGCATCGCATTGGATGCTAAGAGGCCAGACAGGGAAGAGGAGGTGTGTTTTGCAGGAGATCGACGTCCTGGCAGCGGAAGCCGCTGCCGACGATCAGAAGCTGGAAGACTTCGTGCGTCAGAACGAAGCCTTTGTGTTGAAGTGCGCCTCCAATGTGACCGGACGATATATGACCAAGAGCGACGACGAATGGTCGGTGGCGCAGTACGCGCTGGTCGAGGCCGTGCGGAGCTATGAACCGGATAAAGGAAATTTTTAC
>CAZCTS010000080.1:0-5224 GCA_964501635.1 uncultured Oscillospiraceae bacterium | reverse complement strand
GGGTTTTCATTCTATGATCTGGCGGCATGCTCGCCGAAATCCCAGAAGACCCGGCGGTCCTGCGCCATTGCCGCCAGGTATCTGCTGGACCACCCGCTGCTCCTGCAGCAGCTCCGGGATTCGAAGCGACTTTTGATCGATACGATCGGAAAGAACTGCGGGATACCCCGAAAAATATTGGAGAGGCATCGTAAATATATAATAGCGGCGGTGGAGATCCTTAGCGGAGAGTATCCGTATCTTGCCGAATATTTAAAATTCATCAGAAAGGAATCGGACCAATGAGAGCAGTGATCGTCGAAATCAAAGATAAAACGGCGGCGGTTTTGCTTGCCGACGGCCGGGTCGAGAAGATCAGAAACAGGGGCTACGGGGTTGGCCAGGTCCTGGAGATCACCGCCAGGCAGGCATCGGCAAGAAAAAGGTTTGTCCGGCGCTTTGCGTCCATGGTTGCAGTGGTCGCGATCGGAAGCGCCAGCGCCTTTGCGTACTACACGCCGTATTATTACGTAAGTCTTGACGTAAACCCGTCATTCGAGTATTCTGTAAACTATTTTGATCGGGTCCTCTCCGCGCGAGCTTTGGAAGAGGATGGGATCCTGGCGGAAGCGGAGTTGAAGGCTCTCCGCAATAAAAAGATCGGGGAAGCCGTCACACAGACCGTCGAACAGGTCCGGGAGGAAGGATATCTGGATCCCGAAGGAACGGGCGGCATTCTGATCGCAGTCTCGGGCAAAGACGAGGAGAAGGCAGGCAGGCTCGGGGAAGCTCTGCAGAAGGCTGTGAAAGAGAAGGAGGATCCCGCAAAGCCCATGGAGGTCGAAACATCCAGCGTCAAGAAAGAAGATATCCGGGAGGCGAAGGAGCTTGGCGTGTCCGCCGGGAAGCTTGGCCTGGTGGAAAGGCTGCAAGAAAGCTCCGAAGCGGGCGAAATCGATAAGAAAGAGTGGCTTTCCAAGCCTGTCAAGGAGATCATGGACGCGATCAAAGAGAACAAGAGCGAAGAGAAGGAAAACAGCAAGGAAGAAAAGCAAAGCGAAAAGGGCCAATCAAAAAACAACAAAAAAGATTGAGCATACCCCAAAATGCGCCGGGACAGTTTCGTATTCATGTAATAAGCCAGTATATCTGTTAATTCAGGAGGTACGAACATGAAGCGAAAATCATATAAAAGCATCGCATGGGTGCTTGCGTTGATGATGGCCCTGAGCTTTTCTCCGGTCAACGCCGTCGGATCGGATTTCAGCGGCACGGCCGTCAAAACCGTTTCTCTTCCGGATGTGATGACGTTCACCACGGCGGATTTTACGGAGCTTTTCAAGGGAAACAAGGCCGATTTGGAGGCTGTTGTCATCACCGGAACGGATCCTGCCTTCGGCGCGTTGAAGCTCGAAGATGACAGCGCCTTGGCCGAACGGATCGACATGGAGGAAATTCAGGACGGGGAATTGACGTTCGTTCCCGACGATACGGGCGAAGTTGCCTATGTCGTCACGGCCTACGCTTACGGCGGGGAAGGATCCGTCGGGACGGCTGTCCTGGAGATCACGGTGGAGGAATCCACAGACGCCGGGAATCCCAAATACACGATTGACGAGAACATGCCGGTCCGGCTTTCGCCGACTTATTTTTCGGATCTCTTCAGCGAGGCGAACGGAAGAGAATTGTCCTATGTAAAATTCGAGCTTCCTTCTGCGGGCAAGGGCGTATTGTACTTTGATTACACGTCACCCGCGCTCTATGAAGCCAAAGTCCTGGAGACCACGAAATATTACACAGACACCTATCCGAATATTTCCCGCGTCTCTTTCGTGCCCGCAGAGGATTTTTCCGGCACGGTGTCTATCCCCTATACAGGATACACCGCAAACCATACGACCTACTGGGGCATGTTGACGATCGAAGTGCGGGACACCGGCGCAGAGGACGACGCTTACAAGGATAAAGAAGAGGATGAGGAAGAGGATGACGAAGAATCCGAGGATTCGGAGCATTTCAGCGATGTGAAAAAGAACATCTTCTGGGCGGTCGAAGCCATCGATTACCTGTACGATGGAGGCATTTTGCTGGGAGACGGCACAGGGTACTATAATCCGCAGGCCAGTATTTCCCGGGGAGACTTTATGATGATGCTCTCCAGGGCATTCGACATCGACGGGGATTTTGAAGACAATTTTTCCGACGTGGAAGAGGACGACTATTATTATGAGGCCGTCGGCGCTGCGAAAAAGCTGGGGATCACAAAGGGGTCAAACGGGAGGTTCAATCCCAGATCCGCACTGTCCCGGCAGGATGCGATGGTTTTGATCCTTCGAGCGCTGGATGTGGCTGACATCGAATTGGAGGACGGAGACGACGACGATCTGATTCCGTTCAAGGACAAGGATAAGGTCCCGGAATACGCCAGAGAGGCTTTCCGCGCCCTCGTTCAAGCGGGCATCATCGAAGGCAGCGGCAAATATTTGAATCCCAGCAGCAGCGTATCCAGGGCGGAGATCGCCGTGATCCTGCACAGGATATTGACCATGTAAAGTCTCCATACTGCCGAGAGGCAGACTTTGCAGAGTCTATTCAAAAGAAGAAAGAGCCCGGTCGGCCGGGCTCTTTCTTTGTTGTGGGAAACGCCGATTTAGAGAACGAAATATTGCTTTGAACCATTAGGCATTATAGTATATGATAACATCGCTGGCTTGATAGACGAATCATTCTGTGAAATGAAGGATCACTTTTGGAAGGAATAATTTGGAGCGCACGTTGGATTGGATCAAATCAAAAGGGCCCGGCATAGCACTGTGTCTTTCCATTGCGATCCCCGCATTCCTGCTGGGGACACTTGTCCCGGTGGTGGGCGGGCCGGTGTTTTCCATTCTGATCGGAATGGTCGCAGCCTTGCTGATCAAGGAAAAGGGTAGATTGAAACCCGGCATTTCCTTCACATCCAAGAAGATCCTGCAATATGCGGTGATCCTGCTGGGATTTGGAATGAACCTGTCGGTGATCGCTTCCACCGGATTGACCTCGCTGCCGATCATCCTTGCCACGATCAGTGCCGCTTTGGCCGCGGCATTTTTGATGTATAAGCTGCTGCGCATGCCCGATAAAATTTCGATCCTGATCGGGGTCGGATCGGCGATTTGCGGCGGTTCGGCCATCGCCGCCACAGCACCGGTGATCGACGCCGGGGACGAGGAGATCGCCCAGTCCATTTCCGTCATCTTTTTGTTCAATGTGCTCGCCGCCCTTATATTTCCAACTTTGGGCGGACATTTGGGCATGTCGGATTATGGCTTTGGCCTGTTTGCCGGAACGGCGGTGAACGACACGTCCTCTGTGACGGCGGCGGCCTGCGCCTGGGATGCCCTTCACGGCTCCAATGCCCTGGATACGGCCGCCGTGGTCAAGATGACCCGGACGCTTGCCATTATACCCATTACCCTGGCATTGGCCTTTTACCGGACAAAAAAGACGGCGGGAAAGTGCGCCAAAGTAAAGCTGAAGCAAATATTCCCGTATTTTATTCTTTTTTTCGTTTTGGCCTCGGTGACCGCCACCCTGGGGGCCGCCCTTGGGGTTCCCGCCGCCTTATTTGCGCCATTTAAGACCCTGAGCAAGTTTTTGATCGTGATGGCCATGGCGGCCATCGGGCTCAACACGGATATCGTCAAATTGATCCGGAGCGGCGGAAAACCGATCCTGGCGGGTCTGTGCTGCTGGATCTCCATCGCTTGTGTCAGTCTGGTCATGCAACGCTTATTGGGGATCTGGTGATCCCTGCAGAAGAGGAATTTATGTCGACGATCTATTCATTGCTGCCTTTGATCACATTGCTGTCTTGTCTTTTGCTGTTCAAGCTGCCGGCTTCCCGGGCGGGCGGGCTTTCGATCCTGGTGGCGGTGGCCTCGGCCTTCTTTTTTTTCGGGATGGACAGCCGGGGCCTCGGGATCGCTTTGGGAAAAGGCGCCTCCCTGGCGGTCTACGTGCTGCTGATCATCTGGGCCGCCGTTTTCCTCTACCACACGGTCCTGGAGTTCGGCGCCATCGATGTGATCAATAAGAATATCGTGATCTTTATCAAAGACCCTTTCATGCAGTTCCTGCTGCTGGCCTGGCTCTTTTCTTCGGTGCTTCAGGGGATCTCGGGCTTCGGCGTGCCGGTGATCATCGTGGTGCCGATCCTGATCCACCTGGGCTTCGACCCGCTCAAATCCGTGGCTGCGGTGCTCCTGGGACACTCCTGGTCCGTCAGCTTCGGCTCCATGGGATCCTCTTACTTCACGATATTTCTGGTGACAGGCCTGGACCAGCAGCGCATCGGTTTTGCCATGGTCCTCTTCGATCTGGTGGCTATGCTCATGACCGGCATGATGGTCTCGTTCATCTATGGCGGCCTGCCCGCTCTCAAGAAAGGTCTTTTCTACATCTTGCCTTCGGCGGCGGTGATGGTTCCGGTCATGGCTCTGGCCGTGGGCCTGGATCTGGTTTCCGTGGTGGGGCTGCTGGGGGCCTTGTCCGGCTCGGTCACCATGTATCTGCTCTATCGATTCAAGGAAAAACCGGGAAAAGCCGGCACCCTTTACCGCAGCCGGCTGACCTTGCTGGATTCCTTGCTGCCCTATATCGTGGTGATCGCGCTGTCTCTGTTGTTCCAGGTCCTGAAGCTGGACCAATTCCACCTGGCCTTCAATTTTCCCGAATACACCACAGCCTTGGGCCACTTTGTGAAAGCGGAGCAAGCCTACGCCAAAATCAAGCTCTTTGGGCACCCGGCGCCGATCCTGATGGCCGCCTCGGCTATCGCCATGCTTCGCTATCGCCGCATCGGCCTCTTTTCTAAGGAGAAGCTCCGGTCCGTAACGGCTATGACCGTCAAAAAAAATATCAAGACCACGATCACGCTGTTCTGCCTGATCGGCATGGCCCTGGTGATGATGGATTCGGGCATGACGGCCACCCTGGCCGCCTCGGTGGCTGCGATCACGGGAAACTTTTATCCCTTGGCGGCGCCCTTTTTTGGCGTCCTGGGCAGCTTTATCACCGGCAGCAACACGAATTCCAACGTGATCTTCGGGAAGTTTCAGGTCTCCATCGCCGAAAATCTGGCCGTCGATCCATACATTATGGCCGCCGTGCAGTCCATAGCCGGCTCCGTGGGCGTAAGCATCGGCCCCACGAATATCCTGATGGCCGCCTCCGCCTCGGGCCTTTCCGGCAGCGAAGCCAGTAT
>CAZCTS010000079.1:0-6439 GCA_964501635.1 uncultured Oscillospiraceae bacterium | reverse complement strand
CACCATGGTCAACCGCAAGGATGTGCTGGAAGTGGACATGGTGGGCCGCACCGCCCGGGAGCGCACCGGCTATGCCACGCAGAAGCCGGAGCGCCTGCTGGAGATCCTTCTGGAAAGCTGCACCAAACCGGGGGATCTGTGCGCCGACTTTTTTGCCGGCTCCGGGACCCTGGCTGCCGCCGCCCACCGGCTGGGCCGCCGCTTTATGGTATGCGACAACAGTTTGATGGCCATCGCCGCCTCCCGGAAACGGCTCACCACTCTGGGCGCGTCCTTTTCTTACTGTGTTTCCGCCAGGGAGGACAGCGGAACGTCCGCAGCGGTCAAGACTCAACTGGAGGTGTTGGCTAATGTGTCGGAAGAGACCTTGTGCAAAGTGACGCTGCAGGAGTATGTCCGGGACTGCCGCAGCCTGCCGGTCCCCGCTCCGGAGCAAGCTTCCCTGGAAAGGCTGCAGTCCCAGGACCCTCTGGCGCTGGTGGATTACTGGTGCATCGACCGGAATTACGACGGGAAAAATTTTCAGGCAGAGCAGTGGTTTGCCAGGGAAAGGTCGGATCTGGCCGTGGAGACGGAATTTTTCGCAGGACCCGCCCGCCGGGCTGCCGTCAAGGTCTACGACGTCTTCGGCGGCTTTGGCATTTCGGTGATACAACTCTAAATTATGGCTTGCAATCGACGAATGGTTACGGTACAATAACTACCAGACTGAGGGAGGTTAGTTCAGCTGGTTAGAATGCTTGCTCGACAAGCAAGAGGTCGTTGGTTCGAGTCCAATACTTCCCACCAACCAAGGGCTTTTGCTCAAAAGAGCAAAAGCCTTTTCTTTTTGCAGGCTCATTGGGATAGACAAGGGGGGACGTTTTGCGCAGCACTTTCAGAAGACTTTTGACTGCAGCACTGCTGTTTGCATCGTTCTCTGCTTTCGCCTTTGCCGAAAGCCCGGTCGCCCTGACGCTGAACGGCGCCCCCGTTCAAAGTGACGTGGCGCCGGTGATCGCCCAGGGACGCACCCTGGTTCCGGTCCGGGCGGTCTTCGAAGCCCTGGGAGCCGATGTGCAGTGGGACCCCCAGCAGAGGCAGGTCTGCGTTTCCTACAGCCAGACCGAGGTGCTGCTGACCGTGGACGATCCGGTGGTCAAAGTGAACGGACAGGAAAACACGATGGAAGTGCCCGCCCGGATCCTTCCGGGAGGACGGGTGTTTATCCCGGTCCGCTTTGCTGCGGAAGCCCTGGGTTTTTTTGTGGATTGGGATCCGGAGAGCCGCACGGTGATCCTGGAAACACCCAAGCCGGAGCGGACTGTTATAAACAACATTTCGATCTCTTCGGCAGAAGGCGCAGCCGCTGCCCAAGTAACCTTTTCGGGATCGGAGCCCGTGTGGAAGACCGCCGCCTACGAAGGACCGGACCGTTTCGTGGTGAACATCCAAAACGCCCGTCTGGACATGGGCGCTGTCCCGGGAGGCAGCGGAAGTCTGCCCTCGGACAACGGGATTTTCAGTCAGATCCGCTATGCCCAGTTCGACGCCGATACCGTGCGGATCGTATTCGATCTTTTGCAGCGGCAGACCGGCATGCCCCGGCTCGACAGCGCCGCAAGCCTTCTGTTTGTCGAGTTTGCCCTCCCCGGCGGCGGGGAGACGCCGGCTGAAGAGCCTGACCCGCCCTTGGAAGAAGAAGGAGAAGAAGAGGATATTTGGGCAAAGGATATTCAGATCCCCGCATTGGACTGGCGCATGGCCGGAAGGCAGGTGGTGGTCGATGCGGGCCACGGAGGCAAAGATCCGGGATGCCTTGTGATCGACGGAAGCCGTACGCTTCACGAAAAAGACTTCAACCTTGCCACGGCGCTTGCGCTGGAGAAGTATCTGGCCGAAGCGGGCCTCAGCGTCCACATGCTCCGGCGGGATGACCGGACCCTGGGGCTCCAGGAGCGGCCGGTGCTGGCCAACCAGACCGGCGCGGATCTGTACGTTTCGATACACAACAATGCGGCCAATACCGCCGTGCCAAAGGGCACCCAGATCTTCTACTACGCAAAATCCTCAGAAGATGGATACGTCCTGGGCAGCAAGAGCCTGGCAAACAGCATTATGGAGGAGTTCCTGCTTCACGTTGGCCTGGCGGACCGGGGGGTTTTGTCCCAGAGCGCCTACGCGGTGCTCAACAAGACCCGCATGCCCGCGGTGATCGTGGAGGGAGGCTTTTTCTCCAACCCGGAGGACCGGCAGGTGATGCTGCGCCCGGACTATCCGGACCGCTACGCCCGGACGGTGGCCCGGGCCATCGTCCTTTGCCTCAACCGGGCCGCAGAGGATCAGGGGGGTCTTACATAGTCATGCTGATGCTGGTCTTTGGGATCATTATGATCGTCGGGATCCTGGCCGGATCCAGGCTGGACTGGATCCCGGCAAAGAGCCGGTTTCGGGCCCGCGCCCAGAAAGTTCTGCTGTTTGCCCTGCTGTTCGCCCTGGGGCATCAGCTGGGCAGCGACGAAGCGGTGGTCCATTCCATGGCGGAAATGGGTTTATTGGGGATCGTGGTCGCGCTTGCCGCCATGCTGGGTTCCTTTCTGCTCGTATACTTCCTGAGGCGCCGTTTTGACAAGCTCCGAAAGGATGGGGCGGATGATTAAGTGGATGCTGCTGTTTGTGGCCGCCGGCTTTGGGATCGGACGACTGGGCTGGTTGCAGGGGATCTCCTCTGTCAGCGGGGCCGTCATCATGACCTGTCTCTGTCTGATGACCCTGATGGCCAGCATCGACATGGGAAAACAGGATTTTCTCAAGGAGCTGAAGCACGCCGGCTGGCAGATCATCGCCTATGCGTTTGCCACCATCGCCGGCACGCTCTTGATGGTGTGGATCGTCTCCCCGCTGCTTCCGCTGTCCGCCAAGGACGCATTGGTTGCGGCTTCCGGCATGGGCTGGTATTCTCTGTCCACCGGGCTGGTGTTCGATTACTCGCCGTCTTTATCTGTGGTCACTTTTACCTATTGTCTCTTCCGGGAGATGGCCGCGCTGTTTCTGATCCCGGTCCTATGGGAAAAGTTCAAAGCGCCGGAGCTGATCAGTCTGGCCGGTTCGGCGGCCATGAATCCCTCCATAGCGGCCGCCGCCGTCACGGGGGATCAAAGGCTGGTTTTTTATGGAATGGTCATGGGAAACATCGTGTCGGTGTTTGTCCCGGTGATGGTTCCTTTTATGATAGCCCTGTAATACGCAGATCCTTCTGCGGAGAAAGTGAGGTTTACGATGAGAACGCTGCAAGCGCATCGTCAGAATGCATGGAACATCATTCAAGATAAAACACTGACCCACGAGCAGACCATGATGGCCCTGTCCTCCGCGGGAAGGGACCTTCTGGACCTGCCGGGAGAGGCGCCCCGGCGCTTCTTTGAACTGAAGGAGAAGGGCTGGGTCTGCGACCTGAACGAAGGAAGGGTCACCTATGTGCCCCGCTATATTCTGCCGGATTACCGGGTCTTTATGGAGAAGGGCTGCGCGTTTCTGCGGCTGGATCCCCCTAAAGATCTGTACGACGCCACTATGGGGCTCCTGGCTGTTTACCATAATGTGCCTTCGGTAACCCATTTCCCGGTGTTTATCGGCCGTCTGGACGAGCTGCTGGAACCCTTTGTTTTGAAAGAAATTCAGGAAAAGGGAGAAGAAAGCGCTTACCGGCTGATCAGGGGATTTCTCCGCCACATCGACCGGACCGTCACGGACAGCTTCTGCCACGCCAATATCGGTCCGAAAGCCAGCCGGGCGGGGGACTTGATCCTGCGGGCGGAAAGAGAGCTGCAGGACTCCACGCCCAATCTTACCCTGCTCTACGATCCGGATATCACGGAGGAGGAGTTCGCCCTCCGCTGCGTCCAGACCGCATTGGACTGCGCCAAGCCCAGCTTTGCCAACCACCGGATGTTTCTCAAAGAATTGGGCCGGGACTACGGCATCGCCAGCTGCTACAACGGGCTGCCCATCGGCGGCGGCGCCTTTACGCTGAGCCGCATCATTCTGGCCAGGGTGGCCTACGATTCCTCCGGCAAAAAACAGTTCCTGGAAAAAAATCTGCCCAAGGCCATCGACGCCATGCTGGCGTTCATGGACGAGAAGATCCGTTTCCTTGTAGAAGAGACCCCCTTCTTTTCCACAAGTTTTCTGGCGAGGGAAGGCTGGATCAGTCCGGACCGCTTCAACGGCCTCTTTGGACTGGTAGGCCTGGCCGAAGCGGTGAACGATCTGCTGGCCAAAGAAGGGATCAAAGGGCGCTTCGGATCGGATCCGAAGGCGGACGAGCTGGGACTGGAGATCATGGACTTGATCTACAACAGGGTCCAGGCCCATCAAAACCCCTATTGTCCGTATTATGACCATCGGTTTATGCTCCACGCCCAGGTGGGCATCGACAGCGACTCGGGCATCAGCCCGGGCACCCGTATCCCCATCGGGGAAGAGATCCCCCTCTACGACCATCTGCGCCACTGCAGCCTGTATCACAAGTATTTTCCTTCCGGGACCGGTGATATTTTCCCCTTCGACATCACGGCGGAGAAGAATCCAAAGGCAGTGCTGGATATATTTAAAGGGGCGCTGCAGGTGGGGATGCGCTATATTTCCACCTATACCTCCGACAGCGACGTGATCCGGATCACCGGCTACCTGGTCAAGCGGTCCGACATCGAAGCGCTTAAAAAAGAACAGCCGGTGCTCAACGACACGGTGATCTTGGGCATGCGCTCCGTGGAAAAGAGCAAAGTGGAACAACGAAAAGTCAGAGAGCTTTAAAATAGAAGCGGCAGATCGCATGCCGCTTGTCCTTGGAGGAACCATGCTTACGGCACCGGTTGTAAAGATCATCGATTCCAGCGCAGTGGACGGACCGGGAAACCGGGCGGCCATCTTTCTTCAGGGCTGCAATTTCGACTGCAAGTATTGCCACAATCCGGAGACCATCGATCCACAGGGACGGCCGGAGACGCTTCAGATCTTGAGCGTGGAACAGGTGCTGGACCGGGTGGGCGCCTGTCTGCCGTTTATCAGAGGCCTCACCATCTCCGGGGGAGAGTGCATGCTCCACGAGGAATTTGTCTATGAGGTCTGCAGGGAAGCGAAGCGCCGGTTCGGGCAGGGCTTTTCCTGCCTGCTGGACAGCAACGGGAGCCTCTCTTACGAAAAAGTCCTGCCCGTCGTCGACGGCGTCCTGCTGGACATCAAGGCCGTCGGCGAGAGCGCCCACCGGGCGCTCACCGGCGCCCCCTCCGCGCCTGTCCTGGCCCAGGCTGCCCTGCTTGCCAAAGCGGGAAAGCTGGCCGAGATCCGGACCGTGGTCTTTGGGGATCCCGGGGAAGCGGAAGCCTGCATTCAGACCATGGCGGACCTGGTCTCCCGGGCTGCCGGACCCGAATCTTTGGACCAAGTCCCATACAAACTGATCAAGTACCGCCCAAAGGGCGTGCGAAAAGAGTATTTGAGGGAAATCAAGGTCCCCGACGGGGAAACGATGGAAAAATTGCGCTGTTTGGCCCTGGAACTAGGCTTTTATCCGGTCACAGTCATATAGGCCGATCATAAACAGAGTGTGTGTAGGATAAATTTTCCTTCGGCATCTATGTTTTTGACAAAGGGTATTGTATAATGTCCGAAGGGTTATTTTAACTACTTAGGAGGAGAAAACATGAAAAAAACAATCAGTATATTATTGGTTCTGGCTATGGTCTTCGCATTGGCAGCTTGCGGGGGCGGCGGCACAGATGTGGAAGAGCCCGTCAAGAAGATCGTCATGATCACCGATACCGGCGGTCTGGGCGACGAGTCCTTCAACGACATGGCCTATGCAGGCCTGCTGCAGGCTGCGGAAGAGTTCGGTGTGGAATACAGCGTTCTTGAATCCGCCACTGCAGACGACTATTCCCCCAACATCGCCGCCGCGGTGGAAGAAGGCGCGGACCTGATCGTTTGCGTAGGCTTCCTTCTGGGCAGCGTTGTTGCAGAATCTGCAGCCCAGTATCCTGATCAGCAGTTTGCGATCATCGACAACGTGGTGGAACCAGCGAACGTCGCCGGCCTTACCTTCAGCGAACAGGAAGGTTCCTTCCTTGTTGGCGTCGCCGCCGGACTCACCACCGAAACCAACAAAGTCGGCTACATCGGCGGAATGCAGTTCCCCACCATCGAGAAGTTCCAGTACGGATATCAGGCAGGCGTAAAAGCGGCCAATCCGGAAGCTGAAGTTTTCGTGGCCTACACCCAGTCCTTCGACGACTCCGCCGCAGGCAAAGAAAACGCGCTGGCCCAGTACAACCAGGGCGCGGACGTTATTTATCACGCCGCGGGCGGTTGCGGGATCGGCCTCATCCAGGCTGCACAGGAGCAAGGCTTCTGGGCGATCGGCGTGGATCAGGACCAGTCTTCGCTGGCTCCCGGAAGCGTC
>CAZCTS010000078.1:0-6455 GCA_964501635.1 uncultured Oscillospiraceae bacterium | reverse complement strand
GATCGTGGCGGAAGCGGAGAAGGACAAAGGCTTTTACGACCACACCGGGGGCGGAATCACCGTTTCCGGCGGTGAAATGCTGTCGCGGCCGGCCTTTGTTCAGGAGATCATTCAAGAAGCCGGCCGAAAAGGGATCCACGTCTGCCTGGACACTTCCGGCTACGGGGACACTCAGGCCTTGACAGCCATGGCTTCCGATCCCGCCGTAAAGGACATCCTATACGATATGAAGTGCATCCTGCCGGAGAAGCATCTGGAAGGCACCGGCGTGGACAACAGCCGGATCCTAGAGAATTTGGAAAGCCTGGCGGCCCGGGATGATATCCGCGGAAAGATCACCATCCGGATGCCCCTGATCAGCGGATACAACGACACCGACTCGGTGATCCTGGAGACTGCGGCTTTTCTTCGGAGAAACAGGTTGCAGCGGGTGACCCTTTTGCCGTATCATACACTTGGAGTATCCAAATCCGAAAGGATAGGAGAGGTCGCCGAAGTGTTCGAGCCGCCTTCCACTGAGCGACTGGCTTGGATCCGATTGCAATTCGAACAAGCGGGCATCGCTGTGGAAGTGCTGGGCCATTAGACAACAGCGGCGGACGGAAGCGTCCGCCTTGCTTTTTTAAAGGAGGAAATAAAATGGCTGCAATCTATTACGACAAAGACGGAGATCTGGGCTTTGTGACAGACAAAACCATCGCCATCATCGGCTATGGGAACCAGGGCCGCTCCCAGGCTTTGAACATGCGGGACTCCGGCGTCAAGCGCATCATCATCGGCAGCGTGCGGGACGAGTCCTGGACCCAGGCCAACGAGGACGGATTTTCGGTATACCCCATCGCGGAAGCGTCCAAACAGGCGGATATCGTCTTTATCCTGATCCCCGACGAAGTGGCGCCGAAGATCTATCTGGAAGAGATCGAGCCGTACCTGGAAGCCGGCGACGCGGTGAACTTCTCCTCGGGCTACAACATTACCTACGGGTTCATCACGCCCAGAAAAGACCTGGATGTGATCATGGTGGCGCCCCGGATGATAGGCAAAGGCGTCCGCGAGACCTACGAAAACGGCACAGGCTTTCCCACTTTCGTGGTGGTGCAGCAGGATGCCAGCGGCAAGGCCAAACAAGTGGCTCTGGGGCTGGCCAAAGCTCTGGGCTCCACCAAGGCCGGCGCCATCGAGGTCACCTTCAACGAAGAGACCTACCTGGACCTGATGTCCGAGCAGGCCGTCTGGCCCCTGATCATGAATGTGATCAACGAAGCATTCAAACTCTTTACCGAAAAAGGCCATTCGCCGGAAGCGATTCTGACGGAACTTTATCTTTCCAAGGAACCGGCGGTCATGATGGAAAAAATGGCGGATGTGGGGCTCTTTAAGCAGCTGCCCATGCATTCCCGCACCAGCCAGTACGGTCAGCTGTCCCGCTTTGGAAAAGTGGACACGGCGCCGATCCGCAAATTCCTGGAAGAGCAGTACGAAAACATCGTGAACGGCGGCTTTGCCAAAGAGTGGGCCGGCGTGATGGCCGACGACCTGAAGGAATACGAAGCGCTGAAAGAGCAGGCGTTCCACAACGACATAAGCATGGCCGAAGCGAGGGTCAAAGAAAATCTGAGCGGGCGCTGAGCCTTGAGCGCGGGAAGGAGCGGCATGGTCCAAAAATCGAATACCCTGGCAGAGAGATATATCCTGTGGCATTGCCTCCGGAGCTTTTTTGAAAGCCTGGAGCAGTGGCGCGGGGCGTCGGGCTGTCTGGGCATCGCCTCGACGATTTCTCAAGAAGACTACGACGATCTGCTGAAGGGCACCCGGGCCGATGTGGACGTGCTCCTCTGGGCTTCCTGCGCAAAGACCGGGACCCGGGAATTGTGCAACCAGGCGACCCTGCAGGTGATCCGCTATTATAAGCGATGCGGCTACGAGGCGGCGCCTATGGACGGAAACCCGCCGGATTATATCGGCCAGCAGTTTCGATTCCTGGAGTACCTGGCCTGGTGCGCTCTTCGGGAAGCAGGAAGCTTCGACGGAGAATCCGAAAACTTTATCCGGGAATTCACGGTGGATACGGTGCGCCTGGTCCGGGAAGGCCTCCTGGCCCACAGCGACCACCCTGAGATCCGCTCCCTCTGCGGCATCATGAGCGATGCGGTCCGGGGGCATTCCGTGGACATGTCAGTCGCATCCGGCCCGCCGCTGCCGGTCTTCGACTCTCAGGGCTGGCAGAAAGGCAAACCCTTGCCTTTGGAGGCGGAAAGGCAGGTGGCCATCGCCAGCTTCAACGACTGCGGCGCCAAATGCCTGATGAGCGCCAGAGTGCAGGAAGGCTGTGTGCTGGAGATCACGCCGGACACCTCGGTGATGCCTTTTACCGGCTGCGCCAGGGGGCGGGCCTACCGGCAGACCTTCCTGACGGCGGACCGGCTTCGCTATCCCATGGAGCGGGCCGGAAAGCGGGGCGAAGGCAGGTTCCGCAGGATCAGCTGGGAAGCGGCGGCGGAGAGGATCGCCGGCGAGATCCGCAGGACCGGACAAGCTTACGGTCCTTCCTCCCGCTATGTCAGCCCGGCCTCCGGGGTCTCGGCGCTGCTCAGGGGCGACCGTTTTATGAAGCGGCTCCTGGGACTGGAAGGCGGCAGTCTCAACTATTACAATTATTACAGTGCCGCCTGCGCCAATTATGTGATGCCCTACGTGTACGGAACGGTGGAATGTGGGCATACAGAGGAGGACATGCTCAACGCGGGCATGATCATCCTCTGGGGGCACAATCCTTCCGCCAACCACTACGGGCCTTTCTACAACCAGCGGCTGACCCGCGCAAAAGAGAAGGGCATTCCCATTGTGGTGATCGATCCCAGAAAAAGCGAGTCCGTGCTCACCTACGCGGACGAATGGATCCCGATCAAGCCTTCCACGGACTCGGCCCTGGCCGACGCCATGGCCTGGTATATCTGGAAAAACGGGCTCCAGGACCAGGCCTTTATGGATGGATTCTGTCTGGGCTTCGACGAGGACCACATGCCGGAAGGCGTTCCCGCGGGCGAGAGCTACCATTCGTATTTGTCCGGCAGCAAGGACGGCGTGGAAAAAACGCCCGAATGGGCCCATGAGATCACCGGGGTTCCCGCCGAAAGCATACGGCGCCTGGCGGAGCAATACGCCCGGACGAAACCGGCCTGTCTGATGCCCGGTCTGGCTCCTCAGCGCACGGGCAACGGCGAGCAGTTCTACCGCAGCATGGCCGCATTGGCCTGCCTCACCGGGAACGTGGGGAAGAGCGGGGGGAGCAGCGGCGGCACGCCCTGGACCCCGACGCATCTGCTGCCGGATTTTTCGGCCGTCGACAATCCCTATAAAGGCGCCATCCCCTCGTTTCTCTGGACGAAGGCGGTGGAGGACGGGCCATGCATGACGCCCCGGGAAGACGGCATTACGGGCGTGGAAAAGCTGGATTCTTCCATCAAGCTCATCTTCAATCTGGCCAACGGTCTTCTGCTCACCCAGCATTCCAACGTCAACGAAACCGTCCGGCTGCTGTCGGATGAGCGCAAAGTGGAGACGCTGGTGGTCTCCGACCTGTTCATGACCTCCGGCGCCCTGTTCGCCGACCTCCTGCTGCCGGCGCCTTCCTTCTTTGAGGTGGACAACATCGTGCCGCCCTGGGTGACGGACAACTACCTGCTGTACAACCAACGCTGCATGGAGCCTCTGTTCGGATGCCGCTTCGAATACGAATGGATACGGGAAACGGCGGCCCGTCTGGGCAGGGAGGAGGCTTTTACCGAGGGAAAAGCCACTCAGGATGAGTGGATGCGGGCGCTGTACGAGGAGACCCGCCGCTCGGAGCCGGAATTGCCGCCTTTTGACGAATTCAGAAGGGCCGGTTGTTTCGTTTTCGAAGCCGGCGACCTGCACATCGCGTTCAAGGATATCATCGAGGGGAAAGGGCGCTTCGACACGCCTTCGGGAAAGATCGAGATCTTCTCAAAGACCCTTTACGATATGGGAGATCCGCAGCAGATCCCGGGACTGCCCCGGTATGTGGCCTGCGCCGAAGGACCGGAGGACCCCTTAAAGAAAAAATATCCGCTTCAGCTGATCGGTTACCACACGAAAAGACGCTGTCACTCCATCCACGAAAACAATCCACTCATGGAGGAGATGGAACCGCCGGTCCTGTGGATCCACCCGGAGGATGCCGCGGAGCGGGGGATCAGGAACGGCGATCTGATCGAAGTGTTCAATGATAGGGGCTGCGTGCGCATCCCGGCCCTGGCGACGGACCGGATCATGAAAGGCGTGACAGCGCTCAGCGAAGGCGGATGGTTCCGTCCGGCTTCCGACGGCGCCGACGAGCGGGGCTGCATCAACGTGCTCACCTCCTCCAGACCCACGCCCCTGGCCAAGGGCAACCCCCAGCACACCAACCTGGTGCAGGTCAGGAAAGCATAACATAATATTTGAGCGGTTCCCGTCGAACGAAGCAAAAACAAAGACCACATCGAAGGAAAAACCTTCGTGTGGTCTTGTTGTTTTTTAACTATTCGGCCAGAAAATTATACAACAGCTGTGCCGTTTCTCCTCTGGTGCTGGTGTCGATGGGTTTCAGCATACCGTGGCTCCCTTGGACGAGACCCTGATTTACCAGCTGCCCCACGGCCTCTGTTGCCCATGGGGCGAGTTGCCCGGCATCGCTGAAATGGGCGAGCGGTTTCTCTGAACCGCTTTGTGGCATCTTGTCGACTGCCCAGAGAGCATTGTACAACAAAGTGAACATCTCCTGCCGGGTGATCTCTTTCGCCGGCCCGAACAGATTGTTTCCGCTCCCGGCCGCGATTTGGAGTCGTTTGGCCGCAGCCAGATACCCGGTATAATAAGTGTTGCCGGCATCCGCGAAGTTATCCGCAGAATCCAAGTCGGGGGATATGCCGAAAGCCTTCATCAGCATGGTTATAAACTGTCCTCTTGTCACCTTCGAATCCGGGCTGAAAGTCTGTTCCCCGGACCCGATGGTAATTTCTCTTGCGGCGAGATAGGAAACCGGCTCAAAGTACCAAGCATCCTCCGCCACATCCTGGAAGCTCAGATGGTGATAGCTTACGGCATAATAGCTGAAATGGGTGGTGGTAAAGGTTACGGTTCCGCTTGCGGGGTCGTAATGGCCGTTGGGAACGAAAACGATGTTTCCGCTGCCGTCGATGTACCGGATGACGATGCTCAGCGGGTTTTTCAGCTCGTCAGCCGAGGGCTTGTAAGGAACCGAAACGGATACCGGCGCGTTCGGGTTGCTCCATTCAGTCTGCCTGCCGTCGATGGCCAGCGAAAGCTGGATGACCGGTCGGTCTCCGATGGCATCCCGGACATGCTCCGGCAGTTTTTCTTTGTCGACCCGTGCAATGGAAATTTGCGCGCGCGTTCCCAGCGCATCGACTGTTCCGGTCAGCATGTTCGAGGGTACTGTGACGCTGCCTGCGTCAGTTTTCAGCGTGAGCATGCCCGATGCATCGCTGGTAGACAAGTCCGCGACCGAGATCCCTGCCGAGAAGGCGTCGATGCCGTTCAGGGAAGGCATTGAGAGGACGGTTTTGGATTGGGATCCGGCCGACCAGAGATCCTCCTCAACGAAAACAGTCGCCACATCGTTCCTGATTGCAATCGCAAGTACTTTTCCGGTACCATCTTCTCCCCGAATATCGGCCGTGTAGGCCGGGCGGCGGTTTGACGGAGCAGGGGAGCCTGCTGGCGCTGCTTCAGCCTTGACCCATACCGTGTTTTCGTCCAGCTGATATGTGCGATAACCGGCTTTTGTAGTCGGCGTGACATCATCATTGATAGTGACAGCAGGGTCATCGTTGAACTGGATATAATCAGGGGAGGTGAGCGTGCCTTCAATCTGAATGCTGCCGCCGTTTCTTATCATTGCTCCTACCCGGTTGGATGTCACATTCCCGCCCACTTCAATAATCCCATCATACGCATTGACGCCGATGCCTTCGGGTTGGTCGATCATATCCAGGCCGTTGGCTTCGACATTGCCGATAACTATGGCAGTCGCGCCGGAGACGCACACGCCTTGATTGCCTCCGCTTACATTTCCTCTGGCTTCAATTACAGAACTGCTCTGAGCATGGACGCCAATGCTTCGGACGCCTGTGGCTACTACATCCTGTAAAACGACCAGCGAGGAATTGCCGTAAGCGTGAGCGGCTACGCTGTCCGGTCCGTTAGCATATGCATTCGTGACCGTTGCAGAAGAGCTTGATTGTACGGTCACGCCATAACCGCCAACCGGTCCTGTCACATTCAGAGCGCCGTTTCCTGAAAGAGCGACACTTCCTCCGCTGTTTACATCCAGCGCGCTGCCGTATTCATCAGCATTGGCCACATTCAATGTATAACCGTTAAGATTAAAGGTCACCATGATGTTGCTCAGCGTGATCCCTTGGTCATAG
>CAZCTS010000077.1:0-6459 GCA_964501635.1 uncultured Oscillospiraceae bacterium | reverse complement strand
GCCAACAAAGAGAATCTCCCCATCCTCCACAGGATGAACTCCCTGTACGGCAACATCATGAGCCCCTTCGACGCCTGGCTCCTGGCCCGCAGCATCAAGACGCTGGAGATGAGAGTAAAACTTCACAGCGAAAACGCGCTGAAAGTGGCGGAATTCTTCGAAAAGCACCCGAAGATCGAAAAGGTCTACTATGCCGGACTTCCCTCCTCCCCATACTATGGACTGGCTCAGAAGCAGTTCGTGGAAGGACGCTGCGGCGGCATGCTGTCGGCCGACATCCGGGGAGGCGAAAAGGGCGCCAGCGACTTTATCGCCGCCTGCGAGTCCATCAAGTTCGTCCCCAGCCTGGCCGGCGTAAGCACCACGATCTCCTATCCTGCCAAGACCTCACATCGCGCCTATTCCAAGGCCGAGATGGACGCTGCCGGCATCTCCATGGGTCAGCTGCGCTTCTCCATCGGGCTGGAGAATTCGGAGGATATCATCTCCGAATTCGAAAAAGCGCTGGAGTCGGTGGAATAGGGCATAATTAACATAACGATTGTTATGTCCACCTACAAAAGAGGCGCTGCGATGGCAGCGCCTCTTTCTTCTTTCATCTCGTTGATCGATTTCTATTCTTCTTTTTCCGCCGCTTTCAGATAGCGTTGGGTAAAGGGGCATCTGGCAAAGCAGATGCCGCAGATGGTGGCCTCGCCATCCCCGAAGTTCTCCAGTGAAAGACGCATGGCTGTGGCTTCGCAGGCGCGCATGTCGAACATCAGGTCCCGGTCCATCCCGATCGCCCAGGCAGCGCCCTTGATCGCGCCGGCGGGACAGGCCAGGGTGCAGATCTGGCACGCTCCGCAAAGAGATTCCATCGTGTGAGAACACGGCTCCACCGGCGCGTCGGTCAAAAGGCTGGACAGCCGCACGGCGCCCCCATATTCCGGCGTCAGCAGCACATTGCTCTTGCCGATCCAACCCAGCCCTGCCCGCACGGCCACCGTCTTATGGGGAAGCTTCGTCCGGTTTTCCGGCTCCTTGATCACCTTGTCTGTGGTCTGGGCGAGAGCGCGGTATCCCCGCTTTATCAGGAATTCGGCTCCGGCGGAGACGATCGCGTTGAGCTTTGCGTTGATCGCATTGTACGCTTCGTGATACGCCAGGGTGGGCCCTTCGTAAATGCCCGCCAAAACGGGTTTTGGGAGTCTGATCCCGATGGAGATCCCAAAGGGATACCCCCGGGCTTCCACACCGGACAGATCGGCAAAGCCCACCAGGTCCGCGCCTTCTTTCATCAGGAAATCTTTTATTTCTTCCGTGATATTGCTCATGCTTTCTCCTGCCATTTCTCATCGTGCACGATCTGATCCAGGGTCAGGCGGGGCCGGGCAGACGGCGTCTCTGCTCCGTAGCCGATGACCAGGATCGCCACCACATATTTGTCTTCCGGAACATTCAGGACCCGGCGGATCTCTTCCTGTGTATACCAGGCGATCCAGCAGCTGGAAAGGCCCAGTTCTTCCGCCTGAAGAACGATGTGTTCGCTCTGAATGGACACATCCCTTATGCACTGCTTCAGCCCAAACTCAGGACTGCTTTCATCCAATTTCAGAGAGCCGGAGGGGATCCGCACCCGGACATCCGCCACGCAGGCGATGAACAGGGGGGCCTTGGCCATCCACTTCTGATCGTGGCTCACCAGGGCCACCTGCTGTCGCATGTGCGGATCCCGGATCAGGATGAAGCGCCCGGACTGGGTGTTGCTGCCCGTAGGCGCCAGCCTTGCGGCTTCCAATAATTCGATGATTTTTTCTTCTTCGACAGGGATATCCTTAAATTTCCTGACGCTTCTGCGTTGCGAGATCGCCTGTTTCACATCCATTTTGCCGCCCCTCCCACTCTTCTCTCAACAAACCAAACAAATAACGCCCTTTTAGCTTTTCGTGATGCCATTCAAAATTTCTTCGCTCCCCCTCGAACACCATTCCGCACTTCTCCATCACCCTGCGGGACCGGATATTTTCAGTGATGCAGGTGCCGTCGATCCTGTATACGTTATCCTGACAGAAAGCGAAACGGATCAAGGCGCTCAAGGCTTCTGTCACGTAGCCCATCCCCCAGTATTCCGGATAGGTGAAGTATCCGATCTCCACTCTCCTGCCCGCCGGATTTGTCTCCGAAACCGTGTAGCCGATGCCGCCCACATACTCCCCTGGCTTCGTCTGGATCACCAGGTAGACTTTTGTCCTGCTCGGGTTTTCGATATCGCTGATGGCGCTGCGCAGATTTTCCTCCGATTCTTCCATGGAATGCGAAAAGACATCCTGAATGTAATACATGATCTCCGGATCCGAGATCAATGCGTGGTGCAGCGGAAGGTCCGCCCATTCATATTCGCGAAGGATCAGCCGCGGCGTTTCCAGGCTTATTTTCGCCATATCCCCTTTTCCTTTTTCGTCGCATCCCGAAGCATTCTGATCGCAAGGCCCAACACAGCGAAGCTATTCCGCCGTTTCAAGGAATGCGGCGATGTCCTGCCAGAATTCGCCGTCCGTCAGTTCGGCCATCCACTCCAGGCAAAGATCCGTGCCGCCGCTGCTGTTGCAGAAGATGCACGCCCCGTCTTTTGTTTTCAGGTCCATGGCCGCAAAACTTCTGTAGCCCCCATTGTCTCCCCAGTGCCAGAGCACCGAGGGGTCCCTCGCCGGGATCCCCCAGCCAAGACCCCAGAAAATCCCGTTGCCCGCTTTGTTTTGAGGCCTGGTCATCTCCCGGAACATCGCATCGGAAAGACCTCCCTTGTAGTTCAAAATTTCCAGCATAAATTTCGCGTAGTCCGCCGCCCCGGAATACAAGGACCAGGCCGCGTTCGGCTCCGGCGCGTTGCCCCCCAGATCCACAAAGTCCCGCAAAGGAGCCATCGTCCCATCCTTTTCGAACTTGTTTGTCATCCTGCGCCCCACAGAGGCGTTCCAAAGAGCAGCGCTGTCGGACATGCCCAAGGGCAGGAAAAATTCGTCGGTGAAGTGATCGACAAAATCCTTCCCCGTCACGTGATTGACAATTTTATGCAGGTAGTAATAGCCCTCCCCGGAATAACTGTAGCTGCTGCCCGGTTCAAACAGAAACTGCAGCGGCTTATCGGCCCAATTGGGAAGTCCCGCTCCGTGGGACAGGATCTGGCGCGGCGTGATTTCATCGATCTTGGGATCTTCCGACACCTTCACGGAAGGAGCCAGAGGGCCCGCCGGCTGATCCAAAGAGAGGACCCCTCTGTCCGCCAGACGCAAAACAAGGGTCGCGAAAAGGGTTTTTGTCAAAGAGGCCGCCTCGAACAGGGTGGAAGGATCCACAGGCGCCCCGGTCTTGGTGTTTTTTACGCCGCTTGCGCCAAGCTCCCCTATTTCGCCCTGATGGATCAATGCATAGGTGAGCCCCGGCACGCCGTGCTTCCCGCACAACTCGGCCGCCCTCTCGGTATTATTGGGTTTCGTGTGAAGTAGTTTCATGATTCTTCCCTGCGATCTCCTTTATTTTCAGTCGTTTTATATTTCCTCGTATTCGATTTCTTCCTCGTTTTTTCCTTTGGAGATGCCCAGGCTGTTGTTGATCAAGCCGCCGTACACGATGGCGTGTCTGCCGAATTTTTCCCGGATATTGTCCACGGCCTCCTCCATCGCCTTCTGCTTTTCACTTTGGGGGTCGTCCATCGAAAAAAGACTCAGCTGCTCCTCCTCCGCGCCGCTCACCAGCTGGATTCCGGTGACGGTCAGGAGCCTGATCGGATCGCTGTCCCGCCAATGTCTTTCCATCAGATCCATGGCGGCCTTGAAAATCTCTGCGCCTAAATCGGTGGCATGCTCCAGCTGGACCTGCCTTGAGATCACCTGAAAGTCCGGATCCTTGATGTCGATCTTGACGCCGCCGCAGCGCAGGCCCTGGGCTCTGAGCCGGCCGGCCACCCGGTCGGACAGGGCTTTGACGGCGGTGCGGATATCTTCTTTTCCCTTCAGATCCCGCCGGAAGGTGATCCCGTTTCCCACGGACTTGAGGGATCTCTTGTCTTGATACCGGGCCACCGGACTGTCGTCCAGGCCGTTGGCGTAGTCGTAGAGCTGACTTCCGTGCTTTCCCAGGGCGGCGATCAGGAAGGCCCGATCCGAACGGGCCAGATCGCCTATCGTAAAGAGATTCATTTTCCGGAGCTTTTCGGCGGTGACCGCGCCCACAAAAAACAGCTCTCTGACCGGCATGGGCCACAAAATATCCCGGTAGTTGCTCCGGTCGATCAGGGTGGTGGCGTCGGGCTTCTTGTAGTCGCTGCCCATTTTGGCGAATATCTTGTTGAAGGAAACGCCGGCGGACAGGGTCAATTCGGTTTCCCGCTTCACCACGGCGCGGATCTCGTCGGCCAGTTGGACCGCGTCCTTTTGGAAGTGGGAGAGGCTGGCGGTCACATCCAGCCAGGACTCGTCGATGCTGAAGGGCTCCACCATGTCGGTGTAGCGCAGGTAGATCTTGTTGACCAGGGCGCAGAATTCCTCGTAGCGATCGTGATGGGGAGGCAGCAGAACCAGCCCGGGACACTTTCTCCTGGCGGACCAGATGGTCTCGGCGGTTTTGATCCCGAACTTTTTTGCCGCTTCGTTTTTGGCCAGGATGATGCCGTGCCGGTCCTTGGGGCTCCCGCAGACCGCCACCGGCTGGCTTCGAAGTGCCGGGCAGGCCAACAGTTCCACCGAAGCGAAAAAGCTGTTCATGTCGCAGTGCAGGATCCACCGGTCCATTGCCATTTTCCCTCCCTACGAAAGGATATCAGACAGAAGGATGATCTCTTTTGAGTTGGAGATCTTGGGTGTCTTCATGGCGTCGGCGATGTCCACGGCGATGATCTCCTCCCCCCGGACTCCGATGGCTTTGCTGGAACTGCCGTCCCGGAACAGTTCCACGGCGCGGTACCCGGTCCGGCTGGCCAGCAGGCGATCCCTGGCCGTTGGCCCTCCGCCTCTCTGGATATAGCCCAGGATCACCACTTTCGTCTCCAGGCCCGTCCGCTCCTCCAGGAGGGTCCGAAGCTCTTCCGAGGACATATTTACTCCCTCGGCCTTGATGATGATGCTGTGGAGCTTGCCCCGATTCTTGCCCATCAGGAGTTTTTTGCAGATCCCCGCCACATCCAGCTTCTCTTCGGGCACCAGAATGGTCTCCGCGCCCCCGGCCAATCCGGCGTACAGGGCGATGTCCCCGCAATGGCGCCCCATCACCTCGATGACGGTGGTCCTTCCGTGGGAAGAGGAGGTGTCCCGGATGTTGCCGATGGCCATCAAGGCGGTGTTGACCGCCGTATCGAAGCCGATGGTGAAATCCGTATAGGGCAGGTCGTTGTCGATGGTGCCGGGAAGTCCCATCACCGTGACGCCGGCACGGGTCAGGTCCACGCCGCCCCGCAGAGAACCGTCCCCGCCGATCACCGCCAACCCTTCGATCCCAAAGGTTTCCAGCATATTGATCGCCCTGGCGAAGCCTTCCTTGGTGAGAAAGCGATCGCTTCTGGCGGTTCGCAGGATCGTTCCGCCCCGGTGGATGATGTCGGCCACCGAAGACACGTCCATCTCCACGATTTCGCCGTCGATCAGCCCTTCGTACCCTCTTCGGATCCCGAACACTTCCATCCCGTTGTAGATGGCTCCCCGGACCACGGCCCGGATGCAGGCGTTCATGCCCGGCGAGTCCCCGCCGCTTGTCATGACCCCGATTCTTTTCATTGGTTAGTCCTTTCTGTCTATGCCCGTATGCAATCCTGGCCGAACACTTCCCGCACTTTGCAGAAGAAGTCTTCGGTGGGCTCGACCCACAGCTCGTAATCCAGTTGATATTTTTTCCCCGTGCAGGCCACCAGAACCGCAACGGGCATGTCGCCCCGGAATTCCCGGGCAATATCCCGGAAAGCCAGCAGTCCTTCGCTCTCCTGGAATGTCTCGGGGATGACCAGCTTGATCATGGAGCTCTTGGGCCCTGTGTCGGAAGATTTCTGCCTGCCGTTTCTGCGCCGCTCTTTGGCCTCTTCCTTTTCTTTTTCGTATTCCGACAAGAGCCAGATCTTATCGGCCAGAAGCTTGGCGGCGCCTTCGGCCTTGGTGTCCAGCTTTCCCCGTACCACGAGGATCCTGTCTTCCAACAGGATATCGACCGCTTTTTCGTAGGCCTTGGGAAAAACGACGACCTCCACAGAGCCGCACAGATCCTCCAATGTGATGAAGGCCATCATCTGACCCTTTTTCGTGATCAGTGTTTTTTTGCCCGTCACGATGCCGGCCATGGTCACCGTCATGCCGTCGGCGATCTTCTCGTCTTCCTCGGGGTCGGTCAGCCGCCCCGCGTCCATGTCGACGATGCTCTGGAGTTTCTCGGACACATCGGACAGCGGATGGTCGGAAATGTAGACGCCCAGCATCTCCTTTTCCATCAGGATCA